>JAQXBH010000213.1 GCA_029252505.1 Opitutales bacterium | reverse complement strand
TTGATGGAAAATAAAGGGATTTAACAAACAAATATGTTATGAGATCGAAATACAAAATATTGAAAATTTCACCCATTGATTATTTAATCAACTAGAGTATCCTTGTGTGGACGGTTTGGGATATTATCTGTTTACTTGGTATGATGAGTTGACAGGAGCACAGTATAGTCTACTTAACAAAATACCCAGTTCCTGGTTTAACCAAATTTCCTTGGTCTTCCTCTCCCTCTTTTCTTTTTGCTTTTCTTAATTTCCTCGGGAGATTTTTGCTCTTCCTTCTCAATTAGTTTCAGGACTTCGCTCAGTAAAACTCTTTTACGGGCGACATGTGGAAGTTTATAGGAAGTTAGAATATTTTGTTCGATCAGCATAATGACAGACCGATAGTGTGCATACCCTAATATTTCAGCCGCTTCAGTAACTTTTATGAATCGGTCCAGATGCTCGTTTATTGATTCATTCATTTAGATTTATTGTTCAGGATTATCGCAGGTACAGGAAATAGTTTCATCTGCAGTCTTATTAGCAAAACGACCACATACTAATAACGGAAGGATTATGCTCGGAGCAATAAGTGGTGCTAACATAGATAGACGACTTTCAATATAAATGCAAATAGTTTGCAATAGCATAAAATGCACTTATTTAAATTCGCTGATCGTTTTAGGTTAAACTTAGCATGTACTTTATAAGTATAGATAGTCCTGAAACGATGTAGCATGAGTAACGCCACTTGTAAGGACTGCCCTGGTTAGTATAAAGGTTTTTGTACGGATGATTCGAAAACTAAACTGACAAGCTCGCTTTTCTTTACCCTTTTCCTTTCCGATAATGGAATCGAGTAGGAATTGATTACGCCTGAATTAACAAACTCAGATATTTTAGTGTACGAGCGGTAACCAATTAATTTTGCAGCATCGGAGTAATTGAGGAATTTTTCTTCACTCTTTTGCTTCGAACTAGTTTTTGTGTTTGGCGTGTAGTGCATGATGCGGATTGTTGACAATTAATATATGCTGTATTGGTGAATTGTGCAGTTGTTTTTATGCGAAAAAATGAGAAAAAATGAGAAGAGATGGGTGTAATTGTGGAGTGCCTGTTGGAATAGTGCAATTCAATTTTTGAAAACTTAAGTTAATTATTATGTCGAATAGTGATATTTTTAATTAATGCTTCTCTGGTGTCGCGAGATTCATTACATCAGTAAAATTAACTCTTTTTCTCGTTGTGCCAGGTAGGTTGAAAGTTCTAAGATGACCTTCTTTAATTAATTTGTTTATCGACCTGTAGCTCTTGTATCCAAGTATATATGCAGCTTGCGTGAGGGTTATCAATTTATTTTCGTTTGATTCTGTGTTCATGAGTAATTTATGGTTGCGAGTATTTAAGTGTGTTGTGACTTTGGTAAAATGTTGCTGTTATTTACTGATTCTTACGACATTTCACATGATTATGCATTCAGTTGAATATGTCAAATTTTAAAATTGCATAAATGAGTTTTATGAGTCCGTTAATTCTATGTAATCTAAGTACTCGTGTTTATTAATTAATTTATTACGAAAAAACATAAAATTAATTCATTTAAACTTAGTTTTATTATTTAAACATAGAAGAAACTTCCATGAGTATTTTTCATCAATGGGTAGAAAATATTCATATTCTTAAAACCAGTGCATCTGTATTCTTTGTAACCAGTTTATTTCTCGAGGTTTTTTTATTTTGTAATGTCAAAATTTGTTTTCATGGTTAGTATTTGAATAGTTTTTCTTTTGGTACACTTTAGCTTAATGTCTTAACTCGTACCATTCTTACATTAGTTGTTAGTTGATGAATCTTTTACAATCCTTAGTTGTTTCCCTTTTTCTTCTCCCATTATTTGGGTTTATATTTCCGGTTTTATCTCAAGATCGTCCGGGTCGCCCTAATGTTGTTTTACTTTTGGCGGATGATTTGGGGTGGCAGGATGTGGCTTGTTATGACATTGACGAAAGTTCCCCTATGGAAACACCTAATCTCGATGCATTAGCAAAAAAAGGAGTACTTTTTCGTCAGGGTTATTCACCGGCTCCCACTTGTGCTCCTACCCGTTGTGCGATCATGAGTGGTAGACACCCCGCGGTTGCGCAAAAGACTCATGTGGTGGGAGGGAATCCTCCCACACCGTACAATAAAACTGCCCATCCTGTAATGGACCCGTGGTACAGCGGACGAATGAAGTTATCAGAGGTAACCATTGCAGAAGCTCTCCGGGGAAATGGATATGTGACCGGGCATACGGGCAAGTGGCATATGGCAATTGATCATAATGCATTCCCCCAACCTAATGATCAAGGATTTGACTTTACACGCCGTGATCTCGGCGAAAGTCGTAGGATGAGCCCCAATCGCCTGAAGGATTTTGCCAGTCGGGGAAATAATGATCGCTATCAGCTCGATCAGTATGGTTTTCCCAAAGACCAAACGACTTTGGATGCAATTGAATTTATCAAAGAAAATAGAGGTAAGCCTTTCTTTCTTTATTATGCAGCTTGGCTCGTTCATACGCCAATTCATTCCCGTAGTAAGGCATTACTTAAAAAATATTGCGACAAGTTGAGTGTGGATTTCCCCACCAATCCAATCGGTTGGGAATTGAAGGGACAGCAAAACCCTTACTATTGTGCGATGGTTGAAATGCTTGATCACTATTTGGGAATGGTCATTCATTACCTTGAGGAGACTGATGATCCGCGCTGGTCGGGGCACAAGTTAATCGAGAATACTTACATCATACTGACTTCAGATAATGGTGGAATGGAACGAGTGCCGGGTGAAATCATTACCGACAACTATCCCTTGGATAAGGGGAAGATAAACTTGAAAGAGGGTGGGGTAAGGGTTCCGTTTATGATTAGCGGTCCAAAGATTAAAGCTAACCAGGAAAGTAATGTGATGGTTAATGGCTTGGATTTTTATCCGACAATTTTGAGTTGGACGGGAACCAAAAGGCCACAAGTGCAAAATTTAGATGGCTCCGATTTGAAAAATTTCTTAGAGACTGATCCCCACTCTGCAAACTTAGTAAAGAACAGTCATGGAGAAATAAGAGATTCAATGGTCTGGCACTTTCCCCATGGAGTGGCTCAACAATCCACCTTGCGAGAAAATGGTTGGAAGTTAATTTATAATTATATGCCGCAAAAGCCCAGACTGGAACTTTATCAATTGTACCAGGAATATCCTACTTTATCCAAACGAATAGATATTGAAGAAGCCAGAAACTTAATTGCGAAAATGCCCGAGAAGGGGGAGCAGATGAGGAAAGAGTTATTTTACAGGTTAGATGAAATGAATGCATCCTATCCTTATCAAAACCCACATTATAAAGGAAATCTTTTACATAAGGATACAGTATGTATTGGAGTTGCAAATGGAATCGATCTAGAAAGCCGTTCGGTTTGGGCACAGTTTAAAAGTAGGGGAGCTCATGTGGTGAAAGGGCATTTGGTTTACACTCTTAATGGGGGAGAGAAAAGTGAAGAATGGTACTTATCGAAAGCGGAAATAAAGGGAAACCGTTTGCGTGCAGAGTTACCCAAAGATGCCACTCATTATGTCTTCAATTTTGTGGATGAACATAATTTCCTAGTTTCTTATCCCGATATGCCAGATTTAATTGAAGCGGGAAAGCAAAAGGGAAAGGGACCTTATTCAAATGCGGCAATTAAAGTTACTCGCTACTGAATTTAATTGAGAAGTGCTTATAATTTAAGATCTGAACAAAAAAAGCAGATCTCGGTTGGATTCAGTAGTAAGCTACTCGTCCGAATGCCTTTTATACAAAAGCGAACTAACTCCAATCGAGCATTCGTTCGATGGGAACTCTTGCTTTCTCTATGATTGAATCGTCCATTATGATTTCTGGAGAGCCTGTTTCTAGGCACTTTACTAATTTAGGAAGAGTATTCATTTTCATGAATCGACAATCATTACAGGCACAATTACCTGTGGGTCCTGCAATGAATGATTTATCGGGAAGTTCGCGGGTAAGGCGATGCATCATTCCCGTTTCAGTAAGGATAATAAATTTATCGGAAGAATTATTTTTACAATAGTGAACCATTTTTTCGGTACTACAAACTTCGTCGGATAAGTCTCGGACTGATTCCACACATTCAGGGTGCGCCACAACAGGAGCACCAGGATGTTCGAGCCTGCAGCGTTCGATAGATTCCTTTGTGAAGAGTACATGCGCATAACAACTCCCCGGCCAAAGCTTCATCTTTCGATCGGTCTGGCTCATTACCCACTGACCCAGATTTTGATCTGGAACAAAGAGAATTTCTTTATCTTTCGGCACATTATTGACGATTTGAACCGCGTTACCACTGGTGCAAATAACATCGCTGAGTGCTTTTACACCGGCTGAACAATTAACATAGGCAACAACATAGGTTTCGGGGAACTTTTTTTTGTAATCCTCTAATTGATGCGCCGGGCAGGAATCTGATAGGGAGCAACCTGCATCAATATCGGGTAGAAGAACCGTTTTTGTAGGATTGAGAATCTTGGCTGTTTCGGCCATGAAGTGAACTCCACAAAAAACAATAATCTCAGCCTCAGTTTCAGCTGCCTGTCTTGCCAGACCCAAGGAATCACCCACATAGTCTGCAACCTGTTGAATGGATTCAATTTGGTAGTTATGGCACAAAATAACGGCATTCTTTTCTTGTTTAAGCCTTACAATTTCTTCCTGCTGGGGATTAAGAGTCTGTGCACCCTCTTGGTGACGGAAGAGTTTTAAGTCAAATATGTTCTCTCGTGCCTCTGTCATTTTCAACTGGTCTTTTTGCACGAGCCATTCTTTTTGAAATCGGGACATTCTGCATGTACCTGAAGTCTCTGGTCCTTTACATCAAGACCTAATTTTTCGGAAACTGTTTTTCCGTACCATTCCAGAAAAGGGGCTTCAATATCAAAAATCTTATTGCAGTTTGAGCATACCACTTGTGCTTTAAATGTATCAGACCTACCATTCAGGGCGTAAAATTTATTATCGGTTCCAATGTCAACTTTTCGGATAATTCCACTTTCAACCAATAAGGGAAGGTTTCTGTACACAGTTGCTCGGGAGACAGTGTCATCTAGATTTTGTGCATCCTGCAAAAGTTGGTCTGCAGTAAAGTGACCCGATTGTCGAAACAATGCTTCGAGTACTCCCTTTCGTTGTCCAGTTACACGCAAGCCCTTGCTGGCCAGAAAGTCGGAAAAACTTTCCCATGTTTCCTTGTCACAAAGTTTCATTACATCAATAATTTTATCACTATATTCCAATTATTAAACACCATTATAAAACGGGTCAATTTTATTGAGACGAAATTGAGATAGGCTTCCCTTTAAAATCCTAAATGTACTCTTCGGACTTGTTCTTTTTTCATATTCAAGTTAGGGAAAGCAGCATGGCAGTAAAAGTAAATGAACACATAATTCCAGATTGGGCGATTGAAAGACAGGCACAGTCTCTTTTTGAACAGGTAGAAAAGACAATGCCGGGTAAACCGAGAGAAGTTATCCAATTAGCGGCGCTGGACTTGGCTAAGAATCGAATGATCGATCAGTCTCTAATGGGGCAGGAGAGTCAAACCAGGGACTATGAAATTGATGCGGAGGAAGTGAGTCTGGGAATGAAGCAATGGATTAGTCAAAATGGAGGTAAAAAGGCATTTTCCAAGGGAAAGCACCCGGTAATCAAAACTCAGGATGACTTAAAAAAGGAAATCATTAGCCAATGTCAATTTAACCGGTTACTTGAAGAGGAGACAACCTGTGAGCCGGTATCAGAGGAAGAGGCACAGAAATACTACGAGGCCAGGCCCGATTTGTTTGAGACAGAAGTTACGGTTACTGCTTCGCATATTTTAAAAATGGCAAAGACAGAGGATGAATTTCAGGAAGCAGAGAAAAAGATTATTTCCCTCAGGAAAGAAATCATCGGAGGAAAGGACTTCAAAGAAGCAGTTCAGGAGGAATCCGATGACGCACAAAACGAGGGACATTTAGGCACATTTGGAAAAGGGAGGATGGTGGAACCCTTTGAAAAAGCAGTGTTTGCATTAAAACCAGGTGATATCAGTGAGCCAATTAAAACTCAATTTGGCATTCACATAATACAACTCCATGAGCGTAAGGAAGCTGAGATGACGCCTTTCAGCGAGGTAAAAGAAAAAATAATTGAGTACCTCGGAGAAAGAAAGAAAGACACGAAATTCGACTCTTTTCTCGACCAGCTTAAGGAAAAGGCAGAGATTGTAGAAGTCGCAGGTTTTTAAACCTGTTGATTGGTTATGCTTTTTTGATTCCTTCCAGGATTTCCACGCTCGCTGCCGACTGATTAAGTGCATAGAGATGAAATCCGGGTGCTCCTCCTTTAAGAAGATCCTGTACCTGTTCTTTTGCCCAGTTGGAACCGACTGCAGGCTGATCTGCTTCCTCCGAGTGTTGTAACCTTTCGTGGAGTAATACTGGTAGAGTTGCCTCACACATTTTACAAAATCTTTGTACCTGTGCCATTGATAAGACGGGCAGTAAGCCCGGTAGGACAGGGATATCAATTTGATTATCCTTACAATCTTTTACGAATTGAAAATAGACCTCATTATCAAAAAATAGCTGAGTCGTAATAAAGTCTGCACCGGCATCGACTTTTTCTTTGAGGTGATACAAATCTTCTTTTTTACTGGGAGATTCTGGATGTTTTTCAGGATATCCTCCCACCCCAATTCCAAAGTGCGGGAAGTATTTTCTTATCAGTGCGACAAGTTCTGTGGCGTAAGATAAACCTCCTTGGACTGCTTGAAATTGACTTTCTCCCTGAGGAGGGTCGCCGCGCAACGCCATAATATTGCAGAAGCCTTCCTCAGAGAAATCCTCAAGGATTTTAAGTAGTTCATCCTGAGTATGTCCGACACAGGTTAAATGGGGCATCACTTCAAACCCAAAATCATTTTTAAGGATTCGTGCATATTGCATTGTGGTCTCCCGGGTACTTCCCCCTGCACCATATGTAATCGAGACAAAATCTGGATTGTATGGTTTTAGTATCGCTGCAGTTTTGAGAATTCTATCTCCTCCTGCATCATTTTTGGGTGGAAAAAATTCTAACGAGAAAATAGGATTCTCACTTTTGAATAATTTCGAAATCGAAGTACCGTTTGTCATTTTCATATCAACATATCATGATATGTTGATGCGTTGCAAGTCGGTTTTCCTTCGTCTTACAGTCGAACCCGAGCGGTAAGAAGTAAGTTGCGAATGGATTCGAGAAACCGGCTGATTCGGGGTTGGGGATCAATATCCTCTGCCCGTTCAAGAAGCCGAACCGCTTTTTCATAATTACGGATTCCTACCATCATCCTCCCATGTTCGATCAGTGCAGGAACTTCAAACTCCTCAATTTTACTGGCTCGTTCAAAGTGTAAAGCTGCCAGCACATAATCCTTTTCCTGCCATGCATGCTGTCCAAGCATGATGAGTGCTTTTCCTTCCAGTGGATGCATTTCCACTATTTTTCGAAGAATGTCAGTCGACTCTTTTGTTTGCCCAGTAGCTTGCAAAACTTCCGCTTTCAGCAGTAATACTTTTCTTTCGTCCTCCGGAGTGAAACCGGAACCAAATATTTGTTGAATTTTTTCTAGGTAATGAAAGCAATCCTCATAAGAGGCTCTGCTCATTAAAATACTTGCTGCACGCACATATCTGTTCAGGGAAATTCTTTCCTTCTCTTCAATGGCGAGTTGATAGTTCTGAAGTGAAAGTTCGTAGAGGTTTAAATTATGATAAAGGTCCCCTAGGTTAAGAAGGTCCTGGGTTTTTAACTGACCCATTCTTTTCAGAGTTTCCATTGCAACCGCGGCCTCCCTTTCCTTCCCCAATCCCTGAAGTGCGTGAACTCGAGCTCGATGGCAAATCACATCATCTGCCTGTGCTGCCAATAATTCATCCAGCAGGGCTAGTGCTTCCGAAAATCGGTTGGTTTCAATCAGGCAGTTTACTAAGCCATTTTGAGCATATTTACTTTCAGGGGAAAGGAGTGTTCCCATACGGTAGGCATTTTCTGCCGACATGAATCTTTGTCGCATGTAGTGGCAGTACCCCAGTGCCACATAGGTAACTCCATCCCCTTCGCCAAGACTGATCGATCGAGACAGGTTTTTTGCCGCTCCCTCAAAATTACCCAGGCTTAGTCCGACAAATCCAAGATTTTTGTAGGCTCTTAAGAAGGAGGGAAATTTCTTTATTGCAAGGTTGTAACTTTCTTCAGATCGAGTCAGTCGCCCGTTTTGGTAGTACATTGTTCCCAAAGCAAAATGTAATGCAGCACTGGATTTATCATCCATTTTCTTTTCCAGATAAATAATCGCTTCCTCTAATTGATTTTCTGCTTTTGCGACCACCTCCCTAAGGATTGATTGTTCACTCTTACTTATCTTGGGTTCTATCTCAGTTCTAAATCCATAGTCCCCCATGAAACTACGGACAAAACTGGGACTATTCCAAAAGTCGGCGGTTAGTTCGTGCGAGGGGGGCACGGCAACTAAGAAAGAACAATAAAGGAGGCAACTACAGTAAAAAAATATCTTTTTCATTGATTAAGTAGACTATATCGAATGGGTAAATAAAACTGAACCTGCACCGCTTCACCATTTCTTTTTGGGGCTTCATAGGTCGAACCTTCCGCGGCTTTTATTGATGATTTATTGAAATCTGGATGGGTGGATGAAACGACTTCTAAAACTTTCACTCTTCCTTTCTCATTAATTTGTACTAATAATTTAACCTCGCCCTCCAGTCCTTTTCTTTTCAAATGAGGAGGGTAGGTAAGTGCACCTCTTTTGAGAACATTGGGCGTTCGGTCCAACTCATGCAATGCAAAGACCAATTCACCTTCCAACCCGCTCGCCGCAGGATTGTATTCACGGAGAGAGAACTCCGCCTTGAAATCTCCCGGTCCCACTTCCAGGTTGGGAGATAACGATTCGATCTTTACCTTAAGAGGCGTCGATTGTAAGGGCCGTGGAGTGGATTGTTTTTCAATTAAATCCTCCACCTTTTTTTCCAATTTTGTTTTGGGAGGAGGAGGGGATTGAAATGGAATGGATTCAACTTCGCGTACAATCCATTCTTCTGTTCTTACAAACTCAGATAGAGGAAGCAGGAAAAATAAACCAAATGATACCACGATAGAAAAGAGTAAGCTTTTCTTGGTGCTTCTCCCCTTTGATTCGGACTCAATTCCAGGTATCCAATCAATTGTTGATACTTTTTTCATTTGGAAACCGCAGTTAACTTGACCGCTTTTGCACCCGCCAATAATGCCTGATCCATTACCTGTGTGGCCAGACCTGCCTTGGCACCGCCTGAGACTTGAATGATTACTGAGGGAGCTTCGTAGATGGAAGAATTTCGGACTTTTGGAGCAACGCCTTCCAGTCCAATTGGGCTGCCATCGAGTAAAACTTGCCCCGATCCCGGCAAGTTAAAGGAAAGAGGTTTTCTTTTACTATCGGTTTGGGAATTTGAATCCTTGTAGCTCGAGGTAATACCAACTTCATTAACAAAGGAGGTGGCGACAATAAAAAAGATCAGTAGAATGAAG
This sequence comes from Opitutales bacterium, assembly GCA_029252505.1. GTDB lineage: Bacteria > Verrucomicrobiota > Verrucomicrobiia > Opitutales > Seribacteraceae > Seribacter. The sequence continues at coordinate 17,828 of JAQXBH010000213.1, read as the reverse complement.
ACCATATCGATCAGAGGAGATACATTAATTTCTGTTTCTTCCTTTTGAAAAATAGTGGGTTTTCTTTTCATCTGTTCTTTAAAGTGGCAAGTGAAACAGAGGGGGCTACTTTTTTTGCCGCAGAAACAATTTTTGCGAGAAGCGTTGCGTCTGCCCATTGATCAACCTGAATCACAACTGGTTTTTCTCTTTCTTTAATCGCCTGCGTAATCAGTGGTGCCACTTCATTTAATTGTACAGATTTACCAGCATGAAAAATTTCATTTTTTTCAGAGAGGGCAAACAATACGGAATTTTTTTGCAAAGAAGTTGATTTTTCAACTCTGGGCCTTGTTACATCCACTCCCGGCAGGGTGACAAATGTGGCGGATACAATAAAAAAGATAAGCAGAATAAAAACCACATCAATTAATGGAGATACATTGATCGATTCATCCTCTTCGTCCAGGTTCGACCTTCTCCTTAATTTCATAAACTTGGATTTAGGTTTTTGATCTGCCTAAGGGAAATACTCTCCAGGCGGTTAATACAGTGTAACCAATCCTTTTTTTTACGCTTCAGTAGATGGGAAAATGCTAGTGCCGGAATTGCTACCAGTAATCCTGCCTGTGTTGTAACCAAAGCTTCCGAGATTCCACTGGCTACCAAATCCATTTTATAACTATCTTGCATGCTCAACCCGTCAAATGTTCGTAACATTCCTCCCACCGTTCCCAGTAAGCCAATAAGGGGGGAGGCAGTGGCGAGCACAAGAAGGAATCGAAGCCTTCGAGTAAGGTAGGAACCATCCATCAACCTAACCTGTTCAAATCTCTTTTTGGTCTCCCTCGAATCTTGATGATCGTACAAACAGTAGTGCATGATCTGATTAATTCGCCCACCTCCCTGAAATGCACCCCATCTTTCTCGGGGAAAGGATTGCAAATCCCGGGGTACGATCGCTCGCAGACGAAACCATAGATCGAAGGCAATAAAATAGGTGTAAAGAGAAAGAACTGCCAATGTGGGCATCAATATTCCACCCTTTTCCCACACTAAGGTTGCCTGGTACCAAAGATCAAGAATTTGAGTCATCGCTCGAATCTTCCGAATGCTGTTCCAAGTTCTCCTGTTTTAATCTGACTAACCTGGCAGAGAACCCTTCCATTTTGGAGATGATACCCTGTAATCTGCGAGTTAATAATGCATGAGCGATCAGCGATGGAATCGCGGTCACCAATCCGAATTTTGTAGTGACGAGGGCTTCCGAAATGCCTCGGGCAAGTTCACTATTTTCCGGATTTGCAAAATTGGTAATTTGCCGGAAGACATCAATCATTCCGGTGACTGTCCCCAAGAGTCCGAGGAGGGGTGCTGTGGCTGCGGTCACCGCGATTAGGGGCAATGCTTTCTCAAGTTTTACTTGCATGTCAATAATCGCCTCGTAAAGAATTTCTTCCAAGATTTCTGGATTCTTACCCTGATACCCCTTCGATGTTTTTCTCAGTAATTCAAAAGGACCACTATAATTACCCTCCAAAGAGGCGACTTTCTTGGGCAGCTTGACTTTGATTATTTGAAAGGCTTTGACTACTGCGATGATGAAGGAAAGGACCGCAAAAAATAGTATTGGATATATCCAAATTCCACCTTTTTGTAGTTCTTCAAATACGGAAAGTTCCCCTTTTTCCATTACGAGTGCTTTCCCTAAAGTTGGATCCATGGCTAGAATGACGACCTCCTGGTTCGCGGATTCTATTTGTATTGCCTGATTAATTAAATCTGAGGTTGATGTGGATGCGGGAACCAGTCTCGCGGGTTCACTGGACAGAACGGATTGGGAGGAAAGACTCAGGTTTTGACTTTGTATTGACGAAAAACTTCTTTCTAGAAACCCTGCAGATCCATTGATTCCAGAAAAGAAAATGGTGGGCCCAATTGACCAAAATGTGCCATCCTCCCGAGTTCCTTCAGGAGGCACAATCGCATCCCCTGAAAAAGAAATGCCACCTGCAGATAGACTAATGGCCTCGATTGAAAGTAAGGTTGCCCGAAAAAATGAGTCGAGTGATTCCTCCCGTGTTGCCTTCTTTTGGGGATCCAATAACAAAGGGGATAGTTGAGGAGACCACAATTCCTGTTCTGCGGGTGGATTACCATGGTGCCAACTCGAAATGTAATCATTAAACAGATTAATACTGTAATCTAAATCTGCTTCGCTTTCCTTTACTTCCTTTTCAAGTTGTAATAAACTTGCTTCACGATTGTCGCGCAACCGAAGATAATGCTCCAGTTCTCCCCTCAGTTTTCTGGCCTTGCCTTCCAGTATTGAAACTCTTCGAGCCAAAGGAATTTTTTCTGTTTCAATTTGCTCCCGAAGTTCTGCCAGCGAAACAATTGCTTCTTTTAAATCCGCTTTTGCCTCGCGTTGAACCGAGTCCATTGACTGTGCACTCAGATTTGAAATGAAACAGGTCGAAAACAGAAAGAATATGATCCGTATTTTCACTTGACCGAATGAGAAGGATTGGAAACCGGAAGTTCGAGAAAACGGGGGAGGGCACGATTTTCCATTATGGAGACTCCATTCGAAATTTCTTTGGCCAGTTCATCCTGTCGGGTCCAACTCCATCCCTGGTCTGAAGGTTTACCCCAACCCGCTACATTTCCTGATTCGTTGACGAAATAGGCGACTCCCAGTCCAAAATAAATTACCCGGAATTCCCGAGACTTTCCGTCGTCCAAACTAAACTCCTGCCTCTCTAAGTGGACTGCCCGATGAAAAAGGTGAATGCTTTGTAGTAGTGCAACCAATGCCTCCAGTCTTTTGCGAAGAGGAAGGCTGTTGCTTTGCGAACTGTCTATTTTTTCTTGAAATACAGATAATCTATCCCGTAGTGGAGATGGCAAAAAATTATTGGTCACTTTTACTTCTTTTTCAATTTTTTGCATTCCGTTATAGAATTGAAGCGATACATCCTTCGCCTTTTCCTTGCGGTTTGTAAGTTCTGTTCTTTGTTGGGCAGCGCCTACATTCTCTTTTTCGAATTGAAGAAGTTTTTTTTCCAGTTCTTCAATTTCTTTACTCAACGCACCTTCAATGTCATTCAGAGCTGCTTTTTCTGACTTCCAAGTACTTTTCTCCTCGGAAAATATTTGTTTTGTCTTCACCCATTCTTCAATAATCTGATGGGTTTCCTTGACTTGTCCAAAGACTAAGGGGACCGCAATAGTAAGCAAAATAAAGGAGAAGGGTATTTTGTTAGAAAGTAACATCTTAAAAAACTAACCTTACAGAATTGGAGAAAAAAATAAAGCCATTTTTGAGACTCGGTCTCAATTAGTTCAAATCTTAGAGTACCAATTATTTTAGAAGTAAATCGCGCAACATTGCATCCACGACCTTCGGGTTAGCCTGTCCACGAGTCTCTTTCATCACAAAGCCCTTCAAGGCATTAATTGCCCCTTCTTTTCCATCCTTAAATTTTTGGGCAGCATCGGGGTCATTTTCAATCGCCCGGGTGCAAATTTTTTCGATCTCTACCTGATCTGATTTTACCTCCAAACCTTTTTCTTTGATCAAGGTGGTGGCAGTTTTTCCGGAGGAGAACATTTCTGGAAAAAGTTCTTTTGCCACATTATTGGAAATTACCCCCTGCTCAATTAAGTTGACCAGTTCGGCTAAGTGTTGCGGAGTGACAGGAGATTCTTCGATCGATATTGAATTTGCCTCGGAATTTGCGTTTGAAAGTTCTCGTAGTAAATCATTCACAACCCAATTGCCCACTTTTTTGGGGTCATTTGTTTGTGAGGCAACCAATTCAAAATATTGGCAAAGAGAAAAATCAGGGCAAAGTGCTGAGGTTATAGAATAAGGTAAATTTAGCTCAGTCATATACCGACGTTGTTTATCAAATGGTTTCTCGGGTACCTGCTTTGCAATTCCATCGACCCAAGCCTGATCAATTTTCACGGGCATCAAATCGGGATCAGGGAAATATCGGTAGTCATGAGCCATTTCCTTGGAACGCATAGGAGTGGTATAGCGTTGATCTGGGTTCCACCTTCTTGTTTCCTGTACTATTTCCTCTTTTTCTTCGATTGCCTTAATTTGGCGTTTTATTTCGTATTCCACTCCATTTTTAACACCCGAAATCGTATTGAGGTTTTTTAATTCTACTTTCGTGCCCAGCGTTTTGGTTCCAACCGGTCGGACGCTAATATTGGCATCACATCTGAGTTGTCCCTTTTCCATATCACAGGATGAAATTCCAGCATAAATTAGAGAGTTTCTTAGTGAAGTAAGGAAAGAAAAAGTTTCTTCCGGTGAGTACATATCCGGTTCACTCACTATTTCCAAGAGTGGGGAACCCGCCCGGTTATAGTCGACCAGGCTGTCATTTTCATAATGGGTCAGCTTACCAACATCTTCTTCCAAATGAATACGAGTGAGCTTGACCATGCGATGTTCGCCCATTACTGCCGGCGAATCGCCAGGTAGTTCGATTTCAACTTCCCCCCCTTCACAGATCGGTTGGTCGAACTGAGTAATTTGGTAGTTCTTGGGCATGTCCGGATAGAAATAATTCTTTCGATCCCATTTACAAACAGGTGCAATCTTACATCCCAGAAGAAGTCCAACCTTAATGGATTTATCAATTGCTTCACGGTTCATGACTGGCAGTGCACCGGGTAATCCCAATACGACCGGATCAGTTAGTGAGTTAGGCGGTTTGCCAAAGCCGCATGGTACGCGGGTAAACATTTTAGACTTAGTATCTAATTGAACATGTACTTCAAGTCCTATGACAGCTTCAAATTTCATATCATTTCTCCCCGGTTTCAAATATTTGGTGATTTGCAGCCAAAAAGATGTTCACGATCGTAGGCATGAGCAATTGAAAGAAGATTGGATTCTTCAAAAGCCTGACCAATCAATTGCATACCAATCGGAAGACCTGCTTGAGTAAACCCGCAAGGTACAGAAAGGGCAGGGAGACCAGCAAGGTTAGTGGATATAGTAAAGATATCGCTAAGATACATCGAAATAGGGTCATTACTTTTCTCCCCAAATTTAAAAGCGGGAGTTGGTGCAGTGGGGGTCAATATTACATCCACCTCTTCAAATACCCGATTAAAGTCTTCACGGATCAGAGTTCTTGTTTTTTGGGCTTTTAAATAATACGCATCGTAATACCCGCTACTTAATCCATAGGCACCTAATATGCACCGCCTCTTTACTTCTTCACCAAAACCCTCGCCACGACTTTTTGCGTAAACATTGATTGCATTTTCTGACTGCTCACTTCGTGAGGTATATCGAATGCCATCGTAGCGTGCCAAGTTGGAGGATGCTTCCGCAGTAGCAATTACGTAATAAACGGGAACTGCTAAATCAGTTGTTGGTAATGATACTTCAACAATCTTATGTCCCAGACTCCGGTAAAATTCGATAGTTTGATCAATTGCTTTCCTGACTTCATCATCGATGCCTTCACCGAAAAATTCTTTGGGTAAACCCAGAGTGCAGGGGGGTAAGGAATTTCCGATTGCGGCGCTGTATTGGGGTACTTCAGTCGGGTAGCTTGTGGAGTCAAGCGGGTCATGTCCGGATATCGTTTCCAGTAAAAGGGCGGCATCTTCAACTGTCTGAGAAAATGGACCAATTTGATCGAGGGAAGAAGCAAAAGCAGCAAGACCATAACGAGAAACCATCCCGTAAGTTGGCTTAACTCCCACAACTCCGCAAAGAGAAGCGGGTTGCCTAATTGAACCACCGGTGTCAGAGCCCAGGGTCAGGGGTGCTTCCCGAGCAGCTACTGCTGCAGAACTTCCACCACTACTTCCCCCAGGTACACGGTTAAAATCCCATGGGTTTCGAGTGGGGCCATAAGCAGAGTTTTCAGTGGATGAGCCCATTGCGAATTCATCTAAATTCAATCGGCCACCAATTACGGCACCTGCAGCTTTCAGTTTTCTAATAACGGTGGCATCGTAGGGAGAAATATAATTTTCTAGAATCTTACTGGCTGCAGTAAGCGGTTGTCCTTGGACAGAAATTACATCCTTAATCGCTACTGGGATGCCATCTAAGGGACCTAAGATATTGCCCTCTGCTCTTCTTTTATCAGAAGCACTTGCCTGTGCGAGGAAATCGTTATCATCGCGGTGAAGAAAGGCATGAACCTGTGGGTCCACCCGGTCAATTTGCTCCAAGTATGCTTGGGCAATTTCCTGTGAGCTCAATTCTTTTTCAGAAAGTGAGTGGGACAGTTCGACTGCGGTTTTACTGACAATATTAGCGTTACTCATTACTTTAATCTTCCACCACTTTAGGAACTACAATTTGACTGTTCCTTGATTGGGGGGCGTTTTGAATGGCTTGCTTTACTGAGAATGGATCTTTGGCTATATCTTCATCCCATACATTAAAACGAGGAAATGCATGAGCAGTAGGTTCTACTCCCTCCACCTCGACCTCTTTGAGCTTTTCGAAATATTGTAACACATCTCCCAATTGATGATGAAACTTTTCCCTTTCTTCCTTGGTGAGCTCGATACGAGCGAGGTTGGAAACATAGTCGATGTCCATGGGGTTGGGGGCAGATTCACTCATAAATTATGTCCTTAAAGAGTAGGGCGTATTGTTTTCAATTTTTTCAACAATTTTTTCAAATGCGGCATTGACCTCATTCTCACCCAAAGTCCGATCCGGAGAACGAAATCGCATAGAACATGCGATACTCTTTTTATTATCTGGCATTCCTTTTCCGGAAAAGAGATCGAAAATGGTTACAGGATCCACCTCGAACTTTCCTTTCGCTACTTCGCAGGCAATTAACTCAAGAGAGGAACGGACTTTTTCGGCAGGTTCGAACTGATCCACCACAAGAGCCAAATCTTTGATCGCAGGCGGAAATGTGGAAAATGGCTGGAATGTACTATTCTTTCTTTTCTTGGTAAGCAGAATCGGGTCGATTATTATTTCCACTGCTAAAACTGGGCCTTTTATTTCTTTTTGCTTAGATAATTGAAGAGAAATTATGCCGGAAGAAATTTCAATTTTATTTTGATGAACATCTCCTATTCGCGCGGCATGTTTATTTTGCCACGGAGAACTGTCTTCAATTGGACACCATTTTTTCTTGGGTAAAGAAATTCCAGTACCATGAAAAAGGCGATGGATTATTCTTTTCAGGTCAAAAAAATCAAGTTCTTCAGTTTCTTTCCATTCCCTTATTACTGAGTTTGGAAACAGGGCAAGACCAACGCTCAGTAATTCTACATTACCCCGTGGACCGGATTGGAAAACTCTTCCCGTTTCAAATACCTGAGATAGGGGATTGAGGTTTTTTTGGTTATTGGCCAATGAATCTAGCAACCCCGGTAAAAGAGAAGGGCGAACATGCGTATGGTCTGCGGTGAGTGGGTTATGAAGTCCAATCTTTTCATTCTCCAGTTGGGGAAACCAATTCTTTATTTCCTCGCCTGATCGCAAGCTGTAATTACAAACCTCCTGAAAACCCTGTCCTGATAAATTGTCAATTGCTCGATCAAAAAAATCATAACTAGTATCATTCTCGCGGTGAATTGCTGGAATGGAAAGACTGCATTCAGTTAAATTGGATGTTCCGTAAATACGAATAAATTCCTCCACCAAATCAATCGGTCTGTCTACTTCCGAACGAAAGGAAGGAACTTCCACACTCCAAGGGTTTGTGCCCTCAACCCGAAAACCCAACCTTTCCCAGGATCGTACCAAAATACTGGGATCAACCGCAAAGCCACACTTTTCTTCCACAAAAGACCGATCGATCTGAATGACTCGAGATCCGCGCGGTGGTTCGCCAATTATCACCACTTCTGGGACACACTCACCACCTGCAATTTCCAAAATTAAATCGACTGCCCTTCGGGCGGCAAATTCAATACCACTGGGATCCACATTTCGGGAAAAGCGTTGGGAGCTATCCGAATGAAGACCCAGTCGGCGGGCAGTACCGCGAACATTACCAGGTTCAAACCATGCAGATTCAAGAATAATATCCACTGTTGAATCGGCCACTTCGGCATCAATACTTCCCATGACACCGGCGATGACCAATGCTTTTTGAGAGTCCGCGATCACCATCATTTTCGAATCCAGTGTTCGTTCCACTCCATCGAGAGTAGTCAATTTCTCCCCCTCTTTTGCCTGTCTCACCACGATGGATTGCTGTGCTACTTTTTGGGCATCAAATGCATGGAGTGGTTGCCCCGTTTCCCACAGGACAAAATTTGTAATATCTACCACATTATTGATAGAGCGTGCGCCCACAGATTCAAGGCGCGTCTTCAACCAGTCTGGGCTGGGGCCAATCTTTACTCCTCGAATTGCCCACAGTGAATACAGGGGGCAGTTTTTGGATTCTACGCTCAAACTTTGAATTAAATTTTTTTCGGTGGGTTGATTGGTAACAGGAGCGGAAATTTTTAATTCAGGAAGTCTTAGCTTTTCTTCGTAATAAGCTGCCATTTCGCGGGCCACTCCAATATGACTCAGACAATCTCCCCGATTTGCAGTAATTTCAAGTTCCAGAGTTACATCACTTTGAAAGAGTTCTCTCACCGGAGTACCGACCTTTGAATCGTCAGGTAGAATGAGAAGACCTTCGTTATCCTGCCCCAGTTCTAATTCGACGGCACTGCACATCATGCCTTCAGATGCAACACCGCGCAGTTTTGATTTTTTAATTTTAAAACCGCCTGGTAGTTTTGCACCTGGCAGAGCGACTGGCACACGATCCCCCACCACGAAATTAGTAGCACCGCAAACAATTTTCGCAGGTTCACCTTGTTCGGAAACTGTTACCGAGCAGACACTCAATCGATCCGCTTCTGGATGTGGTTCTTTCGATAAAATCTCTCCTACCACCACATGCTCGAGAGAGTGACTGGACTGGTTATCGCTTTCTTCGACCTCCAGTCCAAGCATTGGCAGGGAGTCGACCAATTCGAGGTGGGAAGCACTGCAATCCACATATTCCTTCAACCAATCAATACTTACTTTCATGTGGAATGGTTCAATTGATTAAGGAAGCGAAAATCGTTATTGTAGAAATGTCGAATATCATCAATTCCATGCAAAATCATGGCCACCCGTTCGATTCCAATTCCAAATGCAAATCCAGTCCATTCCTCTGGATCGAGTTCCACTAGTCCAAGAACTTTCGGATCCACCATACCACATCCCATGATTTCAATCCATTGATCGCTCAATTTCCCAATATTGGGAGCTCTTAAATCAACTTCAAAACTGGGCTCAGTAAAGGGAAAAAAGCTGGGCCTTAAACGAGTTTCAACTTGATCGCCAAAAAGTTCCTTGAGGAAAAAATCTAAAACACCTTTAAGATCTTTGATGGTTACTTTACGATCAACATAAAGACCTTCGGTTTGGTGGAAATTTGCTGAATGGGTAGCATCCACAGTATCTCGACGGAAGCATCGCCCCGGTGCAATAATACGAAGCGGTGGTTTTTCTCGTAGTAAACTTCTTATTTGTACTGAAGAGGTATGAGTTCGTAAAACATAAGCTTCCTCTTTCTTCTGCCTGATATTATTCCATTTTGCTTCCGGAGTGAAAAAAAGTGTATCTTGAGCATCGCGAGCGGGGTGATCTTCCGGTGTATTTAATGCATCAAAGCAAAACCACTCGGTCTCTGCTTCAGTTGCTTCGGCAACAGTGAAACCAATCTTTCGAAAAATAGATACCATCTTTCTTCGTGTATTGGTGAGTGGATGAGTCCCGCCTGTAAAATTTGACGGTGGTGGTAATGTCGGATCAATCTCAGTCCCCAAAGCTTCTAAGTCGGCTTTTTGTTCGATGGAAGAGAGAGAGGACTTAAATATTTCTTCGATCTCTTTTTTGGTGCGATTCAATGCCTGTCCAAATGCAGGTCGATCTTCTTTCGGGATACTACCAATACCTTTTGCAATCTGAGTAAGACTGCCATTCGGGCCAAGGATTGTGGCTTTAACATTGTCCCAATCGGCACGATTCGCAACAGAATCTAGATTCTTTGCTGCCTCCCCGACAATGGCTTGGAGATCTTTCTCCACGCCGAAATAATACGATCGGGCCCTTAGGCCGCGAGTGCAGTTTTAGCTTTTGCCACCAGTTCCTTGAAGGATTCAGGTTCGTGGATGGCAAGCTCGGACATCACTTTACGATTGAGTTCGATGTTTGCCTTGGCTAAGCCATGAATAAACTCGCCATAACGAATACCTTCAGCACGGCAAGCTGCGTTTATGCGAACAATCCACAATTGACGAAATTCTGTTTTTCTTTTGCGTCGGTGTGCATAAGCATACACCTCTCCACGATCGACTGCATCTTTTGCATAACGATAAAGACGAGATTTATTCCCAAAATAACCCTTCGCTTTCTTAAGAACTTTCTTACGGCGTTTACGGGTAGCTGATACATTGCGTGCTCGTGGCATAACTTATATTTCCTGAATTAAAAATTTATTTACAAATAGCTTTGATCACTCGACGGGCCATTCCCTTGGCTAGTACCTGATCTTGGTTGCCGGCACGAACCTGCTTAGTACTAAGCTTACGGCGCAAATGCCTTTTGCTAGGCTTGCGAAAAATTACTTTGCCAGTGCCAGTGATCTTAAATCTTTTGGCGATACCTTTGTGAGTTTTATTCATGCTGATCTTAAAAAAAGATTAAACTTAACGGTTTCTATTCAATCGATCAAGCTCAATAAGGAATTTAATCATAAATTAATAGTCCCTGGTAGCTCTCGAAAGAAAACCAAATCGAAAAGGCGATCACAACGATCGCAATGAGTAATCGGAAAATTTTACGATACAGCCAGTAAGATTGACGAGAATTTGTAGTTTCACCTCCAAAATCATGGAAATAATTAATTAAGTCTCGATCACGAGACCGGTTTTCAATTTTCTTATAAGTTGTTCCGTATGAAGACCTTCTTCGCAAATACCACCAGTGAAAAAATTTATGCAACATGAGATAGTTACGATTGAAAACAAATAGTGGTTAGGGTTCAAGGTGTTTTCTACCCGCGAGATCTGCAAAGTCGAGACGAGAGACCGTCGGTTTTCCTTGTTCCAATACCCAAAGGTCAGACCCGATCTCGGGTTCATTTTCTTCCAACCATTCTGGGCGGTAAACCAATTGGTGGTAATTTTGATTCTCCACTTTTTGAAACAGACTGCCTAGCCTTAGAGAACCTGCAAATGATAGGATCGGTTCCTCTTTACCATCGAAATTGCTGGGAAAGTTTAGATTATGGACCGGTAATCCTTCCTGTGTAGGATGTTGGACCCATTCGTTCGCATATTGGGCCGTCATTTGAGCGGCATGGGTAAGTGACTCTGCAATTTCACCCTCGACCTTACCGAGGTTTTCACGGATTTCCTCAAAGCTCTCAACGGGCAGGGACATGCTGGATGCAAAGGAATGAACTCCCAATAAAGAACCTTCCAATGCGGCTCCCACTGTTCCTGAAGATAAAATCATCGGCAGAGTGATATTGTAGCCTAAATTGATACCACTAATCACCAAATCAGGATCTCGTGGAAAAAGGTTACCAATAGCAAAGTTTACACAATCTGCGGGCGTTCCATTTAATGCAAATGCCTGACATGGAAATTGATCTTTTTTCTCTACAGGACATAGTTTTTGGTGCCTCGAAATAGCGTGTCCTATCCAACTTTTCTCCTCCTGTGGTGCACAGACAATAACATCAAAATTCTTGGATGCTTCCTCCACCAGTACATGAAGAAAGTAGGAGTCTATACTGTCGTCGTTCGTTATGAGTGCGAGTGGTTTGTCAGATTTCATAAAATAAAAGAGGGGAGGGTGTTTAACACCACTCCCCTCGAAAGTAAGATTATAATAAAAGAGCAGTCAGTTATGATGCAGTTGGTTCAGCGTTTTCTTCGGATTTCTCTTCCTTTGAATCGCTGTCATTAGAAGGAGCTTCTTCTTTCGACTTCTCTTCTTCCAATGCCGCCCGACGACTCAGTTTAACTCGACCCTTATCATCAATTCCAATGCATTTAACGATAATTTCGTCGCCCAACTTGCAAATATCTTCGGTTTTGTTGACTCGGAAGTCAGCAAGTTCAGAAATATGGCAGAGTCCTTCTTTTCCAGGAAGGCACTCTACAAATGCTCCAAAATCTTTTACTCCTCGAACAATTCCTCGGTAGGATTTCCCGGCTTCAATTTCCCCGGTTACCAGGTCAATTTCCTGGAGAGCACGGTTCATTGCTTCGGAGTCGCTTGCATAGACCCGAATCTTGCCACTGTTGTCCTCATCAATATCTAAGTTTGCACCTGTAACTTCGGTAATCCGACGGATGTTTTTACCACCCGGTCCAATTAAAGCACCGATTTTCTCAGGATCGATTTGTACAACTTCAATCCTTGGAGCATGATCACGCAATTCTTTGCGGTGAGATGGGAGGCATTCTTCCATCGAGGACAGAATCTTTAAGCGAGCCTCGGTAACCTGTTTTACTGCTTCTTTGGCAATACTAAAGGGTAATCCCTGAATCTTAAGGTCGAGTTGAAATCCGGTTACACCGTCTCTGGTTCCACAAACCTTGAAGTCCATGTCACCGAAGTGATCTTCCGCACCAATAATATCAGTAAGCACGACATATTTTTCAATATTTCCATCGTCATCCATCTGGGTAACCAGACCGGTTGAAATTCCGGCAACATGCTTGGAAATCGGAACGCCTGCATCCATGAGTGCTAAAGAACCACCGCAAACACTGGCCATTGAGGTCGAACCATTGGAGGCCATGATTTCGGACACAATTCGGATCGCATAGGGGAATTCATCTTCGGGAGGTAATACTGGCAACACAGAACGTTCTGCTAATGCACCATGTCCCATTTCCCGGCGACTGGTAAATCCAAATCTTCCCGCTTCTCCGACTGAGAAAGGGGGGAAATTGTAATGAAGAATGAATGATTTTGCAGTGGGTCCACCAGTTAAACCATCTAAGTCTTGCACGTCGCGACTGGTTCCCAGTGTCGACATTACTAAGGACTGAGTCTCACCCCGTGTGAAAATAGCAGATCCGTGTACTCGGGGAAGAACGCCTGTTTCGCAGGAAATTTCCCGAAGATCAGCTGCTTTTCTACCGTCCGCTCTTTTTCCACGAATTAAAATATTTTCTCGGTAAACTTCTTCCTGGATTACTTCAAAAGCGATCTTCACATGGTCGGGATTAAAATCCTCCCCAAATTTTTCTTCGCAGGCAACTAATGCGTCTGCTTTAATTACATCAACTGCTTCTGCACGAGCCTGTTTAGAATCAGCAAAAATTGCCTCATCCATACGGGATCCAGTTATTTCCTTACAAAGTGCAAGTACTTCATCCGGTGCCTTAACAAGATCGAAGACCTTCTTTTCTTTCCCGCATATTTTTGCTAACTCGCGTTGTGCGGTAATGATTTCCTGAATTTGTTCATGCGCATATTCGAGTGCTTCCACGAATCGATCCTCAGGCATTTGATCTGCTGAGCCTTCGATCATCATCATTTCTTTCTCACTTCCAACATAGATGAGATCGAGAGTCGAATCATACATTTGTTCGTTCGTGGGATTGACAATGAATTCACCATTAATTTCACCCAAACGAACACACCCAATTGGGCCATTCCATGGGATATCAGAAATCATTAATGCAGCTGATGCTCCATTGACCATCAAGACATCTGCCTCGTTTACCTGATCTGTGGATAATAGATAGCCGATTACCTGGACTTCATTAAGGAAACCCTTTGGGAATAATGGGCGAAGGGGGCGGTCGCAGAGTCGGGAAGTTAAAATTTCCTTTTCACTGGGACGACCTTCCCGTTTAAAATATCCGCCTGGGAATTTGCCTGCAGCAGTAAATTTTTCTTTGTAATCCACGGTAAGGGGGAAGAAATCCTGCCCTGTTCTGAGCGTGGACGCCGCAGTGGCGGAAACGAATACGCTTGTTTCCCCCAAGGAAATAGTGACGGCACCGCCAGCTAAACCGGCGAGTGTACCAGTGGATAATTGAATGCCGAGTTTCTCAGCGGTTACATTGTGCTTTTGTTTCATGATTTCGTACTTCGTATATATTTACTTTGTTCATCTTTTTTCAACTGAACCAAATCGTCCAATTGAAACTCCAACCAGTAGATTACTATTTTCTACCTTTAAATTTGGTGTGGAGAAAAAACTTAAGGATTTTCGACCTTAAGGTTAATAGGAAAGGATTATCGACGTAATTTAAGCTTATCAATAATGGCTTGATAGCGCTTCAAATCTGTCTTTTTTAAATAATCTAATATTTTTCTTCGTCGTGCTGCCATCATGAGCAAGCCTCGACGAGAATGAAAATCTTTTCGGTGTGTTTTAAGATGCTCTGTCAAATGAGCAATACGAGCCGAGAGCAGTGCAACTTGCACTTCACTTGAACCAGTATCCTTCTCATGGGATCGGTTATCTTCTATTATACTTTGTTTTTTTACTTGTTCTGACATTATATTTATTATTGTTCTCGATGCGTGGAATTTACACTTGTAAACTCGTTCTTTAGGGAAAGCCAAAGAACCGTTCCGCCTTGCCTTTTACCGAAGTAGAAAGAAAGAAATCAAGGAGGCCATCCAAGGGAAGACCTCTAACGCTTCGAATAAACTAAGTGATTTTAAATTTTATACAAGCCCGAAAGCTTCCCACTTGCTCCGCATTCCTTAAAAGTTCACTATGCAATCTATGAGGTCCACCTATTTTGCCTATGGTTCCAATATGAATTTTGAACAAATGCAGACCCGATGCCCGGGTTCTGTTTTTCTTATGCCTGCCACCCTAATGCGTTGGCGTTATTTTATAAATTCGGATGGATATGCGGGAATTAAAAAAGATGACAACTCAGAAACATATGGCTGTCTTTGGCAATTAAGTGAAATTCATTGGCAGGCACTAGATCGCTATGAGGGAGTTCGTGAGGGGTGTTACCGAAGATCGCAACTCAATGTAATTACTGGGGCCAATAAAACCGGAGAGACCGTTACTGGATATCTTTCGAATGATGAAAGTTATGGGGTGCCGTCGAAACCTTATCAATCTGGTGTGCTACGGGGAGCTCATCAGGTCGGTTTACCGGAGCACTACATTAACATGTTGGAGAGTTGGGAAAAGGGATATTCTTTGGACTTGGGGAAATAGTGGAACCGAAAAACGGTACCAGTTTACTCCCGGAATGGGAATTCTACATCGATACGGGGGGTACTTTTACTGATTGTCTCGGTCGTGGACCGGGTGGAAAAGAGATTCGGGTTAAAGTTCTTTCCCGAGGAAGTTTAACGGCGAAGGTTAAGCAGAGTCTTTCCCCTGGGGAGATCTTATTGGAACAGAGCACCGATTGGCCCGATCATTTCCCCGTCGGCTTTCGAGTTATTCTCTCTGACTCAGATCGAACCGAAGTGGCGGTGGAGAAATGGAACAATCGAAGTAAAATTATTCAATTCTCAGGAATTACAGGAAAACACTTTAAGGAAGGACAGACAATTCAATTATTTTCCGGGGAGGAAGCTCCTTTGCTTGGGATTAGATTAATTTTAGCACGGGAAAAAATTAAGCAAGTGGATTGCTTGATTCGGATGCGCCTTGCTACAACCCGTTGCACCAATGCACTACTAGAGGATTCCGGGCAAAAACCTATTCTCGTTATTACCAAGGGGTTTTCTGATTTACTTGAGATTGGTGATCAAAGACGAATTGATTTGTTTGATATAATTCCCCAAAAAAGAAAATCTTTTGCCGGTCCGTGTGTTGAAGTTGTGGAGCGGACCGACCGGACGGGTCGGGTACTTACGAGTCCCGATCTTAGGGACCTAGAAAATCAATTTCAAAGGCTCAAAGATTGTGGGCATTCAGTTGCGGTGGTTTCTTTCCTTAACTCTTATCTCAATGATGAGAATGAAAATACTGTTGTTCATTCACTCCAAAAGATAGGTTTTAAAACCGTAATTGGTTCGGCCCAAATTCATCCCTTTATTAAGTGGTTACCTCGATGCGAGTCATCAGTACTGGAAGGCTACCTTAATCCCACCCTGGAGCAATACCTTCACAATATAAAAGAGGGACTTGGAGAAAATGGGCAACTGCTTATAATGAACAGTGCGGGAGGATTAATCGGCCAAGAGCAATATCGTGCAATTGATAGCCTGTTAAGCGGACCGGCTGGAGGCATGGTGGGAGCCAGTACAGTCGCGAAGCGAGCGGGTCTTGCTCAAACTATCAACTTGGATATGGGGGGTACCAGTACTGATGTATCTCGATTCTCGGGTTGCCTGTCCTACCAGTCCAGCGTGCAGGTTGGGGAGGCAAAATTAGCCGGATTAGCCTTACATATTGAAACCGTTGCAGCCGGAGGGGGGTCAATTTGTAGAGTGGAATCTGGTCGTTTGAAAGTGGGGCCAGAAAGTTCCTCTGCATATCCTGGCCCCGCCTGTTATGGATTTGGCGGCCCCCTTTGCTTGACTGATGTGAACCTTCTGTTAGGACGACTCGACGCAAGGACATTTGCGACCCCCATTGAGATCAATTCCGCACAAAGAAAGTTGAATGAATGGATTGATTCCTCCGGACTATCTAAACGAGAACTATTGGCGGGCTTTATTTCAATTGCAGATGATTCGATGGCTCGTGCGATTCGGAAAATTTCAGTGGAGCAAGGATATGATCCCACCGATCATGCACTTCTTTGCTTTGGCGGGGCAGGTGGACAACATGCCTGTGGCGTTGCCCAAAAACTGGGGATTACAAAAATTCTATCTCCCGCGGATTCTGGATTATTAAGTGCCTATGGGTTATCAATGTCCAATATCGAACGAGTAGTTGAGAGGCCAATACATCGCGGGTTGGATGATTCAGGATTGATCACATTGGAAGAAGAAATAACCGAGGCAGGATTTGAACAAATGGGGGTGTACCGGTCGAGTGCACAGCTTGTACGAAAAACCGCTTCGGTCCGCATGAAAGGCCAAGACTTTGGAGTGGAGGTAGAGTACGAAAAAATCTCTGAAATCGAAAGATTATATGAAGTCAAATTTGATCAAATTTTTGGATATCTTCCCACTCAAGGAAGTATTCAAATTTACTCGCTTCGATTTCATTTTGCCATTCCAGAACCAACGATAGATGCCGAGGAATTTACTGATTCAAAAAATACCATATCAAATGTAAAATTTGGTAAGAATTTCATTCTCGCACGAGATCAATTACAACCTGGTGAATCGGTCAATGGACCCGGTTTAGTGGTCGATGATTTTGGGTCACTTTGGATTGAGGATGGATGGCGGGGGAGAATGGGGTGTAAAGGAAGTCTTCTTCTTGAATTTGATCAATCGAAGATTCGTTCTGTAACAAGCCCCATTATGCGGGAGGAGTTGTTTGCCAGTCGATTTTATTGCCTGGTAGAAGAAATGGGGGCTCAATTAAAGCGCACTGCAATCTCGGTGAATGTTAGGGAGCGGCTTGATTTTTCCTGTGCTCTTCTTGACCGGGATGGCTATCTTGTTGCAAATGCTCCGCATATTCCAGTTCACCTTGGTGCCCTTGGGCTATGCGTCCGGGAAACAATCAAACTTTTCCCAGAACTGAAAAGTGGAGATGTATTAATTACTAATCACCCTCAATACGGTGGCTCACATTTACCGGATATTACTGTTATTGCACCGGTGTTTAGCCAAGATGGAGATCTTCTTTGTTTTGTCGCGAATCGGGCCCACCATTCTGAAATTGGTGGAATTTCTCCAGGTTCTATGCCGGCAGGTTCAAAAA
>JAQXBH010000105.1 GCA_029252505.1 Opitutales bacterium | reverse complement strand
CCAACTGATGGTTGAGGTGCCCCCGCCGCTTCGTATGACACCCGGGCTCCTTGGTAGATCTCCACCACATTTTCTGAACTGTAGTCAAATTTTTCATATCCTTTCCAGTCTGTTCCCATACCGGTTGCCCCCGTGTGACTGAGTGCAGCAACGGGTTGGCCGTATTTTTTGAGTAGGTCCCAAAGTTCATAGGGAGAGATTTCCGCAGCTCCTTTGGGATCCACGGGCAAAGTCTTTTGCCAGGGTGAATTTAAGTACAGGGATCGTTTTATATAGACTACAGGACCCCCACGCTTAGCAAAGACGATATTTCGATGTCCCCATGGCCACTTCTGTTCGCGCTCGTAAACATAAAGGGTGTTAAATCGTCCGGGGCTGTGCAGGGCATCGTGCATCCGTTGATTGTGCCACCATTCGTAGGGGTGATAAAATTTTCCGGCATCCGTATGATCGGAAGTGCCGAGGAAATCGATTTTTCCCAGATCATAAGCATAACGGAAATGATCAACAATGCATCCGTCAAATCCGGTCCGGCAGTTGGACACATCGGTGTGGCGGTGAACATCACCCCAGTACAACCCATAGGTTTCTCCGTCCACGGTCCATTTATGTCGATCATAGGCTGGACGCTCGGGTGTCTTGTGAGAGTGGGGGAGATCATCTGCTTTTTCTGCTGTTTGCACTTTGGGAGGTTGTGCATCGGGAATGGACTTGGCGGAGGGTAAGGTGGCAATCATCACCTTGGCAGTCTGATGTGCCTTGTGCGGTCTCTCGTCGGATGGCCAGCAAATACGTATGTCACCCTTTCCTTTGGGAGTGATGAAGCTAACGGGTCGATCCTGTCCGTAACTGCTCGATGGCAGTCTGCGGCGTGAGCTCCATGTTTTACTATCCTGACGAAAAGAGGTCAGGGCGATTCTCCAAAGTGCAGAATTGAAATAACGGTATGCTACCCATGGGTTACCATCCTTACCCACGCCAACCATTGGACGATTTGCAGGGCGGCCTGCTTCTCCGGCTGGACCGAGTGGAAATTCTGTAAAGCTCTTCTTTTTTAGATCAAATTTCCCAAACAGTACCCGTTTCCGGGCATTGATTCCCGTTTCATTTCCATGTCCCCTGTAATCAAGGCCATGCTTTTCCTTTCCTTGCTCGGCAGCGATCCAAAATCCGTCTCCTTCTACGGTAGCTTCGATTGAGGCACGGGCTTCGTACCTTGAGGTGTGCCCGACTGGAAATTCAGTTACTTTTCCGTTTTCTTCCACCTTGGTAATGTAGAGGTTGAACTCGTTCCCCCGCGAACTGTCGTAGACAATCCAAGCATTTCCAAGTTTATCAAAAGCGATGCGAGGCTCCCAATCTCCTCCTTTCTTAATGGCCACTGCAATTTCTTCCGACCATTTGTTTTTCTTGGGATCAAAAAAGCGGGTGAACACATCGGCCTCACCAGCCCGAAAGGATTGCCAGGTTACCCAGACCCGTCCTTTTGAATCAGTACCTGCATCAATGAAAGCTTCTGCTGCCTTAGAATCGGCAAGGGTCGTTGTTTTCCCAAAATCGCCCCTGTTCTTTCCTGGGTTCCAAGATCGGGCTTTGATATCAACTGTCGTGTCGGACTGGGTGGCACCCCAAAAGAGCCAAATGGTTCCTTTCCCATCCATCGCCATTGCAGGTTGGTGAAGAATACCCTTTGCAAATGCATCGGGGAGATGTTGCAAACCATTTTCCGTTTCCTGGGCAAGTACGAGTTGATCCTTTTTTCCATCCCAGATGAGATGTGTAACCCAAGTCCTTCCATTTTTATCAGCAACGGCATCGGGCAGGTCATAATGCATTCCATCTTTTGAAAGTTTTTGGATTTCTTGTACGACTGGAATTTCTGTATTAAGAAAACGAACCTGTTTCTTTCCGAAGTACTTGGTTTTGGGTTTTGCTTTGCTGGCTGGTTTAGCCGAAGTGTTGTCTTTGCTTTTTTGAGCAATGACTGATCCGGTGAGGATTATACTAAGAAGAATTGATATAAAGAGAGGAAGTTTTTTCATAAATAAAATGTTATCCCAAAATTTGAGTGGTAGAAGGTCAATCATGATAGAGCATATCTGAACATATTATCAATCTATGTTGACCCTCCAGACTCGATCTTGCTTAAATAATCTAGTGTCAGGGAATACTAGTGTGAGTTTTGATGAAAAGTGTTACAAGTTACTTTCTCGTGTCCCTCGGGGAAAGGTAACGACATACAAAGAACTTGCCCGTGCCATCGGAACTAAGGCTTATCGTGCGGTGGGACAAGCGATGAATCGAAATCAAAAATTAATTTCCATTCCCTGTCATCGTGTGGTGAAGAGTAATGGTGAGATCGGAGGGTATGCTTTGGGGGTAGACAGAAAAATTGAATTGCTCGTGAACGAAGGAATTCAAGTTAGATTGTATAAAGTTTCCAATTTCCCTCAGGCTTTCTTTCGATTTGATTAAATAACCCTAGAGTCTTGCCTGGTAGCGTGCGATCACATCTTTAAGCAGACCACGCTTGGGGAGTTTTTCTTTTGGGATTTTGGATAGTATGGAAAAACTACCTTCATCCATCCAGTCAAAGATATTGGCGAGTGTCTTGTTTTCCAGATTTTGGGTAATGGCCTCAAGCATCCATTTCTCGGCGAAT
>JAQXBH010000089.1 GCA_029252505.1 Opitutales bacterium | reverse complement strand
ATGCAAGATCAACAGATGGTATTGGAACTGCGTAGGCGTAAAAAGAGGCAATTGTTGGATGTGGAGAATGCATTAAAGCGAATAGAGCAGAATACGTTCGGGTCCTGTATGTTTTGTGGTCAATTAATTTCAACGGATCGACTTGATGCCTTTCCGGAGGTTCAAACTTGTGTGAAATGTGCGTAAATATTTAATTCAATAAATGATTAAAACTAATCCTTTATTTTCTATTTGTTTCCGTTAATTCCGTCTTCTTTGAGTACAACCTAATTGAAGTGTTAAGGTTGATTACAGGCTCTTCATATCTATCACGAAACGGTATTTTACATCACTCTTTACTAGTCTTTTATAGGCAGAATTTATGTCGTTCATTTGAATCATTTCTACTTCTGAAACAATTTGTTTTTCTCCACAGAAATTCAACATTTCCTGTGTTTCTTTAATTCCACCAATTAAGGAACCGGCTAAGGTTTTTCTACCAAAAACAAGTTGCCCGACATTAATGCGAAAAGTTTCTGGTGCACCCACTACGCACATCGTTCCATCTACCTTTAACAAATCCATGTAGTCATCAAATGAGTGATTTACGGGAATCGTATTGAGAATGAAATCAAATTGTCCCAGTTCTTTTTCCATCGCATCCGGATCCGTTGAAATTAAAACTTCATCTGCACCCAAACTTTTTGCATCGGTTCCTTTTTCAGGTGAGGTTGTTATCATTACAGTATGAGCGCCAAGAGCATGGGAGAATTTTACCCCCATGTGACCTAATCCTCCAAGGCCCACGATACCTACTTTCTTGCCTGGGCCCACATGCCAATGCTTTAATGGGGAATAAGTGGTTATTCCCGCGCAGAGGAGGGGTGCCGTTGCTTTTAAATCAAGGCTTTTGGGCATGGAAAGTATAAAGCTTTCATCGGCGACAATACTTTTTGAATATCCCCCAAATGTAAATCCACCTGGATCCTCAGTCGGGCTATTGTAGGTCGCCGTAAATCCATTCAAGCAATATTGTTCCTCTCCACTGATACAAGATTGACACTCTCCGCAGGATTTAACCATGCATCCAATCGCGGCGACATCGCCGACTTTAAATCGTTCTACATCAATTCCAACCTCTGAGACACGTCCTACAATCTCGTGGCCGGGCACGACAGGGTATTCGCTCATTCCCCAATCATTGTTTACAAAATGCAGGTCGGTGTGACATACACCACAGTAATCGATTTCAATTTGTACATCATTGGATGCAACTAAACGCCGTTGAATGGGATACGATTCTAAAGGTGATTTTGCATTGTGAGATGCGTATGCGTCTATTGTTTTCATTGTCTAAATCTATACATTTTTAGATGTTGTAGGGTTTAATTTTGAGTACACTATCAGTCGAAATTAAAGTCTGAGACTTTGCAAGACAAGTCTAGTAAGTGATTAATCAAATGAGTCAGTCTCTATTCCCATCCTTGACCTTAATCTATTTCCTCGGTCATAATTGTAGGATGAAAAAATTGATTATTTGTATATTTATCTTTTGGTGGTTTGCAGGGTGTAGTCAAGAAGAGGAAGTAATTCCGTCCTTTCCACAAATTGATAATCCTCTCGATCGAGAAGACAATTTAATATCAACAATTGAGGAGGCGACTGATTTTTCAGGAATTAGCATTACCATTGAGAATGAAATAGAGATACTAAGACTTTCAACTAATGGAGAACGATACAACGGATGGGTGAAAAAAAGTTATGAAAATGGAAAACTAGGATACCTTTTTCATTCCCAAAATGGAAGGCAGGATGGATTATATACTGCATGGTATAAAAATGGAAAGAAGATGGTCGAGCGGACTTGGAAGAATGGGATGCGGGATGGCCCCTTTAAGTTATGGACAGAGGCAGGAGTTTTAGACTCTCGTGGATTTAATCAAAATAATTTGAGGCATGGGCTTTTCGAAGAGTTTTATGCGTCCGGTAAAATGAAATCCAAGATCGAATACAGTAAAGGAAGAATACAGACTTTTTTAAGGTGGAAACCTGACGGTACAAAATGCCCCCACACCCTCGTTCAGGAAGGAACTGGTTTTGTGATTCATTACAAAGAGGATGGCACGGTTGATTCAAATGAATCTTATTTAAAAGGAGAGTACGATTACGGATATCCTTCAGATGTAAATGAAACTTCTTTGAATACGGAAGACGAAGATAGCAATTCGGTTGATTTAAATACTTCACAATCTGAAGAACTGTCTGAGGATGAAATACCCGTGATCGAGTAAAATCATTCGGGCACTTTTATTTTTTCTTTTGATCAAGAACCGGATCAAACCAAGCAGGAATAATTTCTAAATCCGCTTTCTCACCGATACAGTAAACAACGTCCCCCACCTCTAAAATCGTATCCGCCAATCGGTGTAAAATAAGTTTCTCTTCTCTCTTAATTGCGATTACCAATACGCCTGTTTTTTCAGCAATTTTAAGTTCTTTAGGGGACTTCGATTCTGCTCTGCTTCCAGCAATGAGAAGAATATTCTCTACGGTTAAGTCTTTCAGTTCTTCGTGGTCACGTATCGGAAGTGCATCTTCTTTGAATTCCCGATCTGAATGCATGGTTTGTGAACGGGCATGATCAATTTCGCGGATAATTAAATTTCGGGGAACTTCCAATTTTCTTAGAACACGGGAGAGAACTTCTAGACCGCCCTCGACCTCGCAGGCAACTACACCAGCGGGCTTGAATTTGTTAAAATCTTCCACCCCTATCATGTATTGCGTTCGTACAAAGATCGGAACATTTACTTGCAGTCGATCAATCGTCGCTAATACCCGTTCGGTTGCCCCATGATCGTTAATCATAACCACAACGGCACGAGCCGATTCAAGATGAGCATGCCCAAGTGCTTCCTCACTGGTTGCATCAGCGTAATAGACGGGATCTCCCCGTCCCCGTCCACGCGAGACATTATCGGAGTTCATTTCCAAAACAACTGTTTCGATCGATAATGTTCGCAGACTTGCTGTCAAAAGTTCTCCGGAAATTCCATATCCAATAATAATAACATGGTCATTGTGACCTACTGTTTTCTGCTCTAGGTCTTCCGCACTCTTGGTACCCAATAACTTCGCCAGTGGATCAAGGATCCTTTCTCCAGCAGTGAAATGGGGAGCCTTGTATACAATTAAAGGAGTGAGGAACATACTGAGGATTCCCGCATTTAAAAGCGGTGCAATCTCATCGCTTGAAATAACATTTTCTTGGATTGCTAATTGGATTAGAACAAACCCAAATTCACCGAACTGAGCTAAGCCTACCCCAGCCAGCCAAGCTGCTCTTGGGGGGAAACGCATAAACATCGCAGCGAGTGAAGCGATGAGTCCTTTACCAAAAAGAAAGGCAAGTAAAAGGAGAAGTACTTCTCCCGTATAATCAAACAATACATCAAAATCAAAAAACATTCCAATCGATACAAAAAAGAAACTCACAAAGACATCTTTGAGCGGTAGGATATCTCCCATGGCTCGATGCCGAAAGTCGGTGTCTGCCACAATCATGCCGGCCAGGAAAGCACCTAGGGCAAGGGAGAGTCCGGTCAAAGAAGTAAGGTAAGCAGTCCCAATACATAGGCAGAGGACAGTAAGGATAAACACCTCACTACTTCGACTTGCATCCACCCATTTGAAAAGTAAGGGAACCAATTTACGGGAACAGACGAAAAGAGCAGTTACCATTAAAACTGCTTGTGCCATTGCCAACCCAATTTCTTTCCATACATACAAATTTTCCAAGCCCTGGGAGAGTAGGGGAATAATTAAGACCATTGGAACAATACAAAGGTCTTGAAATATAAGGGTCCCCACAATGAATCGACCATGCGGCGCATCTAATTCATTTCTTTCATTAAGTGTTCGCAAAACCAAAGCGGTGCTCGACAAGGCAAAGACAAACCCATACACGATTGCTTCTGGTAGGGGGCGATTTAATGAGAGGGCAACAACGGTTGTAATAGAAGCAGTAGCACCCACCTGTAATAGCCCACCCAATGCAACCTGCCTAAAAATATGCTTTAGTCGTCCGAGGGAGAATTCTAGTCCGATAGTAAATAGTAGAAAAACCACACCCACTTCGGCAATCACTTCAATAGTTTCTGAATCATTAGCCAAGGAAAGTCCGTGCGGGCCGACCAAAGCACCTGTTAGTACTAAACCTGCGACAACTGGTAGTTTAAAACGACCCAGAACAAGAGTTACAATTATGCTTACTGTTGCAATGAGGGTTATTTCTTCAAGAAAATGCATTGATTATATCTGTTATGATTAAAAAGCGTATGTTAACTTGTTGCTTTTTTTAGGCATGAGCTCAAACAATATAGTTTTTATTTGTGCAGTTAGATTGACTATTTTCCACGAGTGCATCTACCATCATATTGTGAAGATGTACTCCTTTTATTTTCTTTTTTTAATTGTGGCTTTATGTTGTCAATTGGCAAATGGAGCACAATATCCTAATTTTGACGATCGCTCGGCGGTTACCAAAATTGTCTCCGATGCATTGGTTGGAGAGTGGGATGAATTCAGTAACAAGTCCTTACCATTTGCCGAATTTAGGCAAAAGCAAGGACTTCAATATGAAAGGGTAGGTACCCAACCATATTCTGGTTTTTATGTACAGTTGGATGAGAACAAAAGAATACGCAATCTGAGGCATTTTGAGGAGGGGGTGATGGACGGTCCTGTTGTTAGTTGGCGAGAAAATGGGCTTAAATTTCACCAGGGCAATTATTCACAGGGCAAAAAAGACGGATTACAAACGTCTTGGTCAGAAAATAATATGAAAATACTGGAGCAAAATTACCAAATGGGAAAATTGGATGGATTATCTGTTCGATGGTTCAGAAATGGGCAGAAGAGTTCGGAACAGATTTTTCAAAATGGAAAGATTGTAACTGCAATCGGTTGGAAGCCCAACGGTGAGAGATGCCCATCTACCCGAGTGGTGGATGGAGTTGGGATGCTAGTGATTTACAATGATTTTGGTGAGGAAGCTAATCGGGAGGAGTATGTGGAAAATATGCAAACTCGTTCAATTGAGAGATATTCCAACGGTAATATTCGAGAGGAGGGATATTATAAAAATAGCCAAAAAGATGGACTTTGGATTTATTACCGAGTGGATGGAAAAGAACATTTTCGGGTCACTTATCAAGAAGGCAAAAGAGTTAAGGCGGAGTTTTCAACTGGATCACTTGAAAATAAATTTTAACGAGCGAGTCGAGTCCTTTTAACACCTAAAATAAAACTCTTTGATTTGAAGCAGTGTAATGAAGTAAATAGCATTAAATTATTGGCGGATTTACACAAATTGTACTGAACAGACCGTCTAATAAGTATTTAAGATATTAGAGATATCCGTAGGGAATGATTCAGGTTGGTCCAGTTTTTTTCTTAGTAAAACGGAAACCGATTACGGCTAATTAATGGTAAGTGTTGGATGGTAGGAATAATAATTTCCACTCAATTCCAAGAAATTGAAAAGCACTTGGCCAACAGCTTATCTATGCGGACAAAATTAGGTATATTATAACTGAGACAATGGAGTTGACCACGTAGGGCAACTAGTTTGTCGCAGTTTATTCGCTTTACTTTCCAATCCGGTGGTAATGAAGATTTATAAACCTGCTCAGCACGGTTTTCAATCGCGGGGTCCACATCGCCGTATGAAGGCATCAATAATAAGCCGTTTGCCATTATGACATTTGTGTAGGAGCGCCATTCATTGCCGGATTGCGGAGGCATCGGTATCCGTTTTACTATAACCGGACCATCAGAGGTTGTGCACGATGATACAATCTTTGCTGAATCGTTCAGAATGGCACTGTTTTCTGAATCGACTGCTGGATCGATCTCTCCCACAATCGCGAGGTTTTTTGCTAACATGGTCATAAACATGTCGATATGTCCATTCGGTTCATTTTTTAAATGGTTCACCGCACAGACTCCATTCACGCCGAGGAAATCGTTGAACATACTGATGAGTTGTTTGTGAGTGTATTCCCCCTGTTTATTTACGCTTATTGTTTTTCCAGAGGTGAGAAGTAAGCCATCTCCGTTGCTAATGAAATTCCCACCTTCCAACACGAGTGGAATGGAACGAACTGGAAGGTCGAGCATACGAGCCAGTTCAAAGCACATAAAATCATCCTTCTTCCGATTCTCTCTCATGGTCCGGGTATGGTATTTTGCATCGACCATAAATGCATTTTCTTGATCGTAGCGAAGAATAAAAGGGGCGTAATCGCGAATCCAAATTGAATTTGAGGGAATGACTAAAAAGCGCATCGCCTCCGGAGGTAGTCCCATGTCGCGAATTAATTTAATCCCAGTTCTTGCCTGAGTTTCTGTAGAAACCACTCCAATCAGAGGAACCCTTTGGTTCACCGCTTTGGCAATTTCACCGTAAAGTTCTGGCATTAAATTTATCTGATTGTGGCATCCAAGTAAAATTGCCCCCTGTTTTCTAAATTCAGCGACTGGAAAGAAGTCTTCGGGTTCAGCATTGGGTAAGCGTAAGCGTTCTGTTTTTAGGACTTGTATGGCACTACTATATTGCGATATTTTTTCTTTCGGTGAATATTTCGCTCCACTGTACATCCCAACAACAAAGACAATAATCGCAAAAATCGAATATCCATAACGGGAAAATTGTTTGCTTTTAGAGTCTTTATTGTGTCTCTCGGCAGAACTACTATTGCTGAAGTTTCCCCCTGTAGAATGGTCACTCGAGTTAGCATCTTCTGACAGGTTAGATGCGGGACGCTTGTTGGAAACGAATTTTCTTTTTTTCTTGTTCAACTTCTTAAACTTAAGTCAAAGCAATCCAAAAAACTGGATTGAGCATTAAAAAAGAGAATAAAAAAAAGATTTAAAATATTGAAGCAAGCAAGCACGAAAATAGATTTGAGATTTAAAAAAAGAAAACGAGATACCAATGAACGATGCTTATAAACCAATCTTTAAAAACACCAAGATACAATAGTATGAACTTTTTCAAATAGGACAAGTGTTTGTGATAAAATCAAAAATAATCACATAATTTTTCGATTTGAGAACGAATCTACAAATATTTCTCCGGGATAACAGAAATTGTTGGTAAAGGATTGCGGTGGTGGAATAAAAGGGTAGACCGGTGACCCCATCGCCCTATCCGAGTTCCGAATTATTTAAATAACGCACGAACCTTCGCATCTACCTGTCCCGCTCAATGGAGACCGTCTGTCTGGTATGTTTGATGGGTCGACTCTGATTATAAACTTACCATAAGCTTATAATAGGCAAATTAAATTTAATAGAATAACATGTTTAGATGGAAAAGTATTGGATCTGGTTTTTTCTCATAGCTATAGCTATTTTTGATATTTACCATATTTATTATGGATTTGAAACTGGCAGTATTCCCAACTTCTTTGACCACAGCGGAGCAAATGAAAAATTTAAAGTAGGCGAATCACCTGTAATGTTTTGGTGTAGCATGGTATTCCATATGGCGGGCATTTTATTCGTAACATACATTGCGATTATTTCTTGGAGGAACAAAATCGCAACATAGACAGACCCTACTGTATGAGTGATAAACAATATTCGGTTTAGGATGGAAGAACGAAAACACAACCCACAGAATTCTGATTTATTAGTGTGCAGTGAATGCGGAACTCCCAAGAAAGATTTACTCAGCATGCGCCGATTAATACGGGCTCTGATAAGTTCGGTTCTGATTTCAATCTCCTCTTCCAGTGATGTAGGTTGTATTAATTTGTGCCCGAAATGTGGATCTGATATCAATAAAAAGAAACCAATCGGCGTACCAATTTATCGTATTGTTTTGTGCGTTATAATTCTTATCTTAATCGTCTTTGGGACTGTGTTTTCTTAATCTGAGAACTTTATGATGAGATCAGTTTATCACTAGACCTTTGAGGGGCGAGTCTACCCAAACAAATATGAAAGATTAAATGAACCACTGCATCTATCTCTCCCGCTTTAATGGATTTCGCCATTTGGGGTGTAAGTTACGAATTTAGCAAGATATTATAATGGAAATAAATAAACCTGATAGAGTATTGTGTTAAAAGGAATTTTTTACACTTCGATTGGCTTAAATTTTCTCTTAATGAAGCTTAAGAGCATTTTAATTAATAAACATACAAAATAGAAATATTAAATTGAATGATCCAACATATATAGTCGAGGTTCTTGCAATGGCTCAACCAAGTGGAGCACCATCCAATCAAGGGCTGATCTCATTTTTGCCAATGATAATAATAGCAATATTTACGGCATTAAGCTCTCGATTTCTTGCCAAAGATAAAGGTAGAAATACTGGTGCATGGACAATAATTGGCTGTATTCCTATGATTGGTTTTTTCTCCCTTATTTTATTAGTCGGATGCTCTTGTTTAAATACAAAAGAAAAATTAGACAAACTACTAGAGCAACACGACAAATAAACTTGTATTCATAACTAGGTCATCATCCGGCCTTTTTTCCTCTCCCCCCAATACTGTCAATGGGAGAGTAGTCAGAATTCCATTTGCGTTTAATCGTTGATCAATTATGGAAATGCAAGATTGTTGGAATCTTGACTGAACCCACCCCATCCCCCTTTGCCTCGAATCCTGCCACTGCTTGCTTGATTCGTATTTCGAAAAACTTTGAACATTTTGCAGATGACATCATCGTCGATCTTGGTGTTACCCTGACAAAACGTTTAGGGCAGGAGTACTATTTAGTAAGGTATCAGAATCCTCAATCGATTGCAGTTTCCGATGCAGAGCGTTATATTAGGTGGAATCTAACGATGGACCATGCCTGGCCTTGTCGGCCGGAAAAAATGGAAGATTTCATCGAGAAAGCAGCCCAAGCACTTTTTCAAAAATTTGGCGGACAAAATTTACAGGGCGTTTTTATCGGGATTTTAGATGCCAGTTC
>JAQXBH010000078.1 GCA_029252505.1 Opitutales bacterium | reverse complement strand
GCTTCAGGCTTTCAACAGCAAGAACGATGGCTTCTTCGAGTTTCTGGTACTTGAGTTTATCGTATGCTTCACGCCCAGGCATACCGGTTCCACCTTTGGGGGCACTATGAGTGTGAGTTGCACAGATTAACATATCTTCCATCCTCCAACCGGTCTTTTCTGCGGCCCGTGACTTGGCAAGATCAGACATTTCCCGACCAATTCCAATGGCGTCGATCAGGCAGATGACTGCACGTCCCTCTCCGCATTCGAAGGCAACCGCTCGGACATGGAGTGGGTCATGCACAAAATTTGATTTACCGGATCGTAACTGAATGGGGAAAACAGTGGGAGATACATCCACACAAGATACACCTACTTTTAAAGAACTAGCTTGAGCGTCTATTTTGCTTGAAAATGCTAGGCATAAGGCGAAAAGTAAGAAAAGTTTATTCATCATAATCTAAATAAATTGGACGAGAAAATGATTATATTTACAACCCCCAACCATTAAATTTTTGATAATTTCCTCCTAATGTTACTATTTAAAAATATTTTTCGGAACCATTCAGTGCTTGTCAAAACTTTGTCCTTTGTCTTCGATTATAGGTTACTTTTTAAAACATTATTCAAAAATTATGAAAATATTCCTTACGCTTGTATTTCTACTTAGTTCATTTTCTGCTTTCGCAAAACATCATGGTAAGAAAAAACCACTAAAGGCATTTATGATAACAGGTGGTTGCTGTCATGACTATCCAAAGCAAAAAAATATCATTAGCGAAGGTATTAGCGAGCGGGTGCCAACCAAGTGGGATATCTTTTTTGAAATGGATGAGAAAAAAAGTAAGGCTAGGTTGAACAAAAAAGGGTGGGCAGATGGTTATGATTATATTGTTTATAATCATTGTTTTGCTCATGAAAAAGATGCTAAATTCGTTCAATCTATTACTGATGTTCACAAGGCTGGTAAGCCAGCAATTGCCTTACATTGTGCGATGCATTCCTACCATTGGAGTATTCCTGCTAAAGAAGGAGAAAAGAAATCTTGGCCGGAGATGTTGGGTGCAAGTTCCAAGGGGCATGGTCCAAAAGCGGCAATCACAGTTAATAAAGCTAAAAAACACGCCGATCACCCCATTATTAAAGATATGCCCGAAGGTTGGCTGACTCCTGAAGGAGAACTTTACAATGTTCAACAAGTCTATGAGGGAACAACTGTACTTGCTTACGGTGATAATGGAAAAAACAAAAAGCCAAATGAACCGCAAGCCTGTGTATGGGTAAATACCCATGGGAAAGGCCGGATTTTTTCCACTACATTAGGTCACCATAATTCCACAATGTCCTCGCAGGAATACCTTGATATGCTTGGAAATGCGGTAAAATGGATTACCGCGAAAAAATAATTTGAGTTAAGAACTAGTCTCGGAAACGGCCCTTGGACTTCTTTTTGAAGTCTCCGCCACCTTTGCCAAATTTCTTGCGTTTGTCAAATCGTCCAGCACCACCCCTGTCCGGTCTTGGTCTGCCCTTGTCCTTAGAAATGTTTAACTGGTGACCCTGAACCCAAACCGTTTTCAATGCGGTCATAATATCGTTGGGCATGTCAGCGGGTAAATCCATGAATGTATGGTCTTTAAACATTCTTATTTTACCCATGTTTCTTGGGTCCAATCCTACTTCATTGGCAATCGCTCCGACAATATCCCCTTTTTGTACACCATGAAATTCGCCGACTTCTAACCGATAACTTTGCAGACTGGAATCATCACGGGATCCACCGCGTTCATCTCGGTCTCCGCGCCTGTTTCGATCTTCCCGTCCTCCACGGTTATCGCGACCTCGGCCGTCTCGACCTCGGCTATCCCGGCTATCCCGATCTCTTCCAGACCGGTTATCCCGTGAGTTTTTCTTGGATGGTTGTGGCATATCCACATAATAAAGACCTTGTTTACCTGCTTCTAAATGGGCAAGAGCTGCCGCCACATCAATTGAATCTTTTCCGGATTCTTCGAGATAGCGTTGTATGGCTGTTCGATAGTCTCCAAGGTCAGCTTTTAGTCCTTCTTCTATTTTACCAAAAAATTCCTCGAGCTTCCGCTCATTCATTTCTTCCTTGGTCGGAAATGAGTATTCCTGACAGGGTACTTTTAAGGTCCGCTCAATTGCATTGAGCATTCGCATTTCTTTGTTGGTGACAAAGATAATGGCATCTCCTTCACGACCGGCTCTTCCAGTTCGTCCAATCCGGTGAGTATAGGATTCAAGATCAAATGGGGCATCATAGTTGAGCACATGTGATATACGGTCCACATCGAGCCCGCGTGCCGCCACATCAGTGGCAACGAGTACGTTGATTTTTCCCCGCTTTAGACGGTCGACGGTTTTCTCCCGTAAATTTTGTGGCATATCTCCATTGAGGGGTTCAGCGAGATAACCTTTCCCCTGAAGCATTTCCGCAATCTCCATGGTCGCATTTTTAGTGCGGGAAAAGATGAGCATGGCTTCAAACTTTTCAATTTCAAGTAGGCGAAGAAGCATATTTCTTTTTTCATGCTGCCTGACTTTTATAAATTGTTGACGAATATTGGGAGAATTCTCTGCCTTGACCTTGATCGTAACTTCAGTCGGATCATTTAAATGCTTTTCCGCCAATTTACGAATGGGCTTTGGCATGGTTGCCGAGAAAAGGGCAGTCTGACGATCGTCCGGTGTGTGTTCCAGGATCCAATCAATGTCATCGATAAATCCCATGCTTAACATTTCGTCGGCTTCATCCAAAACTAATGCCTGCAAGTTATCTAACTTAAGGTAACCTTTTTCAATGTGGTCCATTACCCGGCCTGGTGTGCCCACGACTACTTGGGCGCCCCGTTTGAATTCTCTTATCTGTTCCCCGTACCCAGTGCCTCCGTAAACGGCTACTACCCTTAATTTTGGAAGATTTTCTGCAAAGCCTTCGATGGCCTCCGCCACTTGAAGTGCAAGTTCGCGGGTAGGAGCTAATACTAGTATTTGGGCACCTTTAACGGATTCATCCAAGCGTGAGAGTAAGGGAAGAGCAAAAGCAGCGGTTTTCCCTGTTCCAGTCTGGGCTACGCCAATAAAATCTGAACCTTCGAGAAGAGGTGGAATTGCACGTTCTTGGATAGGGGAGGGGTTTTCATACCCGGCTTTTTGCACGGCCTTTAATATAGGCTGCGACAGGTCAAGTTCGTCAAAGCGCATACGGTTATCCGCAGGCTCTTGATTGTTTTCTTCTTCACTCATGGGAAATCTATTCGTTCGTTATTTATATTAAGTCTGTAGTAATCGAACGATTGTTCACCCACTCCATTTTTTGCATGATCCAACTGTGAAACTTTGTCCTCGTACTTGACTTATTCACATTATTCACATTTGAGGAAGAAAGACGAGCAGTAAATACTTTTTAGAACTTCGTGTTTCTACATGGGGTAAAATAAGAAAGTTAAACTTTTTCTTTACAGGCACTCTAATTTCAGCCACTCCATAAGAAGTAACTTGCCCTTATGAAACTTTCCGTGCCTAAAGAACTACTACCGACAGAGAAACGGGTGGCAATCAGTCCGGATAACATTCATGCACTGCAAAAGCTTGGCTACCAAGTTTCAGTCCAATCAGGAGCAGGTGAACAGGCTAACTTTACGGATATCAATTTTGAAAAAGCGGGAGCGAATCTCGTAGATGATCCCTCCACTTTGCTGGGAGATGCCGACTTGGTCCTTAAAATTAATCCACCCACCACTGAGGAAGTTTCCCTTTTTAAGGAAGGAGCAACTCTGATCAGTTTTGCTTATCCCGCCCGAAATGAGGAATTACTCAAATCTTTGGGGGCACAAAAAATTAATTGGTTAGCGATGGATTGCGTTCCTCGAATTTCGAGGGCACAGTCGATGGACGCACTTAGTTCGATGGCCAATGTCGCTGGATATCGTGCGGTGGTCGAGGCTTCCCATGTATTTGGCCGTTTTTTCACTGGACAGATTACAGCGGCGGGTAAAGTTCCTCCGGCCAAGGTATTGGTTATCGGAGCCGGGGTTGCCGGTCTCGCTGCAATTGGAGCGGCTCGTAATATGGGTGCGATTGTTCGTGCCTTCGATACCCGCCCCGCGGTGAAAGACGAAGTAAAAAGTTTGGGTGGTGAATTCCTGATGCTAGATTTTGAGGAAGAGGGTGCCGGATCCGGTGGGTACGCCAAGATAATGAGCAAGGAATTTATCGATGCGGAAATGAAGCTTTTTGCGGAGCAGGCTGAAGAGGTGGATATTATTATCACTACTGCGATGATTCCTGGGAAAAAATCTCCTGTTTTAATCACTGAAGAGATGGTCAAGAGTATGAAGCACGGATCAGTAATCGTCGACTTGGCTGCGGAGGGCGGAGGCAACTGCGAACTGACGGAGCCCGGAGAGTCGAAGGTTGTTCATGGGGTGACTATTCTTGGCTATTCCGATCTGCCCTCGCGATTGTCGACTCAGTCCAGTCGTCTATACGGCAACAACCTTGTAAAATTAGTTAATCTGTTGGGGGATACGGAAGAATTTACCATTAATCAGGAAGACGAAATTATTCGCGGTGCCCTCGTTCTTGATCGAGGCGAGATATCCTGGCCTCCCCCTAAAGTTGAGGTCAGCGTTCAGCTTCAAAAACCAAAAGAGCAAAAAGTCGTGCAGCCGATCGTAGAAAAAAAATCGATTTTTTCTCCCGCAGTGATGCTGGGCGGACTTTGTGTACTTCTCCTCGCTCTTGGCTGGAAGGGTGAGAATGAATTTCTTGATCAATTAACCGTTTTCGTTCTGTCCTGTTTCGTGGGATACATGGTGGTTTGGAATGTGACTCCTTCCCTTCATACTCCTCTCATGAGTGTGACCAATGCAATTAGCGGAATTATCGTGATTGGAGGAATGCTTTTCGTTTCCGGTTCCAATCCTTGGATTGCTGGCTTGGCGATCTTTTTAGCCACCATCAATGTGGCAGGTGGTTTTTTGGTAACCCACCGAATGCTGAAAATGTTTCGTAAGGAATGACTGAGGGAGTGATTACTATGGCCTACTTGGTTTCGGGAGTATTTTTCGTCCTGAGCTTAGGGGGGTTGTCCAAGCAGGAAACTGCAAGGAAGGGAAACATGTATGGGATCTTGGGCATGGCATTGGCAATTGCAGCCACTTTTTTAAGCGGTGAGGTAGAAAATTTCAAGCTGCTGATTCCGCTGATGATTGGTGGGGCACTAATTGGTGCGGTGCTTGCAAAGAGAGTGGAGATGACTTCGATGCCGGAATTAGTTGCGATTCTTCACAGCTTTGTCGGGGCGGCCGCGGTTCTCGTTGGCCTCGCCAGTTTTTTGGATCCTAGTCATGCCGATCTTTCCGGCACAGATCAATTAATTCATGATGTAGAGATTTTACTTGGTGTCTTCATTGGCGGAGTGACTTTTACCGGGTCGGTCATTGCCTTTGGGAAATTACGGGGATCGTTAAGTGGCAAGCCGCTACTTTTACCCGGTCGTCACATGATTAACCTGGGCATGCTCGGTGCATCCGTCTGGCTGGGAGCCCAGTTTGTTGAACAGGGGCACGACCAGGCATTGATTAGTCTATTAATTGTAATGGGCATTTCATTCGTCCTCGGTGTCCATCTAATCGTGGCAATTGGTGGGGCGGATATGCCCGTTGTTGTTTCGATGTTAAACAGTTATTCCGGTTGGGCCGCGGCCGCGGCCGGGTTTATGCTTAAAAATGATTTACTGATCATTACCGGGGCATTGGTGGGAAGTAGCGGGGCAATTCTCAGCTACATAATGTGCAAGGCGATGAACCGGAGTCTCGCTAATGTAATATTTGGAGGGTTTGGAACTGGAGGGGGAAGTGCTTCCAATATCTCAGAAATTGAAGGATCGATTACTGAGACTACTGCGGACGAGGTGGCGGAGGAATTGAAAGAAGCGAAGGAAGTCATGATCGTGCCAGGATATGGAATGGCAGTAGCCCAAGCCCAGCATGTGGTCAAGGATATCACCGAGACATTACGAGCGAATGATGTGAATGTCCGTTTTGCGATTCATCCGGTGGCTGGACGACTACCCGGGCACATGAATGTTTTGCTTGCTGAGGCAAATGTGCCCTATGATATCGTATTCGAAATGGATGAGATCAATAACGATCTGCCCACGGTCGATGTTTTATTGGTGGTTGGAGCCAATGATATCGTAAATCCGTCCGCCCTCGAGGATTCGAGTAGTCCGATTGCCGGGATGCCTGTGATCGAGGCTTGGAATGCTAAGTCGGTGGTGGCATTGAAAAGAAGTATGGCAGCCGGTTATTCAGGGGTGGAGAATCCGCTTTATTTTAAGGAGAACACCAATATGTTATTCGGGGATGCCAAGGACACATTGTCCGCTGTCTTTTCCAAGCTCAGTTAGGTAAAAGTTTTTATTTCTTCGGTATTCCCTTGCCCAGTTAGTGCGAAATAAAAAAGTATTGGTAAATGAAATATATTCGTTATTTAACTTCTGCTTTTCCATTCTTTTTTATCTCTTTGTTCGGACAATCGATTTACACTCCTAAATTGGTAAATAGCAAAAATGGAGATCATCATGATTTTCCATTAGGAGTACTGGAGGCAACTGGCCGGCTTATCGATGGGGATAACCAAATCCTCCTAATGCATGTCGGGCAGAATGGTGCAGCTCAAGGTGCTGGGCTTTTAGTTGGGGATCGATTGGTTCGGGTTGATGGTAAAATACCCAAGCCGTTTTCAAAAAAAACAGACACCGGACTGGAAGGACCGCAGGCCCTTTTGGGTACAAGTTTGAATCGCTGTTCTTCCTTACCCGACCCCCTTCTATCTATTCAGGTTCGAAGAGGCTCCGAGTTAATAAACTTACCAGTTAAATTACCTTCCAGTCAGTCTTTCACGCTGTCCGCTCCAAGTGCCTGTCCCAAAAGAAAAAAGTTTTTGGTAGATATTGCAAATCACCTGGTTAAGATTCAGCAAAAATCCGGCCGTTGGCAACCGGGGGTGGGCGGAGATGCGGATGTTTATACCGCTGCATTTTGCGGGTTGGTGCTCTTGGCAAATAATGATGCCTCTCATCTGTCCTCGATCAAGAAAGGGATCGAGTTTGTAAAGAAGACCAGCATTGATTTGATCGACTTAAATGATCCTAAGAAAGGACCCAAAAATTGGCAGACTGCTTCCAATGGAATCTTTCTTGCGGAATATCAATTAGCCACTGGTGATAAAACTTATTTTAGCGAGCTCAAGAAATGCTGTGATTTGCTTGCCAAGAGAGTGACCGAGAAAGGGACAATGGGGCACCATTACTCGATTCCCTACAGCGGCGGTGGACTGATCGTAATTAATGTTCAGGCACATTTGGCCTGGGCTCTGGCAGAAAAGTGTGGATATTTAGTTAATGAAAAATCATGGCATGATTCTTTTTCCGAAGTGAAGAAGTCTCTTGATCCTAAGACGGGTGCTTTGGGCTATTCCTCACGAGCTCGCTGGAGTCCGGATATTGCGGCAAGAACCGGTGCGATGGTCATCGCACTCATGGTCGCAGACCGGGAAGTGGAATTTGCTCAATCCTTAGCGGATGCACTGGTGCGATTAAATGGAAGAATGCGCCATGCACATGCGATGTCTTCGATCGGTTTAATTTATGGATTTTCCGGTATTAAAATGGGGGCTTCCGCGGAGCACAGTAGCGTAATGAATACCTGGTTGCCGTATCTTGAACTGAGTCGCCTACCTCAGGGAGGAGCCGCTTTTTTTGGAGGTAAGAGAAATATTGGAGGTGACCAGTACCTGGGGTATTCTTCAATTGGAAATGCGATGGTGGGGATGGTTTTAGCGAGTGCTGATAGTCACCTTTTTATGCAGGGAGGACAAGAAAAGGATTGGTTCGGGCATTAAAATCGGTAACTAACGCTTTATAGAAAAAGTCATTGTCGGTATATTTTTTGATTAATCAAAGTTACCTATTTTATAAGTCAAAGTTTAATGACTTTATTCTTGGTCGTTTCTTGTTTAAAAAAAGATTAGATTTTGTAGAAGTTGTAATCTATGAATTTTAAATCGTTTAAATTTTGGATACTTGGATTTCATTTTCTTCATTTGATGCTAATGGGGCATGATTTGGAATCCAGTAAGCCATTTGAGAAAGTGCATGCACACAAAGCTTTAGATGCCCACGCACATGCAGGTTGGGAAAGTCGCTATTTCTCGGAGGGAAGGGATGCTTTAAATGGGAAATCTCTGTGGAATAGTTCAATCGAACTGGGTTATGATCATTTATCGGGCGGAGTATGGTATGGAAGATCATCCAATCATCAGTACGATGAGTGGCAGTATAATTTTGCCCTTTCCCAGGAGGTGGACGGGTATTCATTTTATGCCGGTTACACGCATTTAATTTTTGCAAAGGATGATGAATCGGATGATGAATGGTCCGCGGGCATTAGTTATGAAGATCTCCCTTTTGACTTAATAACTGCTTTGGATGCTACCTACTCGATGGATGCGAAGGGTATTTTTTATGAATGGTCTAATAGCAAGGAAGTTAATTTGCAGGAAAATCTTGATATTTCCTTTTCGGGTACTTTAGGTTGGAATGAAAGTTATGTAGCAGATGGGCACAATGGATTGAATTTTTTCTCTTTGAGAAGTGGAGTGGATAAAAAGCTATCTGGAAATTTTTCCTTGGCAGGACATGGAGTGTACAGTTGGGCCATTGATCAAGATCTAAACTTGCCGGGAGATCAGGGGCTAAAGGATTTCTTTCATTTTGGAATTGGTTTTGAATACCAGTTCTAATGGTTGGATCTCCGTTTTGTTGGGTTGTTTTTAAACTGTCTTTATTTGTTCCATTGTATTGATGGATGAATTTGAGTAGTGTTAGAGTTCTTAGATCTAAGAATTTTAAATATCCATAAATATGCCTTACTCACTCGAAGTCCACTTTGACGATGTTACCAATGCCATGATTCAAAATATGTGGAAAAAAATATCGGAAAATAAAATTCCCTGCCGAGCTTTTGACAAAAATTTCACGCCTCATCTGACTTTGGTTTATGGTGAAATAAGCGGACCCAAAAAAGTAAATTGGGAATTTTTAGAAGGTCAGAAGAGATTTGAAATTTCTTTTGAAAATCTGGCTATTTTTGAAGACAGAGGCCTCGTTTTCCTCTCGCCGGAAAAATCGAAACCATTGAGCAAACTTCATAGTCTACATGATGCAAACGCAGGGTTTTCTTCAATGAATAAATTTTACCGGACCGCGAAGTGGGACCCCCATTGTTCCCTCGCCAGTCGACTTACCCCGAAGCAGGTACAGCGTTGTGCATCACTCTTTAATGATTTTAAGTTACCTTTTCAAGCCACCTGTGTGTCTTCTCATTTAGTCAAGTATCCAGATCCGGTAATTCTATCTTCCTTCGAGTACAAGGCAGAGTAAGCTTTTTAAAGGTGATGGATGTTGTAAAAGGATTTCGATTGTCCCTTTCATACCATCTAGAAAAAATGCATTTTTGTAAGAAAATGTGTGCAATCCGACATAGTATTACTTTAACCTGTGTAATTACGATTATTTTACTATGACTACTCGGCCCAACATCATTTTTATTATTACCGATCAACAACGCTTTGATACGATTGCCGCCTTGGGAAATGAGCATATGGATACTCCTCACATGGACCGCTTGGTGAATGAGGGCGTCTCTTTTAATAATTGCTTTATTACTGCGGCCTCCTGTGCCCCTGCTCGGGCGAGCCTTTTTACAGGTTACTATCCTCACACTACCGGCATATTCAAAAATGCAGATTCGTGGAAGCGTTCGTGGATTGAAAAATTGGCTGATTCTGGGTACCGTTGTGTGAATGTGGGAAAAATGCACAGTTATCCCTATCACACCCCACTAGGATTTCATGAGCGTTATGTGGTGGAGAACAAGGACCGGTATTTGGAGGAGCGCTATTATTTTGATGAGTGGGATAAAGCACTAAAAGCCCGTGGATTGGTGAAGCAACAGCGCGAATTGTATCGAAAAAGAGCTGATTATAAAGAGGCACTGGGAGCCTTCGACTGGGAACTACCTGAGGATATGCATCCGGATATGTTTGTGGGAGATACTGCCACATGGTGGTTAAATACTTATCCGAAAACCGAACCTCTTTTTTTACAGATCGGTTTTCCCGGCCCCCATCCTCCCTACGATCCGACCAAGCGTTTTAGTGATCCTTACCTCAATAAGGACCTGCCATTATTGGAGGTGAGTAAGGAGGAACTGGACGGACTTCCCGACCCTTTGAAGGGGCTTCGGAAACATAACAATGAAGTCGATCATGACTCGGTGGTGTTGGATCTTGAGCCAACTCGTGAACAGCGACATCGTCAGCGGGCTTACTATCTTGCAAATGTGAGTATGATTGATGAGAAGGTCGGAGAAATTTTAACGACTCTTGAAAAGCAGGGCTATCTGGAAAATGGGATCGTCATATTTAGTTCGGATCACGGCGACTGCCTCACTGATCACGGACATAGTCAAAAATGGACAATGTATGATTTGGTCACCCGTGTGCCCATGGTGGTGTGGGCCCCCAATCTTTATGAGGGCGGACGGACAATCGAGGGCCTTTGTCAGCATATGGATATTGGGCCGGCCATTTTGGAGATGGCGGGAATTGAGGCCCCTGAAAATTTTGAAGCTCGTTCCATACTCCCGGCTTTGGAGGGGAAAGAATGGAAGCCCCGGGACTATGTGTATGCGGAACAGATTAAGGATGGAATTTTAACCGAAACTGATTTCATGAGTATGATTCGGAATGAGGAATGGAAGTTGGTGCATTTCCTTCATATGAAGTGTGGACAGTTATTTAACCTGAAAGAGGACCCGAATGAAGTCCGCAATTTGTGGGACGATCCGAAGGTGGGAGAAACGAAGCAAAAACTATTGGATCAACTTCGTGAATGGCATATCGAAAGCCAGATTCATACCCATGACTGGGCGGCTGAATGGCGTTAAGAAATGTTTACTAAATCCTAGCATGAAAAATTCAAATATCTTCGTTCTCTTCTCACTAACTATTGCCAGTTGTGCTACACTCTGGCCCAAAAATTATCCTACCACTGGATCGATTGAGCGATTGGATCTCTCCTTCGATCAACTTATTTCCCAAGATGCAAAAATTGAAATTCTTGCAGAGGGTTACGAGTGGTCGGAAGGCCCAGTTTGGATTTCTAAAGGTGATTTCCTGCTTTTTTCCGATGTGCCCGCGAATAAGATCTATAAATGGAAGGAAGGGGAGGGGGCGAGTGTGTACCTTGAGCCATCCGGGTACACCCCCAGTAAGTCACGGGCGGGGGAGTCGGGTTCCAATGGTCTTGCTCTGGATGAAAAGGGCAATTTGATCCTATGCCAGCACGGAGACCGGAGGATCGCCCGCATGACTGCATCGACTCACTCCCCCCGTCCGGTTTTTGAAACTTTGGCCGGAAAGTATAAAGGCAAACGTTTTAACAGCCCGAACGATCTCGCCTACAATCAAAAAGGAGAGCTGTATTTTACCGATCCTCCATATGGATTGT
>JAQXBH010000047.1 GCA_029252505.1 Opitutales bacterium | reverse complement strand
CCGTGTCCGAGTTCGTGAATTGTACCTCCGATATACACCGTGTTAAACCGATTCAGGGTAAAGGGCTCGTAGTTCCTATGTTCTTTGACCTGCAGGACAATTTTTTGTGGGTCAGGTTTGAGTCCGTAAATCGATAACCATTCCATGTCGGCTGTGAAACAAATTCCTTTATTGTGATTTGCACCCATGCCGTAATAGGGCGAATAAATAGTAACCTTCCTATCCTCAGTTCTGGATAGTGCGCAAACAATGAGAAGGGTTTCTTCTTCGGGATTGATGCCTTTTGCCCGCAGGGCTTTGAATACTTCCCCCCGAATTTCATTACCCGATTTATAATTATAATTGCTATCGTTTTGTATCCCTTGAATTTCGTGCAGTTTCAGAATTCCATTCTCTCTTTCAAGGGAGATCGTAACTTGCTTATACCCTAAGCGTGTCATTTCAGTTCGAAAGAAGTTTTGAATATCAGTCAGTATGTCATTCCATCTTTTCTGATGATCTTTAATCGGTTTTCGATCCTTGGGATAAAAATAGATTACGCGTAATTTTTTTTCCGATTTATCTCTTTCGGGATGAGATTTTAGAATTTGTGTAATGTATTTGGACTGTTGAGGTTGTGATCTTAAGTCATCCCAATTTGTGAAATCAGTATTTTTCTCTTTTTGACTTTCTCCCGAGACTATTAAACCAATTAAAATAAAAAATGCAGAAAGCGTTGGTATGATAATTGTACTCATGTGAAAATTAGTAACCAGATCAAATTTTTGATCGATCTTTTTTTATGATTTTTTGTTTATTTAAATTCACAGACATAGATACATTCCAAAAAATAAAAGATAAGATTCCGTACTATGGTTGAGTAGTGAAGATAAAATGATTTGTCGCAAATAAACAGGATAAATACGCAAAATGAGGTGTTGTTTTTTCTTGTTTTACTATACAATGAAAAATTCTTTTTTCGGTTAATTTGAGTAAACAACCAGTTAGTCTTTCTTACCTACTAAATCTTTATGAAATTCTTTAATCTGTCCATTTTAGCTTTTGTTCTTATCACGACATGTATTCAATTGAATGCAGCTAAACCACCGAAAGGTTTTGAGAAAGTCGACCAATCGATAACGATCAGCACCTTGGAAGCGCAAATGAAGTACGATGTGAGTAGTTTTAGCGTCACGCCAAACGCAAAGATAAAAGTAGTCTTCAAAAACCCAGACTCCCTTCCACATAATCTAATATTTTGCACGCCAGGAAAAAAGAAGGGTGGAGATAAAGGACAGGAAGTAATCGATGCAGTTCTTAAACTTGGAGATCAAGGAGTGAAAATGGATTGGGAACCAAAGGGGCATCCTCGCATACTAGCCAGTTCTGGAATGGTACAACCTGGAAAAGAGGTAACCTTTTACTTTAAAACGCCTAAGGCGGAAGGTGATTATCCATACATCTGTACATTTCCCGGACACTATCAATTGATGAATGGTGTGATGGGAGTTACCAAAAAAGCTAACCCAATTACTAATTTAAGTTATAAAATTTATCATGGTGAATGGAGCAAGGTGCCGGATTTTTCTGGATTGGAGCCGAAAAAAACAGGGACCCTGGCGAATGGATTATTTGATATAACTCGCAGCGAAATCAAAAATAATTTCGGCTTTGTTTTCCAGGGAGAAATTGAATGTATTAAGAAGGGAAAGTATAGCTTTACTCTTTCCTCTGATGATGGATCCATTCTTTTCATCAATGATAAGGTTGTGGTAGACAATGATGGGATTCACGGAATTGAAACAGCGAAAGGTTCCATAGATCTTAATAAGGGGAAGCATAACATTGAGGTAAGATATTTTGAACGGGGGGGCGGGGAAAGTCTTACCGTTTCATGGTCGGGACCGGGCTTTAAGAATAAAGCTCTGTCGAAAAGTTTACCGAAACGCGGTCAATTGGTCGAAGGTATGTTGCTTGAAGCACCAAAAGGGGAAGCCATTATTTATCGAAATTTCATTGATGGTGCTGGTCCGCGTGCAATTGGAGTGGGATATCATGAGGGCTTAAATTTGGCCTTTGATGCTAACAATATGAGGTTGGCAATGATTTGGCATGGTGACTTCATCGATGGAGCTCGGCATTGGATTGCCCGTGGGCAGGGATTTCAACCACCAGCGGGAAATGGTGTTGTCCGATTCCCCGAGGGCTTAGCCATAGCTCAATTAAGGACTCAAGACGCCGCTTGGCCGAAATCTGAATATCGCACCCAAGAATTAGAGTTTGAAGGTTATGTTTTAGACAATATGCAACGGCCCACATTTAAGTATAGTCGGAATCAAGTTTCGATCATGGATAATGCGATTGCACTTGCAGGGAGTTCCGCAGAAGTTTCAGGTGCAATCAAGCGTTTGATTTCGTTTTCTGGTAAAGAAGGTAATGATAATTTATTTTTTCGTCTAGCAGCGGGCTCATTTGAAAAAATGGGAGATTTCTATCGAAGTGATGAACTTACAATTCAGGTGGAGGGTGGAGCAGTGTTTCAAGTCAAAGATGAACTTCGGGTGCCTATTACTTTCCAGAATAATAAGGCCAAATTAGAGATTATTTATTCTTGGGCCGATTAATTGAGTTGTTTTAAACAATAAATAAAATTCTAAATATGAAAAAACTAGCCTTCAATTTATTATGTATAATTGGGTCCATTATCTTTCTTTTTGCCGAAGATCAAAAAGGTGTGATTCCGGTTGAATCAGATTATTATCCTATTACTACAATACCACTCCCCGAAGGAGAGGTTATCGAGGTGAGTGGGATTGATATTCTGCCTGGTGGTAAGGTGGCAATCTCATCCCGACGAGGAGATATATTTGTGGGTAAAAATGTTCTTGGAGACAGTCCCGAGCCAAAGTGGACTTTGTACGCCCGTGGATTACATGAAGTTTTAGGGATAGCTTGGAAGGATGATTGGTTATATGTAACACAAAGACCTGAAGTCACTCGGTTGAAAGACGGGGATGGAGATGGACGGGCAGATGTGTTTGAAACGGTAGCGGATGACTGGGGGATTAACGGGAATTATCATGAGTATGCATTCGGTACCCGGCACGACAA
The DNA here is from genome assembly GCA_029252505.1 of Opitutales bacterium. GTDB lineage: Bacteria > Verrucomicrobiota > Verrucomicrobiia > Opitutales > Seribacteraceae > Seribacter. The sequence continues at coordinate 16,234 of JAQXBH010000047.1, read as the reverse complement.
AAACGGGGATATTTGGTTAGTTCTTTGCCTGACAAGTTCTGGTGGAGCGGATGATCTGAGCCCATTCCGTGGCTGGTGTATGCGAGTAACGCCGGAAGGTGAATGTATTCCAACCGGATACGGTATTCGCTCACCTGGAGGAATCGGATTTAATCATTTGGGTGATGTATTTTATTGTGACAACCAAGGGCTTTGGAATGGATCGAGTTCGTTGAAGCACTTACGCCCCGGAGGCTTTCAAGGGAACCCAGTCGGTAATAAATATTTTGCTTTAACGGACGTGCTTGGTCCTCAACCCCCCGAGCCTGTGTCTGGAAGCCGTATTGAAGTTGAGAGAAAGAGACTCCCCGAACTTGTTCCTCCACCAGTGGTTCTTCCTCACGGTAAGGTTGGTAATTCACCCGCTGGCATTGAGTGTGATGAGACGGGAGGGAAATTTGGCCCCTTCCAAAATCAACTCTTTATCTCGGAGCAGACGCATTCAAAGGTGAACCGGGTTTTTTTGGAAAAAGTAAACGGTTTCTATCAGGGTGCGGTTTTTCCGTTTCTGGAAGGATTTGGGTCGGGTAATATTGTGGCTCGTTTTGCTTCTGATGGAAGTATGTTTACCGGTGGGACAAACCGAGGGTGGGGGTCGCGTGGTAGGAAGCCCTTTTCTTTTCAGCGGGTTAATTGGACGGGTAAAGTCCCTTTCGAAGTTCACGAAATGAGAGTTAAGCCTGACGGATTTGAGCTTACTTTTACTCAGCCTGCAGATATCAAAACATTGTCGGATGTTTCTTCCTACACTATAGAAACTTATACCTATATCTACCAAAAGGGATATGGAAGTCCTGAGGTTGATGGAACTGTTCCTGTAATTAGCAACGCCAATCCTGCGAGGGATGGAAAAAGCGTTCGTTTAAAAGTCGGTGGGATGGTGAAGGGGCATGTACACGAGTTGAAAATGCCTGGTATTCGCCGAAAGGGTGGGGAGCAACCCCTTCTTCATGAAGTGGCTTATTATACTTTAAACGAGATTCCCTCTCCCTAATCCTACTATTTCCTTCCTCGTCAACTGTGAAGAAAAGATCACGGAAATGAGCCAAGGACCTTCCCTTATCATTTATAAATCTTAGTCACAAAAGTTTGTCCTGTTATAAGTGTAAGCTTTTTTATTTCTTCCCTTTTTTATCTATCGGTTATTGCACACATAATGTGACTGACTTTTACTCCAACGATATAATTTTTCTTCTCCATAACCTCCCATTAAACTATGCCAACAAAACTGTTTTCCTCTCTCCCTACTCTCTCACGACTACTGTCCTTTGCATTCACATTTCTGATATCGGCTAGTTTTACCAATGCGAATCCGGTTGTTTATAAAGCCGGTACTCCGTCTCAGAATAAGAAGCTGGTTTTTGTTGCCAGCGACCATGAATACCGGGCTGAGGAAACGCTTCCTGCCTTGGCCCGTATCATGGCGGTGCACCACGGTTTTGATTGTACGGTTTTATTTGGGCTGGACACAAAAGGTACAATTGAAGCAGGAGTTTCTAATATTCCAGGATTGGAAACACTGAGGGATGCGGACGGAATGGTAATGTTTACTCGCTTCCTGGCCCTGCCTCCTGAACAGATGAAGCACATCGATGAATATCTAAATCGAGCAGGCCCAGTAGTCGGTTTGCGTACTTCAACCCATGGATTTAAGTATGATAAAAACCGTGCAAGCGATCCTTATTCAAAATATGATTTTCGTTTTGCTGGCAAAGAGTATCAGGGTGGTTTTGGTGAGCAGGTACTCGGGCAAAGCTGGGTTGGTCATTATGGTCAAAATCATAGGCAAAGTACGCGTATTGACCTGATCGCTGAAAAGAAAGGACATCCAATTTTGCGTGGAGTGAATAATGTTCATGTACAGGCGGGGGGGTATAATGCCGAACCCCAACCTGACTGGGATGTTCTTACGAAGGCGCAACCCCTGATGTCCATGAAAGCAGATGGTAAGGATGATCCGCAAAAGCCACCTATGGCAAGCGAGTGGACACGGACATACACCGGGAGGAACGGGAGAAAGGGTAGGGTTTTTACATCCTTATACGGTGCATCTCAGGATTTACTTAACCCGGGTTATCGCCGTCTGATTCTTAATGGGATTTACTGGTCCGTGGGGTTGGAGGATCAAATCAAACCGAATTCAAATATTGAATTTGTTGGCGCGTTCAATCCCAGTAAATTTGAAAATCGGGCAGAGGTAAAAGGGGTGAAGCCTGTGATGTATGTTGATTTGAACAGCCCAATCCCAGCGAACCCTAATGTAGTGGTAAAAAAAGTTCAGTCAGTCACGGCAAGGAATCAAAATATCCGTAAGGGTGCCCGCTTTCTTCGGGTTGAAATTCCCCAAGACAATAAAGTGCTTACCATAAATGAAGTAGAAATTATAAGTAGTGGAAAAAATATCGCTCCTCAGGGTAAGGCTACTCAGTCCAGTACCGGTGCTGGCGGGATCGCTTCCCGGGCAATTGATGGGAACAAGGATCCGGACTATAATAAAGGAGGGCAAACCCATACCGATGGATTTGGTTCCGTTTCTCCTTGGTGGGAAATTGATCTGGGTAGGGAATACAAAATCGATGAGGTGGAAATATGGAACCGAAAGGGTTTTGAGTCGAGACTGGATGGATTCACGATTCAGTTATTGGACGCGAATCGTAAACAAATTTATAAAAGTGGAAAAACCAAGGGAGCTCAGCGCACTAAATTTACTTTGAGATTTAGAACTATCCTTGAGTTTTTCCTCTACAATGGAAAACCCGAACCAACTGCGTTTAAGCCTTTACCATACAAGGCTAATGTACCTGCTGATTATAAGGATGTCCTTCCCTTTGCTTTTAAAAAGGGTGATAGGATCGCGATACTTGGAAATGGCTTAGCTGACCGGATGCAGCATGATGGCTGGACTGAAACACTTTTACAAAGTGAACTCACTGGTCAAGAGGTAACCTTCCGTAATATGAGCCTATCTGGGGATCGCCCCAACAGTTATCCTCGCAGCAGTGGTTTTATGTCGATGAATGACTACCTTCGACACGTAAAAGCGGATGCGGTCTTTGCAATGTTTGGTTATAATGAATCGTTTGACGGGGAAAAGGGTACCAAGCGCTTTAGGCAGGAGTTAGTTAATTTTGTGAAGGATATAAGAGGGACAAAAGCTAATGGTGCTAGCTTCCCGCGAATTGTTCTATTCAGCCCCATTGGCTTTCAAGACCTACAAGATCGCAATCTTCCCCGAGGGAAACTTCAAAATAGGAATCTAGCAATCTATACAAAAGTGACCGAGGAAGTGGCAGAGCAGGAAGGTGTGGAATTTGTCGATCTGTTTAACCCGACTCTTGCCCTTTTTCAGAAGTCTACTCAGCCTCTCACTATCAATGGAGCTCATTTGAATGAGGAGGGGAACCGTAAGCTTGCGGAAGTGATCGCCCAGGCACTTTTGAACAAAGAGGTGAAAGCCAAATCTTCTCTTGAGACACTCCGACTGGCGGTGGTTGATAAAAACTGGCATTGGTTGAACCGTTATCGTGCGACTGATGGCAATGATATATGGGGAAGTCGGTCCAAATTGCGCTTTGTGGACGACCAATCCAACTCCAGGGTTTTGCAGCATGAGTTGGTCATGATTGACGCGATGACTGCCAACCGGGATCAGCATATTTGGAAAATAGCTGCAGGAGAAAAAAGTAAGATAGATGACAGCAATGTCCCTGCACCAATTCAAGTGGTTTCCAATGTTGGCGGAGGGAGTATCAGTTCCAGTGCCATTAAGGAAGGATCAACAAAATACCGGAGTCCTACAGAGAGCTTAAACCGTTTAGCAGTGCGTGATGGTTTTGAGGTGAATTTATTTGCCGATGAGAAACAATTCCCTGAGTTGATTAACCCGGTGCAAATGCAGGTGGACACCCAAGGCCGACTTTGGGCAGCAGTCTGGCCAACTTATCCGATGTGGGAACCATTGAAACCGATGAGTGATGCTCTAGTCATCTTACCGGATGACAATAACGACGGAAAAGCCGACCGAATTATTGAATTTGCAAAAGTTCATAATCCACTCGGGTTTGAGTTTTGGAATGGAGGTGTATTGGTGACATCAGGTCCCGACCTTCTTTTCCTTAAAGATACGGATGGAGACGATAGGGCAGATGAGCGCTATGTTATATTACAAGGGCTCGGCACCTCGGATACGCATCACTCCGCAAACAATCTTATCTATGGTCCCGACGGTGGGATATATTGGCAGAGTGGGGTCTTCCTACAGCACAACCACGAACACCCATGGGGACCCAGTCTTAAAACAACTGCCTCCGCTATGTATCGATTTGACCCCCGTCGTCACACCATTGCTTTTCATGGAAGCAATAGCCCGAATCCACATGGGATCGCTTTTGATTACTGGGGTTATCACTACGCTACGGACGGTACTGGTGGTCGTGCCTACCAAGTATTTCCTGATGGTAACTCTTGGAAAATGCGCACATTGCTTGCCAAGGAAGTTCGTCCCGTCCCTGCCTGTGAGATTCTTTCCAGTGCTAATTTCCCCGATGATTTACAGGGTGATTTTCTCATCTGCAACACAATTGGTTTTCTCGGGGTAAAGCAATATAAGCTTCACCGGAAGGGTGGTTTTGCCAAAACTATCAGGAGTGGAAAGTGGGAGAATGGAAAAATGGGTTCGACTCAATCTAAATTCGGTGAGGTTTGGGGTACACCCAACGGTCAGAAATTGAGTGTCATTAAGGATTTATTGGATGGTTCACAGGTAGAGGAAGAATCGATTGGTTTCTTGCTTAGTGGTGATAAAAATTTCCGTCCGACCGATGCTGTTTTTGGCGAAGACGGTGGCCTTTATGTATCGGACTGGCAAAATGTAATCATCGGCCACATGCAGCACAATGTCCGAGACCCAAACCGGGATGATAAACATGGAAGAATTTTTAGAGTGGTTAATAAAAGGAAACCTCTACAGAAATCGGTAAAAATAGACGGTGAGCCTATTGAAAAGCTCCTTATTAATTTGATGCACCCTGTGGATGGCGTACGTCATCGGACAAGAGTTGAACTTAGCGAGAGGGAATCAAGCAAAGTAATCAAAACCACCCAGACATGGATGAAGCAATTCAATCCAAAGAAGAAAGAGGACGCCCATCATTTGCTCGAAGCTCTTTGGGTTCATCAGCAGCACAATAGAAGAAATGGTCGGTTATTAAATGATGTGCTCAAGTCTCCTGATCCTCATGCACGTGTGGCTGCTCTTACTGTACAGCACCACTGGTATAATGCAGATCCTGTAAGGGGTTCTCAGGAAATTGAAGAAGAAGTGGAGCATGTAGCAGAGAAATCTGGTGTTATTTCCGATACTCCAGGTCTTCTTACCCTCCGTATTGGGACCGTGATCGAAAAAATGAAGTACGACATCAGCGAGTTTTCAGCCAAGCCCAATCAAAAAGTAAAACTTATTTTTGCCAACCCAGACTTCATGCCTCATAATTTGGTGTTTACCAAGCCTGGAAAAGCCGATGAAGTGGCCCAGCAAGCTTTAATCCTTGGGGCTAAAGGATTTGATGTGGCCTTTGTGCCGGATAGCACGGATGTACTCTTCTCTACCCAACTTTTAGATCATGGGAAAGAAGAAGTTCTTACTTTCACGGTCCCATCCACCAGGGGAGATTATCCTTATGTATGCACTTTCCCTGGTCACCATATATTAATGCGTGGGGTTATGAAAGTAAAGTAGGGTAATAACCATGAGTTTCTTCCTACTCCCTTGATGGAAGAATTCATTTTTCTGCGATCTGATCAAATCGACAGGCGAAATGAGTTCAGGTGCATTATGGAAATGCGTAATAAGCCCACTGTTTAAAACACTTTTACTCAGAAACAAGGAACCTCGATATTAGCAAGTGAGGTTACTTACAACGCCGAACCTTGCCCATACATTTAACGGCTGTAAATGTAGGTGCGTATTGATTTTGGCGGAAGCAGAGGAGTGGGGCGAACAGGTTCGCAATTCAATTTTCGGTCCGTTTGGAAAGCTCTTCTAAATTTCATTGCTTTCGGAATACTAAGTTCGATTTTTTGCGAAGAATTCGAGGGGTTCAGGGCAACGACTACAATTCTGTTTGTATCATAGGTCTGGTATGCGGTGACTTCGAGCGGATCAGGTGATTTCAATTCAATCCGTTTCGATCCTTTCCAAATATAATTTGCATACTGTTTAAAGAAGTAGAACTTCTTGGTTTTTTCGAGAAATTTTTGATCACCATTGGCCCCTCTTTTTTCTTCCACTAAAACGAGTCCTTCATCCCGGTGTTTTTGCCGGGTTTTGGTTGCGGTTACTCTATCCGGAGCGATGGAATAAAGTAGTCCCCACCATAAAAAAGCGTTCGCCTGAGATTGGGCAAAAGTCATGTGGATGTATTGAGCAGCTAATATTGCCTTATCGAATTCAGTGGCTTCTTCAAACCAGCCGTAAGTATGCCAGACATCATTATTCCATTGGGCACCTGTAGTTTCTGTCATCCAAAACTTTTTGCGAGGGAAATTTTCATTCCGAATTTTTCCTATTTGACGACTGTTCTCACGTAGGATTTCGATACTACCTTTATCCCCGTCTTTGTAACTATCGTACATGTGATAAGCAACTAGATCGACATCCTTACTTTTAATGGTGGGGAGAAACCGTTTAAGTTCGCTTCCTTTATAGCCGATGTAGGCAAGGTCGGGTGCGGTGATGAGTACATTGAGTCCAGCTTGGTCCAGTCTTGGCTTTAGTTTCGTTTCGATAAAGTTCTTAAGCCTTGTTGGGTCCCATATACAAGTCTGAGTACCAATATGAGAATAATTGGTTTCATTTTGAACTCCTAAATTGGTCACATTGATTCCCCATCCAATGTATTGTTTTACACGGCTAACAATCTCCTTTGCCCATTCATTCTCCATTTTGGGTTTCAAGAAATATTGTTTATTTTCTCCCTTTTGAATTTCATCGAGCCAATCTTCAGTTTTAAGTAGAGTGGAGGAACGAGGTTGCCAAAACGTGAGAAGGACTTCGAGTTTAGGGTTCAGTTTCATTGCCCGCTGGAGAATTAAACGGTTGTGATCGATGCTTCCTTTTTTGGAAACCTCTCCTTGTGCCCGAAGGATAGAAGTTTTCAATTCCTTGAATGCATATTCCATGGCCTCATCATCAGCCCGAGTACCCCAAAATGCGATCGACCCACCAAATCCATCAATCGATTGTCTGAGGTTTTCTTTAGAAGGATTGATTTGGATAAATTGTTCCTGTTCCGGTTTTTCCTCGCTTGAAAACTTTGGCCTGCAGGACTCATTAATACGAAGGCTTAGCCTTTTTTTTGCATAGGCTAATTCCTCGGCGTAGATTGGATTATCGATGCAATTTGTGACCTCTCCCGGATCTGACTTTAGGTCAGTTAATACTTGAGCCACTGTATTATCTTTCTGGTCTCGCCATTCCGTATAGCGGTAGTTTTTAAAGTGAATGCTATGCCCCATGTTCTTGAGAGCCGGATAGGAGCTGTAAGCGTCCAGTCGGTGTGCGGCTTCTGGATCAGAAAGAAGATTTTTAAAACTTTGACCCTGACAGTGATCCGGAACCGGAAGGCCAGTCAGTTCGCAAAGTGTCGGGTACAGGTCAATTAATTCAACAAGACGATTGCTTTTTTGACCACCTTTATGTTGAGGGTCCCTAATAATTAAAGGTACCCGGGTGTCGCATTCAAAGTTTGTATGTTTACACCAACTCGAATGATCGCCCAGTTTCCATCCGTGATCTCCCCACAATACAACAATCGTATTATCTGCTAGTTTGTTTTTCTTTAACGCATGAAGGATTCGCCCCACGCATGCGTCTACATAGCTGGTGCATGCAGCGTATCCATGAAGCAGACGTTTGTTCGTTTCATCAGATAAATCCTTCGGGCTTTTACCATGGAAATCACTGTATTTGTGCATTTCATAAGCAAACTGATTGGCTGCATAAGCTGGATACCCTGGTGGGATTCCTTTGTTTGGTGGCATATTGAAGTCTGCTCTATTGTACATGTCCCAATATTTTTTGGGGGCTACAAAGGGTAGGTGTGGTTTCGTCAGTCCGACAGCCAGAAAAAATGGTTTGTTTTTTTTCTGACTCCGGTCTTGAAGAACTTCAATAGCTTTGGAAGTTGTTTGTCCATCCGTGTAAGTGTCATCTTGAACATCTGCAGATTCAGTAAGGGGACCTTTGGGTCGGTCTTTTTTGTCCCCCACTTTATTTTCCTTAATGGCTATCTTAAGAGCTTCTATATTTCCCCTTTTTGCGTAGTGAGGAACGCTTTTTGGCTTAATCCATTGCGTCCAGTTTTGAGGGTCTACTCCCGGTCCGCTATTGCCATGATATATTTTTCCCAGACCAATCGTATTATATCCATTATTCATGAAATACTGATTTAAGGTAAGTACATGAGGATGCCGTTTTCTCCAACCATCCACATGAAAAGTTTGCTCACCAGTAAGTGTTGGATAAAGCCCACTCATAATAGACAGTCGTGAAGCTCCGCAGACTGCTTGCTGGCAATAGGCTTTCTCAAAAAGTACTCCGGTTTCAGCAAGACGATCCATGTGCGGAGTTTTTACTTTTGACCCATAAATTCCTAGTTCTGGTCTTAGATCATCAATCGCAATAAAAAGAATATTCGGACTTCTGCCGTAAAAAACTGAATGAATTACCGAAATAAGGATAATGAATTTTAGAACTAGTTTAATCATCGAAACTTATTTGGGTTGAAAAGGTAACAAAAATCAACACTTATGTACAATTTCAGTTTCCAGATCCAGTATTTTACATTTAAGAAAATGAAATTATTCCATTTGTTATGCCCTTTCTTTTTTCTGTCTTTGGTTTACGGCACAGAAAAGCCGAACATGATTGTAATCATGTGCGACGATCTTGGTTACGCAGATGTGGGATTCAATGGATGTAAGGATATCCCCACACCCCATATCGATTCAATTGCGGAAAATGGGGTTCGTTGCACGAGTGGGTACGTAGCATACTCGGTTTGTGGGCCTTCACGGGCAGGTTTTATAACCGCCCGGTACCCGCAGCGGTTTGGATTTGAAAGGAATCCTCAATACCAACCAAATGATCCAGATATGGGTCTTACCCGAGATGAAAAAACAATCGCTGAATTGCTTAGACCTGTCGGTTATCACTCAGGGATTATTGGGAAGTGGCATTTGGGTGCTCATATTCCAACCAGCCATCCTATGAAACGAGGGTTTGATGAGTTTTATGGGCATTTAGGTGGTGGTCACACTTACTTTCCGGAAAAGCTGACAATCGAGAGGAGTCAGGATGCAAAGGGTGAATCCGAAAGTTATCGGACTTGGTTGCTTAAGAATTATGAACCTGTGCCACCCAGGAAATACATAACCGATGATTTTTCCGATGAAGCGGTTGCCTTTGTTACACGGAACCGGGACTGGCCTTTCTTTCTTTTTCTATCCTACAATGCGCCTCATACGCCTCTTGAAGCGGCCGATAAATACCTAGGCCGCTTTCCGCAAATTAAGGATAAGAAAAGACAAACCTATGCCGCGATGGTAAGTGCCGTAGACGATGGGGTTGGGAGAGTCCTCGCAGAGTTAAAAAAGTATGGGTTAGAAGAGAATACGATCGTAGCTTTCCTTTCGGATAATGGAGGACCCACGACTAAAAACGCTTCGACTAACGCTCCGCTCCGTGGAAACAAAGGTGATGCGTGGGAGGGTGGGTTTCGAGTTCCATTTGCGATTCAATGGAGGGGTAAACTACCTGCCGGTTCCAGCTATGAAAATCCGGTTAGTGCTTTGGATTTGGGAGCAACCATTGTCGCACTGGCGGGTGCGGCGGTTTCAAAAGATAAACCGTTGGACGGTGTAAATTTAATTCCTTTTTTAAATGGTGAGAATAAATCGAAACCTCATGATACGATCTATCTTCGACAATTTGACCGGAATCGCTTTGCAGTTCGCAATGGAAATGAAAAAATTATAATTCCTTGGAAGGGTGCCGCCCCCCAATTATATGATTTGTCTAATGATATTGGAGAACAAAAAGACATCGCAAAAGAGAAACCAATGAGAGTTCAAGAACTAGATGTTTTGAGAAAGAAATGGAATGATAATCTTATGGAACCAACTTTTCTTGGTTTGATTCACACAGCAGCATGGGCAAAGCGTAAAAGGAAGTAATGCTATCTCATTTATTTATCATGCAACTTTTTCGAGTTCCATGAGTTAATAGATTTAAATTTATCAAGCCCCCCTTTGGGTACTTTATTTTTCTATCACAATTTTTTTCTTGTTACATTAAGTCTAATTTAATCTTCTGTTTAGTAAGTCATACTTACACACTGCTCATGATTCGTTTTTTTATCCCAGCCTGCCTTCTTCTGTTTACCTTGAATTTTGGTGTTTTCAGTATTCTTGAAGCAGTACCTAAAGACTTAAGCGAGGAAACTGATACGAAACGAAAGAGAAAAAAGAAGAACCGTCAGGAACGGGACACAAGACCAACCGATCCTAGTATTGCTCAGGAACTCAAGGAACTGCCGTCCAAAAGAAATATTCCTCAGATTGAAGCGGATAAGAATTTTCGCATGACAGTGGATCAGATTAAATCGGCTTCTCTTTGGATTGATCGTACCGTTGGAAATAGATTGATTAAGAACGGGATTCAGCCAAATAAGCAAACAGACGACTTTGTCTTTGTTAGGCGAATTTATCTTGATGTGGTCGGTAGAATCCCGACCGATGAAGAAGCGAGCAGTTTCTTAAAAAATAAAGACCCTGAAAAACGCAGAAAGCTAATCGACCAGCTTCTGCTTAGCGATGGATATCGATCCCATCTTTTTAATTGGATGGCTGATCTCCTTAGACACCGTGGGAAATTAAGAAGGAGTAATTTTAATCATTATGAAAGATGGTTAAAGGATCAAATTGCCCAAAATAGTCGTTGGGATGAGGTCGTTTATAAAATGCTTACTGCAGAGGGAACTTTGGCCAGTTCCGGTCCTACAGGTTATTTGCTTAGAGATCCGGGAATGCCTTTGGATAACTTGTCCAATACACTCAATGTTTTTCTGAGTGCAAATGTTTCCTGTGCCCAGTGTCATGATCATCCTTTGGCAGATTGGACCCAGCGTGAATTTTATGAATTAGCTGCTTTTTTCGGGGCCACCGATGTGAGTGACCGAGATCCGCGTAAAGTGGGGAATCGATTAAAGTTACCGGACGGAAGTATTACCAAGCAGGATGTTGCTTCCGCAGTAGCTCAGAACCTGGCCCGAGTTCACACAAAATCGTCTCAGACATTGAAGTTTCCGGATGATTATGCCTACAGCGATGTTGAACCGGGAAGTACCGTTGATCCTCTGCTTTTTGTCTGGGACGATGAGGAATTAACTGTAGAAGTTGATGAAGCAGACCCCAGTAAATTGAGACAGGATTTTGCAGAATGGCTTACCCATAAAAAAAATCCTAGATTTGCCATTGCCATTGCGAATCGCTTGTGGAAGAGATTTTTTGGTTTGGGGGTACAGGAACCATTGGAGGATTTAGATGATCTCACGAAAGCTTCCAATCCTGAATTACTTCAACTGCTTGGTAAGGTCATGGTCGCGGCTGATTTTGATTTAAGGGAGTTTCAGCGAGTAATTCTAAATTCCAAAGCCTATCAGGCGGTATCGAGCATAACACCCAGCTCTGGAGATGCCGAAGATTACCTTTTTCCCGGGCCGGTTCTTAGGAGAATGTCTGCCGAGCAAGCTTGGGACTCAATTCTTGCTCTTGTTTTGGGTGCCTCCCTTGATGATTATAAAGTCGACCGCTCAAACAGGGTTACCCGCTACGATTTTCCATATGAACAAATGAGTCCAGATGAAGTTCGGGAGAAAGTCTTATTAATGAAAAAAAACGGTTATTTGAAATCAAACCAGAGAATTGTCGAGGCGGACTTTGTGGACGGGAAACGACCTGTCAAAATGAATGATTACTTTCTCTTAAGAGCTTCTGAACTCTCTCAGCCTGCTCCAGAGAATCATTTTCTTAGAATGTTTGGGCAGTCATCCCGTGATTTGGTAAATGACTCAAGTGCTGAAGGAAGTATTCCCCAGGCACTCATGTTGATGAACGGTGGAGTGCAACGCTTATTGTATGACAAGGAAGCCAGGCTCTCAAAAATGCTTAAAAGGTCAGGAGATTTTAAGTCAGCCGTTCAATTTCTTTTTTTGAGCTTTTTCTGTCGCCCGCCTACTCCTGATGAAATGAATGCAATAGAGCAAGCCCTTGCTCAGGGAATGAAGAAAGAGGACTTAAGTTGGGCATTATTTAATTCCACTGAATTTCTCTTTGTTCAGTAAAACAAGTAATTTTATATGATGAAACCATCTCAATTTTCTAGAAGACAATTTGTCGAACGGTGCGCCCTTGGTGCTTTTGGCCTAACCGTTCTACCTAATCTTAAAGCTTCCAACTCGCTCCCTACTGGGAATGGGTTTGGGAAGGCCAAGAGAATAATATTTTTGCAGGTTCGGGGAGGGATGAGTCATATTGATACCTTTGATCCGAAGAGCGGAAAAACCCAAGGGCCCGGTAAAGCAATTAAAACAAAAGCAGATTTCCAGGTTACGGAATATCTGCCTAAGACTGCGAAAATTGCAGATAAAATTTGTTTAATCCGGAGTATGACTGCAAAAATTGGAGTTCATGGGCCGGCTCAATACTTCATGCGCACTGCCTTTGCTCAACGCAATACTGTTAAACATCCAAATCTTGGGGCGTGGTCACAGCACTATCTCGGGTCAAGTCATGATACACTTCCCTCCTCTGCTTGTATTAATACCTCGCCCAAACAAGGAAATGGATTCTTCCCCACTGCCTACAGCCCGATTCCCATTCTCGATCCCGATACCGGCCTTCGAAATATTGCTACGCGGGGAGGGAGCGAGGCACTGGGGAAAAAATTGAAACTTTCTGAGAAGCTAAGTTCCTTTTTTTCAGCACGCTACCAGGATGACAATGTCAGGTCCTATCGCGAATTTTACGATAATACACTGAGATTACTTAAAAGTAAGGATCTCGATGCATTCGATATTTCAAAAGAGAACAGTGCTACTCGCGAAAAATTCGGTTTAAATAAGTTTGGCCAAGGGTGTCTACTGGCTAGGCGACTTATTGAAACTGGAGTTCGATTTGTCGAGGTGGCAACAGATGGATGGGATATGCACAATAACCTCGAGGGTGAAATGGAAGATTTAAGTCCACCTTTGGATCAGGCATATGCTGCCTTGATTGCTGATCTGGAAGCAAGGGGATTACTGAATGAAACATTAGTGGTTCTGGCCACCGAGTTTGGTCGCAAGCCGCAATACAGCGGGAATGGAAGGGGACACTATCCAATCTGTTACTCTTCAGTCTTAGCAGGTGGTGGGGTAAAAAGGGGCTATGTCTATGGTTCAAGCGATGAAGACGGTGCATTACCAAATGATCCGGTCACAGTTCCGGACCTTCATGCAACCATCGGATGGGCTGCGGGCCTTCCCCTCCAAGAAAAATTTCAAACATCATCAGGTCGTCCATTTCTGGTAGGAGGAGATAGGGCAAAACCAGTGATGGATGTATTTGCCTGAGGGTTTTTCAAGTTTGATCTCCTAATCATATGACGGCCAAACTGAAGGGTGTCGTCTTTGATATGGACGGTGTAATTATCGAAAGCGAACACACTCATTACTGTGCGATTTGCGAAGCAATGGGAGAGCGGATGAATCAAACCTATGAAACCTTTCTTACCAAGTGTACGGGTAGGGATGAACGCTTTGCCATGGGACGCTTGGCTGAGTTTTCCGGGATAGAATATGATGAATCCTTATTTCAGGAATGGTCGAAAAAGAAAGCTGTAGCCTATCAAAGACTGGTTGGGGAATCAGCTACTGCGATGCCTGGAGCTATTGAATTAGTCAGTTCCGTTGCTGAGAAGCTCCCTGTTGGATTGGCGACTGGATCAAGAAGGTCGGATGTGGAAGCTGCTTTTTCCACTCTGGCGGATGGGAAGTTAAACGGGTTATTTCAGTCCATAGTTACCAGCGATGATGTAGCCAAAACAAAACCTGACCCAGCCACCTATGCAAAAGCTGCAGAAGGTATGGGTATTTCTCCTTCAGATTGTTTAGCGATTGATGATTCCCCAAATGGAGTGTCATCCGCAAAAAATGCAGGAATGAAGGTTTTAGGAATCACTGCAATTCATAATGCGTCCAGTCTTAAAGATGCAGATTGGCATCTTCGCTCACTTGAAGAAGTGAATTTAAGTGATCTTATACACTTGTTTGAATGCGTAAGTTGAAATTAAGATGCGGGTCATGAAACCTGTTTTAATTTTAATCTCTTTTTTTAATATCTTCTCAAGTTTTAGCTTTTTAAGTGCGGAACAAAATCGTCCCAATATCCTTTGGCTGGTTGTTGAAGACCAATCAAAACACTACGGTTTTAATGGAGAAAAGCTTGTCCATACTCCGGTGCTGGATGGATTAGCTGCCAATGGAGTCCGTTTCACCAATGCATCCGTCACCGCACCCGTCTGTTCAACTGCCCGTTCAGCATTGATCACCGGAATGTTCCAGACAAGTATTGGTGCACATCATCACCGTAGTGGGCGTGGTGATGCGAAAATTCAGAAACCGGACCATATTAAGTTAATCCCCGAATTATTTAAAGAGGCTGGCTACTACACTTGTTTAGGATCAAGCGGTCATGCTGCGGGCACAATCAGAGGTAAACAGAAAAATAGGTTTGGTAAATCGGATTACAATTTTGAGTGGGATTCCAAAGTTTTTGATTCAGCCGAATGGTCCGGTCGAAATAAGGAGCAACCTTTCTTCGCTAAGATTTGCCTTAGTGGAGGGAAGGCCCGTTCCCAGGCCCGTGCCTCCAAAGGGATTCCTCATGTTGATGCCTCCAAAGTTGTCCTTCCTCCCTATTATCCCAGACATCCAGTTGTTCTTGAGGACTGGGCCGCTTATCTGGACACCTTCAGCCTAATGGATTTTCAGGTTGGTCAAATTGTTGATCGTTTAAAAAAGGAGGGTGAATTTGAAAATACAGTAATTCTTTTCATTACCGATCATGGAGTGAGCCATGCACGCGGTAAACAGTTTTGTTATGATGAGGGAATGATGATTCCTTTCTTTGTTCATGCTCCTAATCGGGTCAAAGGTGGAACGGTAAGAAAAGAACCAGTGTTGCATATCGATCTGGCTGCCACCTCTCTTTATTTCGCGGGTATTGATATTCCGAAGTATATGGAAGCCCGGACACTTTTTGGTCCAAATGCGGTCAAACGGAAATTTGCGGTAAGTGCCAGAGATCGATGCGATGAGACCTATGACCGTATCCGGGCGGTACGAACATTGAGCTATAAGTACATTCGAAACGGATACCCGGATCGTCCTCATTTACAACCCTGCGCCTATAAAGACAATAAGGATACATATATAGCCATTCGCGACTGGGGAGAAAAAGGTAAGCTCAGTGATTTGCAACAGAATCTATTGCTTTCTCCGAAGCGGGCCAAAGAAGAACTCTATGATTTAAAAAAAGATCCTTGGGAGCTGACAAATTTGGCAGGGGAATCTAAACACTCCAAAGCTTTGCAAAAAATGAGAAAGACTCTCGATCAGTGGATTATTGAAACTAAAGACAGGGGGCAGGGAGTGGAATCCATGAAAATGTATGACAGCGATATGCAGCTTTATTTGGATGGCCTTGCGAAGAGAGGACGGGGAGATCGCCTGGCAGAAATAAAGGCGAACATTGCTTTAATGAAGAAGTGGTGGAAAGAGGGGAAATAACTTTTTTATAAAACTATCACCAAACTTAATATGAAATCCTCACCTACTTTATTTGCATTTGTAATATTATTATTCGCCTTTGGAATTCAGTTAACTGCCAAGTTGCCCAACATCATATTTATCATGGTCGATGACATGGGTTATCATGATCTCGGTTGTTATGGCAGCAAAACGATTAAGACACCCAATATTGATCGGATGGCCAAGGAAGGAATTCGGTTTACCGATTGTTATTCCGGAGACACCGTTTGTGCGGCTGCCAGAAGTACCCTGATGACGGGTTACCATAAAGGGCATACACCCGTTCG
>JAQXBH010000046.1 GCA_029252505.1 Opitutales bacterium | reverse complement strand
TCCATCCCATTTCAATTTTCTCTATGGTCGAACGGATCAACATCTCTGAATCCGCGATTAACTCCGGTCTTTCCAACTCCTCAAGCTTCTTTAACTCGCCTCTGAGAAATTCAATCGCTTGCAATTCTTCACCCCGGTCAATTTTCTCAATCGCCTGACGGATTATTTTGGAAGTCCGTTGAGTGGTAATAATGGAAAGAATTGAATCATCCAAAACCACTTTTTCCGGATTATCCACAAAGGATATTTCAACCACCCTCTCTTCCGACTGAGATTCCGTACCCTCCTCTAAAACAAGATCATAAACAAATTCCATGGAAAGCAAATCGCTGCTCAAACCGGAATCAGCCGAACGCACCTTCAATTCGAGAGCAAAGGAACGTACCTCCTCCGAAACCAAGTCCCCCACCAAAAGTTCCGTCCGGCCATCCTCAAGAATAGTTTTCCTCATCCCTCCAAAATCATCCCAAGACTCACACTGCTCCTCCGGCTTAATCCGCACCCGTAAATTTTCAACGGATATACGCAAAGCACCCTCCAATTCAGCCGCAAAAACGGTCGGCAGTTTTTCCTTCGAATCAACATCGTAAAAATTTCCTGTCGAATGGGTCGCCATATCGGAAAGTAAATCCTCCTGATAATGATCCCCAAAACCCAGACATGAAGTCCGGACTCCATCATTCCGCAAACCATCTCCCACCAGGGTAATTAATTCCCTATGACCCGTAACTCCGCGGTTGGCCATCCCATCCGTCAGGAGCAACATCCTCCTGAGAATTCCCGGTTCCGCTTTTTTAAGCTGATCTTTGGCCTGTTCCCAACCACCACTTAAATATGTCATCCCACGAGTGGATAGATTTTTTATTATTTCACACACCCGATTCTTATCTTCGATCTTCCCCAAGGGAAGAACCACTTCTACCTCACTGTCAAAAGTAACAAGGGAGAACAGATCATCCGGCCTCAAATTTTTCACCACTCCCACACACGCCTCCAGGGCATAATCAAATTTTCTCTCCATTGCCATCGAACCACTCCGGTCCAAACAGATTGTAAAGGCCACCGGTTTTCTCTCCTCCGACTGTAATTCCGGAGCATCAATCCGGGTCACCAAGTGAACCTCATTCTCCTGGTTCGCCAATACATTATTATAATCTAACTTTGTTGTGAATATACTCATACTTCTTTGTTTTCCTTCTCTATTTTGTTTTTTATTAATTAAATTTTTTACTAGGCAACTAAGTGTTGCTCGTTATCTGTAGCCAGAAAATCCGGTCCCGAAATGGGGGAAATTTCAAACGAGTCGCCGCCGACAGGACAAAGCCCCATCAACCAGGCAAAGAATTACTTCGACCAGGGATACCGGAGCTGAATCTCAGCCGATACCACCTTATCCCGATGCGGGATGGGTTTTCCTTCAAGCAACTCAAGGGCATCGAGAAAATTCTCTCTGCTCTTGGGATCCTGCGTCAATTCCGCCTCATCAAAAAGCAAAACTGCCAACTCGGGCCGCTTCGGTTCCTTCAATGCAAAATGCCGTATCTTCCCTCCGCCCTTCGAAGAACTCTCCTTCACCAACCCGGCAGATGATAAAACATCCAGGTGATGGTAAAGATTATAACGGGACTCCTTCAACTCCCCCTCAAGGTCGACCGTGCTTTGCGGACCCTTCTTGAGAGACTTCAGGATTTCTCTGCGAACCGGATGGGTAGCCGCCTTCACCGCATGAGCCAGGTAAGTCCTGGCTCCACGATTGAGCATTTGATCATCCGGTTTTCCCATTATAGTTCGTTGTTTCTAAATTCTTTCAAGCTCACCGATTTTTCATACATTACCTTTCCCATCAAGGCAGAACTTGAATAAGCCGCCTCCACCTCACCCAGGGATGAACGATCCACCCCCATTCTCCGATACTTCGCCCGCCTGGCCGAATTCATCCTTAACTTCTCCTCCATATAATCCGATCCCGTCCGCCTATGCCTCTCCGTCCGGGTCTCCGTACGCTGGAGGTAAAAATGGGAAATCATATGATACACCTTCCCCTTCCCATAATTAAACGAGGTAAAAACCGGGCTCTCTCCGTACTTTTCCTTCACCTCCTTCGAACGAACCAAAACCTCGACATTATTTTTATCTAAAATTTCAATCGGATAACTCGAACCCTCAATCCACCACTGTGGATCATCCCCCTCCCCGATCAGGGATTTTAGGAATGGATCCTCCTTCGCATCAATTTCGACACGAACCACCTCATCCCCGGTAGCCCGACCATTATAACGCAAAGTACCCGGAAAACCCGGTTCAATCACATGCTTCAAAGCCCAGTCCGTGGTAAAAAGAAAACCACCCTTCTCCACAAAATTTCTTAAATTACGCACCCCTTCCTTATCCACCTTACCCGGACAATTTAGAAACACGATCTGTTCGGGCGACGGCCCAAACGCCTCAAAAGCCGATGGATCCACCACCTTATGAGGCATATCCATCTTACTAAAAACCCGTTCAATAAAGTCGTAAGCCCCCCGGGCCACAATCACCTCATTTCCAGCCACCTCGCCCATCTCCTTGGCCGCCTCTTCATCCACATCCTCCAGTCGATCCTTAATCATCTCCTGCGCCACCTGATATGCCCGAAACATACCCTTTTTATTCTCATCATTTTCCATACTATTCACCATCCTTTCTTGTTCTAATTTTTCTGTTCGAACCCAAATTTGTAAGTAAGTACTTACTTAACGTCAAGCCTACGAACGAACTTTTTATGTCATATTCCACCACGCCCAAAAATGAGCGAACGCACAAAGTACCACACAATTTTTCGAATTCAAGTAATTCGTTAAAAAACTTTCAAGTACCCTTTAAACACAAAGACTCCGCCTGAAAAAAATCAGGAAATTGACAACTATGTATAATAATTCGCCGATAGTTAACGTTAATTTTAAATCCAACCAAACACCAAATTGAATAAGGGGAAATAAGAACCTCGCACACTCTTTTCAAAAATCAAAAAACATTTTCCTTTCTTCAAAATTCTATCAGAAACAAGTTTTTGAAACTCTTTCGAGAGCGCTTTTTTCAAGGATTAAAGAGGTTACAAAAGACACACTTGATATTTCCATCTATTTCGTCTAATTTAGATGTATTAGATGAAATATGTAACAGCCAACGAAGCAAAGCAATCCTTTGGTCAAGTGATGGAAACAGCTCAGAGAGAACCCGTGATCGTAAGAAAGCACAACCGACCCGCCGCGGTTATCATCTCCCCTCAGGAATATGACCGCATGAGAAATACAAACCTTAGGGAATTCACTGACTTCTGCGAACAAGTCTCTGACAAGGCAAAGAAAAAAGGTCTTACCCCTAAAGAACTCAAAAAACTCCTTCCTTAAAGCATGTCCTCCCATGAGGGAAAAAGATTCGTGGTCGATACCAATGTATTGATTAGCCATTTACTCATGCCCGACTCCACACCCGGAAAAGCTCTCAAATTTGCATTAAGTATGGGTGAGCTACTCCTATCGGATGACACGCTTACTGAACTTGCCGAAGTAATCAACCGCCCCAAATTCGATAAATATTTATCCAGTCAGGATCGTAAAAAGTTTTTTGAAGTCCTGGCTCCCTTATGTATTCGAGTGGAAATCATCCGACCGGTTCATGCATGCCGGGACCCGAATGATGACAAATTCCTGGAAGTCGCCATCAACGGCTCAGCAGACTTCATCTTATCGGGCGATTCCGACCTTCTCGCCCTGCATCCATTTCACGACATTCCTATTTTAAGCCCATCGCAATTTTTAAAACAGGGGAATTAAGTAAGAGATTTACAGGCATTCATTATTTTGTTGCTCAGCATACGAAAATAAATCCTTTACTCAAAATTGACATATTTATGGATTTGCCGTAAATATGGCTTTATGAAAACCACCATCAACCTCAAGGACGATGTCTTGCGTCGAGCCAAGTCCCGGGCTGCTTTACGCGGCCAACCACTAGCCCAGTACATGGAAGAATGCCTTGAGCAAAAATTAGCCCAGGATGAATCCCTGGAAGGCAGCTTGAAAGAATGGATAAACTCATTGCCCAAGGTTTCCCCTGACGCCATCGTTGCTTTTGAAAAAAATATTTCTGGAGACGACTTTCGTGCAATCGAAGAAGATATGTGGAAATGATCCTCGATACCAATGCCCTTTCTGCCCTTGCTGGTCTAGACCAAAATTTAATTAATCAACTGTCGACTGCCCCTCGTCTCTGCACAACCTTGATCAGTCTAGGTGAATATTCTTATGGGCTCACCGGTTGCACCCCAAAACGTCGTAAACAACTCCAGGCATGGCTCGATGCTTTTCTGAAAAGAGCCGAAGTCTTGGCACCCAGCACTGGAACAATAGAGCCTTACGCTTCTGTCCGGGCAGAGTTAAAAACTGCAGGTACGCCCATTCCTGCCAATGATTGTTGGATCGCTGCCCTTGCCCGCCAGCACCGACTCCCTCTTGTCAGCAAGGATCGCCACTTCGACAAAGTTGCCGGCATCACGCGGATAGAGTGGTGAGTCAAAAAATTTTATGAGAACAAATCCGAGTGGGTACCCATTCTTTCAAAAATGACCCTACCTTCTTCCAGTTTATAAATCAATAACCAGTCGGATTCCAGATGGCATTCCCGGCGTCCAATAAAATTACCGATCAATTTGTGATCTCGATGAATCGGGTCCAATTCCTGACCCTCAATCAAAGCCTCCGCCACCAACTTAAATTTTTCCATCCTCTTATTTCGTGTAAAAGAACGCTTGAGGTCTTTTTCAAATTGCTTGGTGTAAACGGGAACCAGGCTCATAAGCCCAGTTTCTTAAACATATCTCCGGCATCCTCACAGACGATCAAATCCTTACCCTCATCGGTTTGTTGAAAAGTCTTACGGGTTTTCTCATTAGGCACCACGACATTGAAAGGCAACCCACCACTAAGTTCCACCTGTTTATAAAAGATAGTGATCGCCTGGGCAGAATTCAGCCCAAGCTCACGAAAGATCGACTCTGCACTTGCCTTTAATTCTGGCTCCATTCGTGCCTGTACCATGGAATATTTACTCATCTCACAAATGTATTACAATCGTAATACAAAAGCAAGTTGTTGTTCTAAACTTCAAACTTCAATTGTCTAGCCTCAAGTCTTGTTGACCACGCGTAATCACTAGATTCAGTAAGGGCTTTACCTGCACACAGATCTTATCGATCGATAATAAAAGATCATAGAATCTAACCCAGAAGCCTATAAATAATCAGGGGGTTGACAGGTATGTATAATAGACCGCCGTCATTTATCCTTAATTTAAAATACAACCAATCACCTGCCTATGCTCAGTCTTCCTGCACTCTCCCAAAAATATAAAAACCTCTATCCTGAATACATTG
>JAQXBH010000040.1 GCA_029252505.1 Opitutales bacterium | reverse complement strand
CCCAAGGATATGTGACTGCACCCAACTGCAGCCCTTCAAGAGCGGGTCTTCTCACAGGAAAGTATGGAACCCGCTTCGGGCATGAATTCAATCCCACAGGTGCCAAAAATGAGGAACCTGGCTTCGGTCTTCCTCTTTCTCAAAAGACGATTGCCGACTCCCTGCAAAAAACGGGTTATGTCAACGGATTGATTGGTAAGTGGCATCTTGGGGGAACAGCACCCTATCATCCATTTCGCCGTGGTTTTGATGAATTCTTTGGTTTTACCCATGAGGGACACTACTTTGCACCCGAACCGTGGAAAGGCACAACCACCTGGTTACGCAGAAGCGTACTTCCTGGCGGAGGACAAGGCATAAGAACTTTCGGCAAGGTGATCTACTCCACTCACTTGGGCAACGAGCCCGACTACGATGCCAACAATCCGATCGTTCGTGGAAGTCAACCTATCCTGGAGGAGGAATACTTCACCGATGCCATTACCCGTGAATCCGTTGACTTCATTGACCGACATGCGGACAAGCCTTTCTTCTTATTCGTGTCCTACAACGCCGTGCACAGTCCACTCCAAGCTGCCGATAAGTATATGAAAAAGTTCAAACACATTGAGGATATACAAAGGCGAATCTTTGCAGCTATGCTGGCGAATCTGGACGACAGTGTAGGCGACATCATGAAAAAAGTAGAAAAAGAAGGTCTAGAAAACGACACACTTGTATTTTTCCTCAGCGACAATGGTGGCCCTACCAAGGAACTGACCAGCAGCAACCTGCCACTACGGGGCGGAAAGGGACAAATGTATGAGGGCGGTATACGCGTCCCCTTTCTCTTTCAATGGCCGGGCAAGGTACCTGCTGGGAAAACTTATGATCGGCCCGTGATGAGTACTGATATTTTTGCCACGATACATGCAGCTGCAGGAGTATCTAAACCCAATGGTGAATATGGTGAATCTTACGACCTTCTTCCTTATCTCACAGGAAAGTATGAGGAGGATCCGCACGAGTGGCTTTATTGGAGACAGGGTCATAAGGCGGCATTTCGGATGGGCGACATGAAAATCCTCAGGCAATCACCCAGAAAGTGGGAACTTTATGATTTAGCCAAGGATCCCTCTGAAACCAAAGACTTAATTAAGGAAATACCTGATCAGTTTAATTTATTGCATGCCGGATGGGAAAAAATCAATGGAAACATGGTGGATCCGGTTTTTAAATAATACTTAAAAATACTTTACCGGTTTTTCTTTTCTTTACTTAAATGCTAATGCAGTCTTGGTTTTTAAGTGGTTTTTGCATAGTATTTTATGCAGATGTTAATCAAAAAACACATTGCCCGCAGACGATTCCTTCAAGGAATGGGAGGTTCTATTCTCGCCCTCCCTTTACTCGAAGCAAATTCAGCACCCACTTCTCTGTTACCACCTAAACGAATAACAGCTACCGGCATCTTTTACGGTCTCGTCCCCGAAAACTTCCACCCTCAAGATACTGGAAAAAAGTTTCAATCTCCCTTGCTGCTCAAGCCACTTGATGCACTCCGAGAACACTACACTGTTTTTTCCGGCTTGGATCACAACCTCACTGGCGGACACAACGCCACCAAATTTTTTCTCTCCGGCATTCCTACTAACCAATCAAAAGGATATACCGAAGCCAATATTTCCATTGATCAAAAAGCGGCTAATTTCGTGGGTACTAGAACTAGGTACCCATCATTAACTCTAGATGCCGATCGCGGAAATGAGCATACTCTTTCCTGGACTAATAACGGAAATACAATCCACCCTATTCGCAGCCTCGAAAAGCTCTTCCAAATGCTCTTCCGTAAGGATAATGGAGCAGTACAGAAACAACACCAAAAAGCATTAACAGAAAAACAGTCGATTCTTGATTTAGTCAAAGGCCAAGCTGACATTTTCAAACAAAAATTGGGTTATACTGATACTGAAAAACTAGACCAATACTTTACATCCGTCCGGGAATTTGAAAAACGGATCGAACAATCTACACTCTGGTTAAACCGGGAAAAACCAAATACAAAATACACACTGGCTGCCGGTGTGGATTCTTTGACTCTTAAAGACAGGACACCCCTGTTTTACGATCTAATGGTCCTAGCTCTGCAAACTGATTCCACTCGTGTGATCAGTTTAGCTTTTACCAACCTGGGTAAGGAAAACGGTGGTCTGCAGGGAGTAGAGCAAGGCTATCATACACTTTCTCATCATGGTCAGGTAAAAACTGCAATTGACGAACTTTCTATAATCGAAACTTTCCACATGACTCAATTTTCACGCTTTCTTACCAAGCTCAAAAATGTAATCGAGCCCAATGGAACTACATTACTGGACAACACCATGGCCTTGATGGGAAGCGGTATGAGTAACGCCAACTCACACAGTAATCGCGATCTGCCTATTCTGCTGGCAGGTGGAGGCTTCCGACATGGTGAGCATAAGCATTATGCACGATTTGCAAAACAATCCACTCCACTTTGTAATTTATACCTTACTATGCTCCAAAATTTCGGGCTGGAAATAGATCAATACAACACTTCTTCCGGCACCCTTTCAGGTTTCGAAAAGATAAGCTGAAAACTGAGTATGGCAAAGGGTACCTGTCCATCTGTTTTTACCTATGCCGTCTTCTTCCTAATCGGTATCAAGCCTACGATCGCCAAAATTATAGACTTTGATCAGGGGGTATTTCAGTACACGCAGAATTACTGTATCGAGTGTCATGGTCCCGAAAAAGATAAAGGGGATCGTACATTTCATCAATTATCCACAAATCTATCCGGCAAGCGTACCATCGACCTAGCAGACGACGACTCAGTCTACTTACTGCACGACATTCTGGATCAACTCAATTTGGGAGAAATGCCTCCCCAAAAAAATGGAGTTGCTCAACCCCAAGCGGAAGAAACTAGACATGCTATTGCCTGGATCACAAAGACTCTACTTAAACACGAAAAAGATCAAGGGCCCAAACAAACTGTCTTACGAAGACTTAATCGCAGGGAGTACCAGAATACCATGCGTGACCTGCTTGGTCTCGAAAACCTACCTTTTGATTTTACTGAAGATTTTCCGACCGATGAAAATGAACATGGATTTACCAATGTAGGCGATGCTCTTACACTTTCAGACCAGCACCTCAATGCATATCTGGATACCGCAGAACGGTATCTAAGAATGGCTTTTCGATTCGATGAGGAAATACCCCTTACCAACGAAATCATAGCCCCAAAAGATTGGGGATACCCAAGCCGGCAGGAAAAAACGCCATGGATGTACCGCATTTACAAACCCAACCAATACTTAGACTTTGCCGCCGGCAAGAAACAGATATCGGATCATTTTGACTTAGGAACATTTCCTCATGATTGGTATCGAAAAACCAAAGGCATTAAGACTTCTGGTTATTATAAAATTATTTTAACAGCGGAGGCTATTCGTCGCTTAACTCATCCCTACGATCGCAAGATGATACCCACGAATTTAACCCCCCCGATGCAACTGGCTCTTTTTATATCCCGCGGAACCAAAGGGACTGCATCTGACTCCGTTAAATCAAGATCTAAAATCGGGCTATGGGATTTAACTGATCATAAACCTAAAAAATTCGCGGTAACTGTTTGGTTGGACAAAAGAGATGTGCCGTTTCTTAATTGGGATAATGGACCGGGACCTTCAGACTATTGGATGCGAGATATCTGTAAAAAATATCACACTGATATTGAATTCCATGGAAAAGAGGGCTCGCATGCCTGGCATATAGTAGGGAAGGATCTGGTTCCCGGTCGAATCGTTTCCGATGTTTGGAAAGGCCCTGTGATAAGGCTCCACGACTTTCGGATAAATGGTCCACTTCCCCTCACCTACAGGAGCAAAGCTCAACAGGTCTTTCTCGATGGGGAAAAAGATCTTTCCAAGGTAAATCTTGAAGTAGCATTTTCTCGCTTCGCCCGACGAGCCTTTCGCCGACCCGTTAACAAATCAGAAATAAGACCGTATTTGGAAATCGAAATGAAAGCTCGTCAACAAATGAGTCGCAATCGAGAAGAAGCCTTCTTTTTGGCCCTCAAAGCAATGCTAGTGTCTCCAGATTTTCTCTACCTCAAAGAAGAGCAAAGAGAAAATGAGCAGTTATCCCCCTTTGAAGTGGCAAACCGTCTGTCCCATTTCCTTTGGTCCTCTCTTCCCGACAATGAACTTTTTAACTCAGCTAAGGAGAACAAAATTATTGATCGTTTAAATTTAAAAAAACAAGTACTCAGACATATCAATGATCTCCGAAGTCAATCCTTTGTCCATGGGTTTGCCGAGTCTTGGCTTCGGCTAGATAAACTCGGAACTATGCCACCAGCCTCTCTCAAATACCGGGAATATTATCGCTATGGGTTAAAGGAAGCCATGATTGAAGAAACACTCCAATTTCTTAGCCATGCCATCAAAGAAAATATCCCCCTAACTGATTTCATTCAATCCGACTACAGTTTTATCAATCAAGACCTCGCTCGTCATTACGGAATGGAGGACATCGAAGGTATTCATTTTCGCAAAGTCTCTTTTCCGGGAAACAGCATAAGGGGCGGTTTACTGGGGCAGGCAAGCATCCTTACCCTTACCGCAAACGGCGTCGACACATCACCCGTAACTCGTGGAATTTGGGTACTGGAAAGCCTGCTGGGCACACCGCCCTCTCCCCCTCCCCCCGATATTGAACCGATTAACCCCGATGTCCGGGGTGCCCAGACCGTTAAGCAGCTACTTGAAAAACACCGATCTTCTCAAGCATGTGCAGATTGTCATGCCAAGATTGACCCCTACGGTTTCCCCCTTGAATATTTTGACCCAGTTGGCGGTTACCGCCCAACCTATTACCGATCGCGTTTTTGGAAAAATTCCACCCAAAGTACGAAACTATTTCCTTTCAAACCAATTGACGGAACCTCCACCTTAACCACGGGTGAAAAGATTCATGGTCCCAGAACACTCAGAAAAGTACTCCTAACTAAGAAAAATCTACTGGCTCAAAATCTTGCAGAAAAACTCATGACCTATGCCACCGGCAGAGTCCTTACTCTACGGGATAAAAACGAAGCTAAATCTATTGCTCAGTCCGTAATTTTAGAAAATCTAGGCTTTCGTGATCTGATCATTAAAATTGCCACTAGCGAAGCATTTGCCCGCAAATAAATTTTCTTTAATTTCCAATTTCCGGTCGACCCAGTTCGGTCATTCAGTCATAGAATTTAATTTTTAATATTCTGCCTATGAAAAAATTCATCCTCCTACTCTGCTTGATCAGTGATTTATCAGCCAAGGATACTTTTACGCCAATCAGTGATCCAGATAAACTCCCGAAGTCCGCACTCGAACTTTGGCAAGGCTATGATGCACGGGCTGAAGAACTCGAGGTAAAAATCATTGAAGAATGGAAAACAGAGGAGGTCACCACCCAATACCTCACCTATAAAGTCGGTCGGTTCAAGGGAACAGATTCACGGGTTTCCGCCTATTATTCTTTTCCGAGTAAACCGGGAAAGCATCCGGCATTCGTTTGGTCTCACGGTGGCGGACAACGTGCCGAAAAAAATCGAAGCGTTTATTTTGCAAAACAAGGATTTGCCAACATTGATATCAATTGGCTCGGACGGCCCGTAAAAGAGGATATTGATACCAATACCGACTGGGGGAAAGTGGATCCTACACAAGGCCCGAGATTCTACTCCAAAGCCTTACGCAAAGGATGGAAGGTAAATCTGCTTCCTGATGAATTTTCGATCGACCCCATTCCCAGTCCCCGGAATTCCAATTGGATACTTCTCTCGATGGCGGGTCGGCGGGCGATTACTTTCCTGGAAAAGCAGTCCGAGGTAGAAGCCGATAAAATCGGATTCACCGGCTTCTCCATGGGGGGAATGATTACTGCCCTTACCGCGATTGATCCCCGGCTTAAAGCGGTCGCTCCCTTTGTTGGTGGCACTGGATTTAAATATGTGGATTTCCCGGGTGGAATTGTCGGAAGCAGCAAGCGTCCTCAATTTCAAAATCTTGAAATGTACAAAAATTCAATTGATCCGGAAGCTTATTGGCCCCATGTAAAATGTCCGGTCGCCTTCATTACCTCATCCAACGATTTCCACTCCACCTTCGAAAGAATTTATCGATCGATGGATTTGCTTCCTCATGACGACTGGAGAGTATCCTCCAATGTGCACTATAACCATGGTCCAGGACCGGAAGAATGGGCAGTGCTTAATCTTTGGTTTAAGAAATATTTGGGGGATGAACAGATTGTAATCCCCGAAACGCCATCATCTAGTTTCTCAATAGACAAAGGAATGGCCACCTTTTCCGTATCGCCAAAAGTAATCGATCGCTTAGCTGCAGTTAAAATCTACTATAGCTACGATCCAAATTCCCGTACCCGTTTTTGGCATAATGCTGTGGCAAAAAAATCAAAGAATACATGGACTACGGCTATCCCAGTGTACCCCCAACTCCCTCTATATGTATTTGGGCATTGCAGCTATAATTTAGATCATGAAATGACTTTACAAGTTGGGAATTCCAAGACTTTCTCCATCAATTCAAAAGAAGCGATCCATGAACC
>JAQXBH010000010.1 GCA_029252505.1 Opitutales bacterium | reverse complement strand
ACATAGGGAGGCATATCCAAAGATCCGCAGTGCCCATAGTAATTAGTGAACCCATTGATATCAGGACCATTTTTCACCGGCTTTGTGAAATCAATATCTTTCCATTTTTTTTGGCTCTTATCTGCTTTGGCCCAGTCCCACCCTAGGTGCCACTTACCAATCATTTGGGTGTGATAACCAGCTTTTTGAAGTAAATGCCCCACGGTCGCCCGCTCAGCAGGAATTAAGTGATTACTGGTACCGCTGAGAACACCCCTGGCTAGACGGGAACGCCAATTGTAGCGCCCGGTTAGTACACCATACCGGGTTGGTGTACACACGGAACTTGATGAATGAGCATCCATGAATGTGATTCCTTCCTCCGCCATTTTCTGGAGATGCGGGGTTTTGATTTTGCAGTCTGGGTTGGTCGGGGAGATATCACCGATACCAAGGTCGTCCGCGAGGACAAAAATTACATTGGGTTTTTGATGATGCTTTCCATGAAGGAAGCATGAGAGGGTGATGAGGGAGAGGAGAATATATTTTTTCATACTGTAGTTTTCGAGATTTTTTGGGGAAGGAAGTGAAATGATTAACTTGAAAGTGAGGGGGTGTATTTTTAAATTTTTTGAACTTCGGTGAAATAAGCACCTCCCACTTCTCCGTTCTCGTTGAAGATGTAAGTCCATAACTCTGATGTCCCTCGCGGCAAATTCAATTCGAAACTTACCCCGTTGGAATCTTTTTCAATCCTCGTTTCCACTTCGATATCCGCAATTTTCACCTTCGCTTTTACTCCAATGATCTGCTTGTTCGCTTCGCGAGGGAATTGGCGGAGTGTAATTTTGTACTTCCCCGGTTGGGTCACTCGGATCAACCATGGGTAGGTGACTTTGGGCAGTCCTTTAATCGCACTAAAATTCCATGGAGGGTTTCCAGTATTTGGTCTCCAGTCCTGTGAACATAATACGGTTGGATTTTCACTGGGATCACCAATGTCGATCGCAACGGGCACGAGACCGGGGGACACTCGCTTCCAGAATGAATCATAAGCTTGAAGGAGTTCCTTAATTATTTCGGGCTGCTGGGAAACAAGATTTTTTCTCTGAGCTGCATCCGCTTGAATATTGTAAAGTTCCTGTTTGGCAGGACCGTTAACAAGTCGCCATTTTTCTGTCATCACCACTGAGTTAGTTAGTGGACCAGGCTGATATCTGTTATAAGCTCCTCCATGGTACTGCAAAAAGTGATACTTCCGATTCCAATTTTTTGATTTACCCTTCAGTAAAGGAGTCAGGCTCAGTCCATCAACATCATAGCTTTTGTCAGGCTTTGTTAATTTGCATAGATCGGCAAGAGTGGGAAGGACATCGATGTGAGCAGTCAGAGTTTTTATATCTTTTCCTTTTGTATTTCCTCCCGCTGGCCAATGCAGAAAGAAGGGAACCCGGTGACCACCTTCATAGATCGAAGATTTTTTTCCACGCATCCCCGCGTTGAAACCCAAGGTAGGTTCGGTATCTAAACCGGGAAACTTACATCCTGCAGATGTGCCATTATCGGTCATGAAAATCAGGATGGTGTTCTCCGTCAGTTTTAAATCTTTTAAATGATTCCGCAGGAGTCCCAGATTGTGATCGATATTGGCAATCATACCAAAGAAATTGGCATTATTGACCTCATTTCTTTGATAAGGTTCAGCCCACTTTGGATCTACCCGATAGGGACCATGGGGAGCATTGGTGGCGATATAAAGAAAGAATGGTTCTTTCTGGTTTTCTGAGATGAACCGCATTCCTTCGCGAAACCATACATCGGTGCAATAACCATCAAATTTTTCAAAAGTTCCAATCCGGCTTCCCGGACGGACGCGTTCGTAAGTATCATCAAAATAATCATTTCCCCAATGATCGGATGCCTGCCCAACTCCACCGCATCGATGCCAGACCGCATTCTGAAAACCACGGTCCTGTGGACGGTGCGGGGCATTGTCTCCCAGGTGCCATTTCCCGGTCATTCCGGTCTTGTAGCCATTTTCAGCAAAGAGGTGGGCTAAGGTTTTTTCAGAGGGGTGCATCATGGTCCTGCCAGCACTGGTTCGATAAGCACCAGTCACACCTGGATGGTTCCCAGTCATTAATGCAGCCCGTGTGGGGGTACAGAACGGGCTAACATGAAAGTCAGTAAACCGAACGGATTCCGAATGTAATTTGTCCAAGTTTGGAGTTTTTAAAATGGGGTTTCCATGACAGCCAAGATCTCCATAACCCTGATCATCTGTCATGATGAGAATTACATTGGGTTTTTCAGCCCATACTGATGAAAGTAAAAGTAAGCCTGCAATACTTGAAAATATATATTTCATAGTAAGTAATTACGGACTCCAGGGGTTCGTTGATTCTCCTTTGGGTTGAAGAAATTTCGCATCCACTTCTTTGTACCAGGCATGCAGTTTGGTTCTCATGCTTTTAGTTCTTTTTGGATCACTCGAAGATAGGTCCTTGGTTTCTCCGATATCATTCCTTAAATTGTATAGGGATACATTTCCATTTTCATAGTTTTCAAAGAGTTTGTAATCGCCTATGCGTACTGCACCCCCAGGAATTCCGCCTTGATTGGAATAGTGAGGGTAGTGCCAATAAAGGGCTTCTCGGTTTAGTTTTTTTCCTCTTAGGGCTGGGGTTAAGTCTATGCCATCCACTGGATGCAGAAGTTTAGCCTCAACTGCAGTTGCCACGGTTGGAAGAAGGTCAATCGAACAAATCATTTCTTTATTCACTGAGCCGGGCTTGGTAATTCCGGGATATCGGATAATCCAGGGCTCGCGAATTCCACCCTCATAAACCCATCCTTTTCCTCCGCGTAGGGGTAGGTTGCTGGTTGGACTACCTTCGGATGTGGAAAGCCCACCGTTATCCGATGTGAAAAAGACCATGGTGTTATCTGAAACCCCGGCTTCATCGAGAGCTGAGAGAACTTTACCCACCGCTTCATCCATCGCTTCCACCATTGCGGCATAGACTGCATGCTTTTGGAGAATTCGGACTTTGCGATCGTGGAGAGGGCCAAATTCTTCTCCTGAGATTTTGGCGGCTTTTTTCTTATACTTTTCAACCAAATCCTTTCTTCCCTGAAGCGGTGTGTGTACGGAGTAAAAAGACAGATAAGCAAGGAAGGGCTGGTCCTTATTTTTGCTAATATAGTTTGCGGTCTCCTCTGCCAATCGGTTGGGAAGGTGCTCTCCTTTCGGACTATCCGGGTGCAATTCGGGGTTTTTGAATGGAGAAAAATACTGATTCCCAGTGTAGGGTCCTCCTTTTGTCCACCCTCCCATATTGACATCAAAGCCCTGAGCTTTAGGCCACCATTGTTTGTTGGGCCCGAGGTGCCATTTTCCGGCAAAGTAGGTTTTGTATCCTTGCTCTTTTAGGATTTCGGCAAGGGTTATTTCATTCAAATCCATTTTGTCATGCAAGGGGGCGGGGTTGAATTTGCCAGACCGTTTTCCGGAAAAGAAATTAGTCGCCTTTACCCGGGTTGGATATTTCCCAGTCATTAAACTGTAGCGAGTAGGGGAGCAGACTGGATTTGCGGCATAGCCGTCAGTGAAACGCATCCCGGTGGCAGCGAGTTTATCAATATTAGGAGTTTCGTAGAAACAATCAGGATTATTTGCTCCGATGTCCATATAACCAAGATCATCCACGAGGAAGACCAAAACATTATATTTTTTGGATTTCTTAAATTGCAAATTTCGTTCATGGGGTGCTTCTCTCCGGTCTTTATCTACGAGTGCCTGATTAAGAATTTTTCCCTGACGGGCCGGTTGATGAGAGGATTCAGCAAGAGCAATTAGATTCTGAAGTATCTTTCCTTCTTTATCAGCCAGATTATTTTGCTCCTCAATATCAACGGACAGATCATAAAGTTCCCAATTTCCTTTTTTGTTACGATAAGCTTTCCATTCATCTTTACGAACCGCCTGCTGTTTTTGGTATTCCCAGTACATATGAGAATGTTTTGTTTGTTTTCCGTTGGAGAGAAGAGTGGGTAAAAAAGAAATACCATCCGTTTTGGGGCACTTTGAATCCGTAAGTTTTGCCAAGGTAGGCATAACATCCGGGTGGTAAAATAAATGATTAGAAATAGAATCTGACTTGATTTTCCCGGGCCATCGGACGAGATATGGAATTTTTAAACCGCCCTCATAGAGAGAGCCTTTTCCTTCACGAAACCTTTCAGCTGTCCTGGGGTTGAGATTGGGAGCGAAAAAGCCATGAGGGCGTTCTTTGGAGGCAAAATAAGTTTGTCCACCATTGTCTCCAGTCAAAAAGAATATGGTGTTTTGATCGATCTTTAGTTTCTTCAGTAAACGGATAACTTCTCCGATTTGCCGGTCTACCATATGCATAAAAGCGGCATAGACTTTTGCGTCATTTTTTGTCTGCTGTCCTGCAGTCCAAGGTTTGTCTTTAAAGAGTTTCCATGATGGATCATCCTTATCTATCCCCCATAAACCATGCGGAGGAGTCCAAGGGAGATAGCAAAAGAATGGTCGATTCTTTTCTCTCTCTATAAAGGCGATTGATTCCTTGAAGATTTCCAATTGAGCGTGAGTCCCGCCCTGGTAAAAGCTCTTCCCAGAATTACCGGGCAGAGGAACTTCCTCACTGTTTTTGATTAAGTAACTTGGATAAAATGTATGAGCATG
>JAQXBH010000283.1 GCA_029252505.1 Opitutales bacterium | reverse complement strand
GACCGTAATTTTTCCAGTTTTGATGAGATACTTCCAATCTATAATTCTTTACATGCACCTGGGTACCATGTGCTCGGGAACCATGATTTTGAAGTCGCAGACGAGTACAAAGAATTGGTTCCGAAAAAGTTGTGTATGCCCTCAAAATACTACGATTTTAAAATCAAAAACTGGCGTTTCATATGCCTTGATGGAAATGACTTAAGTTTTATCGCTTACCCAAAAGGAACGGAAAAGTACCGGGAGTCGGAGAAGTACTACCAGGACAAGAAGATAAAATCACCCAAGTGGAATGGAGGTCTTGGATCCGAGCAGTTTAAATGGTTGAGTGACACATTAAAGAGGGCGGAACAAGCACAGGAAAAAGTGATCCTGTTTTGCCACTTTCCGGTCTATCCGCCCGACCCTCACAACTTATGGAATGCAAAGGAAGTGATCGCTCTGTTGGAAGAATTTTCCTGCGTAAAGGCTTATATAAATGGGCACAACCACAAGGGTAAGTATGGGATCAAAAGCGGAATTCACTACCTTACCTGCAAAGGCATGGTGGATACGAATGAATCAGCCTATTCCATCTTCCGGGTACAGAATAATCAAATCGATGTGCTCGGTTATGGGCGGGAGTCTGACCGATTGCTTGAGATTCGATAATTAACCGAAAACTTTTAACTTCTGGGAGGAGAATCTAACAACCAGTACAAGAAAATCCGAGCAGATAAAGGGTAACCTAATTTTGCCCAATCATTAGGTTGTTTCCTGAATATGTTCTGCTCGGAGTTAACTAATACCTAATATTAGTAAGTGGAGAGTACTATTTATCCCTTACTTCATTATTGTGAGTAAGTCCGAGGAAGTCATTTCTCCTAAACCATAGTACCACGAGAAAGAGTATGGAGGTAATAATCACTGGCGGTTGAAAGATTGCCGCCCCCGCAGCAATAAATACATTGAAAGCAATGATGTTTACAATAATCGGGCCTAAAATGATAAGCCCCCAATTCCTGAATTTTGGAATAATAATAAGTAAAGCAGACACGATTTCAGAGATTTTTACAAATGCCATGAAACCACTTTGCCCAGTTGCCTGAAAAAAAGAAATAACTAATGAGTCAGCAGGTGGAGCAGGCATGGAAAAAAACTGAAAAAAGAAATTGAATCCAAAAACAAGGAAGGAACTCCCCAAGATTCCTGCACATATATTTTCTGCGTTTTTCATGAATAACTAAGAATCGAAAGCTTAAAGACCAGCATGTGTGCCGTCACAAAACGCTCCAATTTGAGAATGCTTACAATTACAAAGTGCTACTTTAGAGTCTTCTTTAATTTCAATTTTTTGAGGCAGAAATGAGGTTCCTTGGTGAGATCCATCGCAAAAAGGCTGCTTGGAAGACTTCCCACAACTACACCACCAATATTCGCCTGCTTTTAAATCCAATACAGTTGGTGATTTTGAGGCAATGATTGGTCCATCGGAATCTTCATTATTATTCATACTCATCTTTATTTTTCCTTTCTTTGGTTAAATTAGTGTTTCAAGAGAGTATCATTTTTCACTCCTTAGGGGTAATACCTTGTCTTTATATTAGTTATGCTTTTTGGTTATAGCGGATGGAGCTTCGACATATACAATATTTCTTAACCGCATCTAATGAAAAAAGTATAAACCGTGCGGCAAAAGAATTACGGGTTTCACAACCTGCTGTTTCAAGGCAAATTCGAGATCTTGAAAATGAGCTTGGAGTAAAATTATTTGAGCGAGATTCACGTGGGTTGACACTTACAAAGGAGGGAGAAATGGCAGTAGTTTTTGCGGAAGATTTATTGTGTAGGGTCAGGACAATGAAAGATGCGTTGAATCCACATAACCCAAACTTATCCAAAAGAATAAGACTTGGATATATTGCACCTGTAATCGGTGGGTTCATGGTCAAGGCTATGAGAGAATTTAAGCATCAGTTTGCTGATATTGCCTTGGAGATTCAGGAAATGTCACCCGTTGAGCAAGAGATTGCCCTAAGGAATAAAGAAATTGATTTGGCTCTACTTGGTAACCCCAGTCCTTATGTCAAAAAGTACTTTTCTTATCAGACCATACTAAAAGTTCCTCTATCGTTAGTTCTTCCAGATAATCATCTACTTGCTTTGAGGAAATCAATTGAACTTTCTGAATTGGCAGGTGAATCCTTTGTCAGTTTGGACGAAAAACATTTTTCCCAGAGACCAAAGTTATTGGCTGAGATTTCAAAAGTCGCAAAGTTTCAATTCAAAGTAGGAATTAAAGCAGAAGGCATTTCTGATTTACTTGCCCATGTTGCCGGGGGAGGAGGTGTGGCCATTTTACCGGATGATGTTAAAACTATGCCACACAGCGGTGTCGTCTTTATTAAAATGAGCAAACCTAGAATTTTTTTGGAATCTGCTGTAGCATGGCGAGGGGATAACCAAAAAGAAGAGATATCGTACCTAGTCGAAACTTTGAAGAAAGCAGGTAAAACTTATCAACCTTAATTTCTATGCAAATATTTCTAATATTTTTATTGCGTTAACTCTAGCTAATGAATTATCGACCCGAGATTGACGGTTTACGTGCCTTAGCTATCTTGCCGGTAATTCTATACCATGCCTTCCCTGAATTGTGTCCAGGGGGTTTTTTAGGGGTGGATGTATTTTTTGTGATCAGTGGATTCCTAATCACTGGAATTATTTTTGAGGAAGTACGACGGGGGCAATTTTCTGTCCAAAATTTTTATGCCAGAAGAATTCGCAGGATTCTTCCAGCTTTGTATTTCATGCTTATCCTATGCTCCCTTTTTTATTTGTTGGTAGCCCGCCCATCTAATCAGGAAAGTGAGCTTCTTGGAGGGTCGGTTCTTTCGGTTGTAGGTTTTTTCTCTAATATATACTTTGCCCAAAATACTGGATATTTTGCAAATTCCGCTGATTTAGTCCCTTTTTTGCATACCTGGAGTTTGGCAGTTGAGGAACAGTTTTATCTGATTTATCCGTTTTTATTTTTACTGGCATTTCGTTTTGGTAAAACCACACTTTCTTGGGTAATTATTGCTGTGGCATGTCTGTCCTTTGTGTTTGCTCATCTGGGTTTTGAACTCTTGGGGAAATGGAATTTCTATCTTCTTCCAACGAGGGGATGGGAGATCGCTGCTGGGGCAATGTGTTTTTTATTAAATAGAAGAGAAACTGCTGATTTACCCAAGATCATTTACGAAGGACTGGTTTTGATTGGTCTTTTTTTAGTACTTTTTTCTTTTTTCTATCTTAATCAGTCCATTCAGTCCCCTGGTCTATGGTGCTTATTCCCGGTACTCGGAACGATGTTCGTGATTACTTTTTGTAAACCTGGTCAGATTTCTCACGTCATACTTTCTTTTAAAGGACTGGCTTACATTGGCTTAATTAGTTACGGAGCCTATCTTTGGCACCATCCTATTCTTTCTCTTTGCCGGCATTTTGTAATTCATCCCAGCCATTTGCCAATTACGATAATTTGGATTGCGTTGTTAACCTCTCTTTTATTGGGATCCTTGAGTTTTCACTTTGTGGAAAAGCCTTTCCGTGAAAAAAAGCTTTCGGTCAGATGGTTGATAATACCCATGTTGGTACTTCTAGGACTGGGCTTTTTTCCCAAGGAAATCTCAACATTTGGGATTAATCCAAGGAACATGGCATTTTCTGAGTCCGTTCGTGATCTAGCACGAGACAATTACGATTCGGACCGAGGAGAAAAAGGATATTATTTTGGAGATTTATCCCAGAGGGGAAACGACCTTCTGTTACTGGGCGATTCCCATGCAAGAATGCTAATACCTAGTCTTGGGGAGATGTGTGAATTAAAAAAATGGCGAGGTTTTCATCCATATGAAAAAAAGTTCAAAACAAATTTCTTGGCGATCAACCCAAATACGGAAGAAAGTTTTTTGAAGGCTTGGCGTAAGCAAATGAAAATAGAATCAGACGGAGCCAAAGCCATATTAATTTCCTTTAGGCATTCGAGATCTAAAGATAATTACTTTTACGATACTGTTCAACCAGATCTCCCTCAGGTATTTTTTGATAATTTTGAGAGTAGAGTGCTATACTTATCTTCCTTAGTTCCTAAAATACTCATTGTTGCTCCGTTTCCCGAATCTCCATTCTGGGGACCGAACATCGGAAGAAGTTTTTTTCAAAGAGAAAATTGGTTTGATACTTCAGTTTCCAAATACATTTCCTTACACCAGAAATTACTTAATCATTTAGAGAAAATTGCTTCGGTTAATTCTTCGTTTCAAATAATATATCCTCATCATTTTCTGAGTAATCAAGATGCTCATTTTTCTTATTTCTTTTCAGGCGAGAGGAAGAGTATTATTCCTTATTACTACGATGATGATCATCTAAATAAATTTGGCTGCAAGGAAATTGCCCAAGAAATCATTTCAGAAATTCAATAACAATAGAATATGTTCAGGAGACTAAACAAAAACTTTTAAAATTAGAAATAACCAGTGAAAATATTTCGACTCTAGTTCTGAGTCTGCTTTTCAGCCTGGCTTGTTTTGCTAACTTGTTCGAGAAACATATATAGTTTTTTCTGGGCCTTTAAATTTTTAACCCATTTCTCTGGTATGGAAGAAAGACCATTGGCCGCACCCAAGAGTATGCCCAAGGCTAATCCGCGGGCGCAATTATCTCCTCCTGCCATGGCATTCTCAATAAATGCACTTTC
>JAQXBH010000203.1 GCA_029252505.1 Opitutales bacterium | reverse complement strand
GGCAAATCAACTTTATTAATTACTGGAATAATGGTAAGTCCCTGAGCCTCTGCAAGTTGAGCATTTGCCAAGGTTTGAGCTTCTACCCCCTGCGAAGCATCGACTAATAACAAAGCTCCCTCGCAGGCAGCCAAGCTACGAGAAACTTCATAAGAAAAATCAACATGCCCTGGCGTATCGATTAGATTAAAAAGATATTCCTCACCATCTTTATACTGATAATTCATAGAAACAGGATGGCACTTGATGGTAATACCACGTTCTCTCTCCAAATCCATTGAATCCAAGAGCTGATCTTTCATTTCTCGAGCCATTACCGTTTGGGTACTCTCAAGTAGCCTATCAGACAAGGTTGTCTTGCCATGATCGACGTGCGCTATAATACAAAAATTACGAATCCTTTGAGTTTCCACCATTAAAAAGTTGACCACAGAAAAAATCCTGTGGAGAAAGAACATGTGTAAAAGACGGGAATCATCCTTTCTCACATATTTATTTCAAATGGACAAGAAACTACTTCACGGAGCACACACTGCTTTAATCACACCAATGAAAGATGGATCGGTATCTTATACTGACCTCGAACGCCTAGTAAACGCACAGTTATCTTCAGGGATATCGGGGCTTGTACCCTGTGGTACAACCGGAGAATCCCCTACTCTATCTGACCAAGAACACCTGCAGGTAATAAAAAATACTGTAGAAATTGTGGATGGAAAAATTCCGGTGATTGCGGGAACGGGAGCAAATTCGACAAAAGAAGCACTCGAATTAACCAAAAAAGCAGACCAAGCTGGAGCAGATGCATTTTTATTAGTTGCTCCTTATTACAATAAACCAAGCCAAGAAGGATTAATTGCTCATTTTAGTGCATTGGCCGAATCTACTGAAAAGCCGATTATACTATATTCGATACCTTCTCGTTGCGGGATCGAAATTTCAACTAGTACTATTGTCAGATTATATGAAAAATACCCGAATATCTGTGCATTGAAGGAGGCAGGTGGTCGCTCCTCCAAAGTTTCTGAAAGTGTTTGTTCTCTTGATTCTGATTTTACCGTTCTTTCAGGGGATGATGGACTCACCCTTCCGTTTATGGCATGCGGTGCAATGGGAGTAATTAGTGTAGCCTCAAATATTATTCCCAATGAGGTATCTCAATTAGTAGATCTTGCCAGTAAAGATAATTATAAACAAGCTCGGGAAATTCATGTGGAAAACTACCCATTCTTTTGCGATATTTTTATGGAACCCAATCCAGTCCCAATTAAAACTCTTTTACATTTAAAAGGTATTATCCAATCTGCAGAAGTTAGACTACCTCTTACACCTCCCTCCCCCAGTAATTTTGAACTATTAAAGGAAATTGCTCACAACCTAAAATTGAAAGTTTAATTACAATGAGTTTAAAAATATTATTAAGTGGAGCAAAGGGACGAATGGGAAGTGCCATTCAGTCAATTTCTTCTGATCATGATTGCAACATTAGTTACCCAATTGATTTAGGAGATAAACCAGAAGATGGGATTGAGCATTGTGATATTGTGATTGATTTCTCCCTTCGCGATGCAACGCTTTCGCTCGCACAGTTGGCAAAAGAGCATAGCAAACCTATGGTTATTGGCACAACTGGTCATAGCAAAGAGGATCGTCATGCAATTGAACAGTTATCTAATTTCATTCCTATGGTCTGGGCCGGAAACTTTTCCACGGGAGTAAACCTTTTATTTTTCTTAACTCAACAAGCGGCAAAAGTATTGGATTTAAACTCAGGATTCGACCCCGAGGTCATTGAAATGCACCATCGTCTAAAAAAAGATGCACCTAGTGGTACGGCAGATCGACTTTTAGAAATTCTCAAAGAATCAAGGAACGCAAGCGATGCGGATATATCTCACGGCCGAGAAGGTATGCCAGGCGAGCGAAAGGTGAATGAAATTGGATCTCATGCCTTACGGGGTGGAGACATCGTGGGCGAGCATACGGTAATGTTTGCAGGCACTGGAGAGCGAATTGAACTGACCCATCGAGCAACGGATCGAGTTATTTTTGCCGCGGGTGCATTAAAAGCGGCAAAATGGGTTGTGAATCAACCCGCAAATCTTTATTCCATGCAGGATGTCCTCGGACTTACTGCTTAAAAAATACCCAGATGATAGCTTTTATTAAAGGAGAATTAATTGAGTGCCAGTTAAATATGGCAGTTATTCAAGTTGGAGGAATTGGATACCAAGTGAATATTCCTCTCACAACATCGGAGAAACTCCCCTCTTTAGGTAAGGAAATCAAACTATATACCCAGGCAACTTACCGGGAAGACTCACAAACGCTTTATGGTTTTATGGACCGCGAATCCCGGGATTTTTTCCGTATGATTGTGGATAAAGTTTCCGGGATCGGGCCAAGAATCGCCTTAAACTTAATGGGGTCACTTTCCTTACCGATGTTGAAGACTTCAATTGCAAGTGGAGATATTGGAATGCTTTCAAAAGCCCAAGGTCTCGGGAAGAAGACTGCGGAACGAATCGTAGTTGAATTGAAAGATAAAGTATTGCCTAAGGGCGTTGTCACGCAAGCTCCTGTTCCAACAACTGGTGGTGCTAGTGAAAGCCTATCAACTGAGACAGCTGAGGGGGTTGGCTTTGGCTCTTATCACGATGCGGTATCCGCACTGCTCACACTCGGCTATAAAGCAACGGACGCAGATCAAGCTATTCGAAAGGCATCCGATGACCTTGGTAAAAATGCATCAACAGAAGAACTCATTCGAAAAGCGTTGGGGAGATAAATAGAACCGATTATGTATTCAGTGAAATATAGCCCTGAAGGTAACTAACTCCTAGACTGATTGCATTAGACATAGGTTCCTTCATCGCCAAGTAGTACGAGATCGAACTGGCCAAGCGGCAACCAGTACCCCTGACCTCTGTACCATTCGGTATTCTCTCATGTGCAAAAGTACTCTTCTCACCATTGGAAGACAGAAAAATATCTTCACATTGGGGGCTCTCAACATGGCCTCCCTTTAGTAAAACTGCGTTCGCACCTGACTTAATCAATTGATCTGCAAGAGTAGCGTATTGATTATGATTAGTATAATTTTCTTCCGTAAAAAATTTGGCTTCAAACAGATTCGGGGTGACCAGCGAAACATTAGGAAATAATAAATCTCGTAAACTCTTTGCAGCAGAATCAGAAATTAAAGAATAACCGGAAGAACTTTTAATCACAGGATCCAATACAATAGATTTGGTTCCATTTTTTTCTAAATAACTGGCAATAACCTCAATTGATTCATGATTGGGGATCATACCAATCTTAACTGCATCTATTTTTCGTTCGTCAATTGAGTCTAATTGATTCGCTAATACTGAAGGTGGAATTGCATGAGAATGAAACAATCCATTATTTCCTTGCGCAGTCACTGCGGTAATGATCGGCAGGCAACTACCTCCTAAATATGAAATGGTTTCAATATCTGCCGATACCCCTGCCCCACCAGAGCTATCAGTTCCACCTATGACTAATACAGTAGGCATTAAGCAAATGGAAAGCCATCGGCTTCCCACTTTAAAATCCCACCTGATAAATTATGTAGGTTTTGATAACCTTTTTCTTGAAGAATCTCACATGCCATTCGACTCCGAACTCCCGCTTTGCAATAAATTACAATATTATTATCGCGAGAAATCTCACTAGGTAAATCAGGTCCAGCAGAAGAGGAGAATTCTCCTAATGGAATATGAACAGAAGGAGCTATCATCGCAACTTCGCGTTCCCAACCTTCTCGCACATCTAAAACAAATAAATTTTCTTGCTTCTCAATCATCTCGGAAAACTTTTTAGGTTCTATCTCAGTAATCATTGGATCAGTTTTAATTTGGGAGTGGGTCGGACACGGGGTAACTTGGTCTGATAATTGGTATATTTCACGACTTTTTGGAATTGGATTTATTGTAACAATCTGACTCTTTTGGTTCAAGGCATCATAAAGCAAAACTTTGCCGTTTAGAACCTCCCCTACCCCAGTGATCACTTTGATTGCTTCCAGTGCTTGAAAATTACCAATTATACCGGGTAAAACACCAAGAACACCAATCTCGGAACAACTAGGTACTGCATTCCCGCTGGGTGGATTGGGAAATAGACAACGATAAGTCGGGCCATTTTGTAAATTAAAGACACTTACCTGACCATTAAATTGATTGATCGCTCCATAAATTAAAACCTTATCAAAAAGTACACAGGCGTCGTTGATCAAATAGCGTGAATCAAAATTATCTGTTCCATCGATGACGATATCAAAGTTCTCAAGCAAGGACTTTGCATTCGAGGCATTAAATCGAACCGCAAAACTGCTAATCTTAATGTATGGATTTAACTGTTGAAGCTTAGTAGAAGCAACATCGACTTTTAATTTTCCAATATCTTCGTGAGAATATAAAATCTGTCTTTGTAAGTTTGAAAATTCAACGATATCTTCATCTACAATTCCAATCTCTCCCACTCCTGCGGCAGTTAAATATTGCAAAACGGGACACCCAAGCCCCCCAGCACCGATAACTAAAACCGATGCCCTCTTCAGGAGATCTTGACCTTTACTGCCAAAATCAGGCAAAGAGAAATGTCTCTGATATTGCCTTTTTTCTTCCGTAGAAAATTCCATCTTCGCTACTAAATCGATATTTTCAAATACACTTAAGAAACGAGTATTGCATTTTCTGTAGACTGTTCAACTGAAAGCTTCTTTGCTAAATGAACATCCCCCTGACACTGATAAGAAGAATCCCAATCTTTCCAAACTGGCTCATAACCACGAGAACGTAACATTGCTGCGATTTCTGGGGGAGTTCTTTCGTCTGAGATTGAAAATTGTTCGAGCGACTCTACATTCCCTGCATAACCACCAGGATTAGTTTTAGAACCTGCACTCATTGTAGTAATTCCCAAAGGCAATAAATTTTCTCTCAAGGCGGGACTCTCCCGTGTGGATAAACTTAATTCAAGTTCGTGGTTAAATATTCTAAAAGCACACAGTAATTGAACTAAATCTCGATCTTTTAAATCGACTGCGGGTTGCAGTTCACCTTCAAAAGGGCGAATTCGGGGAAAGGACATTGAAAATGAAGTCTGCCAATATTTTTTTTCTAAATAATCTAAATGCATTCCGGCAAAAAACGAATCTGTTCTCCAGTCATCGGTCAGTCCATAAAGACAACCCAGTCCAATCTTATTAATTCCAGTACGACCAAGACGATCAGGGGTGTTTAACCTCCAATCAAAATTTCTCTTCTTTCCCTTTATGTGGTGCTTGGAATAACTCTTTTTTTCATAGGTTTCCTGATAAACCAAAACCGCATGCAATCCAGCACTAATCAAATAACTATACTCATCACTCTTGAGAGGCTGAACTTCCATTGATACATTTGAAAAATATTCATTCAGGGTGGTAATAGAATCGTACAGATAATCTACTCCCACCTTTAGTGATGACTCTCCGGTAACCAATAACACATGGTCAAATTGAAGCTTTCTTAAAATTCCTATTTCACGAAGAATCTCAGCGGGAGACAATGTTTTACGGGAGATATTATTCCCCATACTAAAACCACAATAATCACAAACATTGTTACATTCATTTGATAGATAAATAGGAGCAAACAAGCGAATCGCTTTTCCAAACCTCCGCATCGTCAACTGATTGGCAAGCTGAGCCATATCCTCTAGGTATTCCTTATTGGCTAATGGAGAAAGTAATGCCGCGAGATCATCAATTCCTCCATTACCAGCTCCATCGAGTGCCCTTTCGATATTTTTACTGTTAGTAGAATTAATTTTTGCTGAAACTTCAGCCCAATTCATTTTTTCAAATTGATCAGAAAAAGAATCCATACCACTAATCAGGAAAGAAAACTAGTTAATGGAGAAGTGGCGATCGCCTTACTCCTCACCCGACCCATACCAGCTAAATGCGCCATCCTACCTGCTTGAACTGCCTTACTGAATGCGGTCGCCATTGCAACCGGATCCCCTGCCACTGCTATGGCTGTGTTTACCAAAACGGCACTTGCTCCCATTTCCATTGCTTCAGCGGCTTGTGAGGGAGCACCAATTCCCGCATCTACTACAACAGGAACGGATGACTGTTCGATTATGATTCGTAGAAACTCTCGAGTTTCAAGTCCCTGATTACTTCCAATAGGTGATCCAAGTGGCATAACGGCAGCAGCACCTGCATCTTCGAGTTTTTTACACAACACTGGATCCGCATGGCAATAAGGTAGAACAATAAAACCTTCACTTGCCAACTCTTTGGTCGCCTCGAGAGTAGCGATAGGATCAGGCATTAAATATTTTGGATCCGGATGAATTTCTAACTTCAACCAGTTTGTCTGAAGTGCCTCTCTCGCCATTTGGGCAACAAAGATAGCTTCTTTCGCATCTCGAACGCCAGAAGTGTTTGGTAAAATCTTGGTAAATTTTGAATCGATAAAATCAAGAATCGAATCTTCTTTCGCTTTTGGGTTAGCCCTTTTCATCGCCACAGTAACCAACTGTGAGCCACTTGCAGAGAGTGATTGCCCGAGTAATTCACCCGATTCAAATTTCCCAGTTCCCACGAACAAGCGAGATTCGAAATCGAAATTACCTACTGTTAAAGTATCAGTTTTTCCACTCATGCTACTGCTCGTTCTACTGAGTTTAATTGACTAATAAAATCAGGAACAAAAGATGCGTACTCTCCCTCTCCTGATAATGCAGAACATAACGCAATTCCTGCTAAGTCAAACTGAGAGACTAATTCACAGTCACTTAATTCAATACCACCAATCATAAAAACGGGTATA
Organism: Opitutales bacterium; assembly: GCA_029252505.1. GTDB lineage: Bacteria > Verrucomicrobiota > Verrucomicrobiia > Opitutales > Seribacteraceae > Seribacter. The sequence goes on along the minus strand of JAQXBH010000203.1, from coordinate 8,182 downwards.
CCTGATAGAACATTCATGATTTCAAAAATAATTTTTTCCGATAAAATTGGATCCAAATCATGTTTTGTTTTTGATTTCCGATATGGTCCCAAGCCAACATAATTACTGACACCTTCTTCACTCACTTGAATTGCATCATTAAGATTATGTACAGTAGTACCAATAATTGCATCTTCTCCGAGTAATTCCCTCGCATCTAAAGCCGAGCAATCACCAGACCCCAAATGAACTCCAGTGATACCTGAAATACGAGCGATCTCAACAAAATCATTTATGATTAAAACAACACCGTTTTGTTCTGCGTAATGACAAGCTTTTTCAACCTGTAAAAGAGTTTCGCGATGATCCAGCAACTTCGTTCTGATCTGAATAAATCTTGCTCCTCTATTAATCAAAATAACAACTTGCTCATGATGAGATAATGCACTCGAATCAGTAGTTATACAAATTAATGGCCCAAATTGATTCATGAAGAAAAAATTAACTCAAGTTTTAATCGAGGCATTTTCTTGAGATTGCACCCTATTATTCAACAGGAATTCAATGTCCATCTTGAGAAACTCATTTAAAGAATGAACCGGGTCCCGACTTCCCCATACTGAGCCAAGAAGAGCAACACCATAAAATCCGATATCCGCAAGTTTTCTTACTTTCTTTCTCCTAATTCCACCCAGTGCGTATATTTTTGGCACTTTCACTAACTCGTTTAATTTACCCGATTTAAAAAAAGTAAATATCTCGCTCAAAGATATTTTGGGGGTGTATCCTTTTTTAGAGATTGAATGATACACGGGTCCAAAAAAAGCGTAGTCCAAAGAACTCTTCAGAGTTTTCAACTCACTTATTTGATGAAGAGAACGACTGCAGCTGCCTTCAACATCCTGGATGTCTTCGGTTGATGTATGATGATACCCAGCAAGTGGAAAATCATTCAACAAACTGGGACAACGATGAACCACAATCTTTGATAAATGTTGCTCGGGAACTTGATCAAGAAATTCAGATAATTCATCAGCAGACCAATCGGGCTTTCTTAAATGATATCTCATTAACCCCGCGTCGAAAAACCTAGATAACAACTCAATTTCTCCAGACTTCTGCGATGAAGGAGAAATTAAAATTATGCTAGGCAACTCACTCATCCGCCTTGCGTAGCTTGTATGAGAATCAATCGATCGCCATCCGACAAATCATTACCGTCGATTTCACATTCGGGTACAACAACCTCATTTAAAGCTATCGCCCACCCTGATAGTTCATTCATGCCTATCTCCAAAAGAAAAGATCTTAACGATAATCCAGAATCTACATTCTTGGGCTCATCATTTACAAAAACAGTCACTTTTTATTTTCAGGTAAGTATATCTCAGCACCTGAAGAAAGAAATTCTTTAGACTTCTCCTCCATTCCTTTAATGACTGCAGACTCATCACTATCATAACCATTTTCCCGAGCATATTCTCGAACATCTTCACTTATTTTCATCGAACAAAAATGAGGACCACACATCGAACAAAAATGAGCTGTTTTGGCATTTTCCTGAGGCAATGTTTGATCATGAAATTCTAGTGCTTTTTCCGGATCAAGAGATAAATTAAATTGATCATTCCAGCGAAATTCAAACCGTGCTTTGGACAAAGCGTTATCACGAAACTGGGCCGCAGGATGACCTTTTGCTAAATCGGCTGCATGTGCAGCGAGCTTGTAGGTAATAACACCCTCTCTCACGTCTTCTCTATCCGGTAAACCTAAGTGTTCTTTCGGGGTGACATAGCAAAGCATTGCACAGCCATACCACCCAATCATTGCAGCCCCAATACCACTTGTAATGTGATCATAACCAGGTGCAATATCAGTAGTCAAAGGTCCTAATGTATAAAAAGGTGCTTCATGACACCAATCTAATTGTTTTTCCATATTTTCCTGAATCATGTGCATCGGAACATGACCTGGACCTTCATTCATGACCTGCACCCCATAATCCCAAGCCCGTGTTGTTAATTCACCCTGAGTCTTCAATTCTGCAAATTGAGCTTCGTCATTGGCATCTGCAATAGAACCCGGGCGAAGTCCATCGCCGATCGAGAATGACACATCATAGGCAGCCATGATCTCACAGATCTCGTCCCATTTCTCATAAAGAAAGTTTTCTTTGTGGTGGGATAAGCACCATTTGGCCATAATTGAACCACCGCGGCTTACTATTCCAGTCATACGACGGCTCGTCATTGGTACATACCGTAAGAGAACTCCCGCATGGATTGTAAAATAGTCAACCCCCTGCTCTGCCTGCTCAATCAATGTATCTCTAAAGATCTCCCAGGTTAAATCTTCTGGTTTCCCTCTTACTTTTTCCAATGCTTGGTAGATAGGAACTGTACCGACCGGAACGGGACAGTTTCTGATTATCCATTCACGGGTTCGGTGGATATTTTTGCCAGTTGATAAATCCATTAAGGTATCTGCACCCCATTTCGTGGCCCATCTCATTTTTTCAACCTCCTCCTCAATAGAAGAAGCGACTGCTGAATTCCCGATATTAGCATTTATTTTAACAAGAAAATTACGACCTATCACCATTGGCTCAAGTTCAGGGTGATTTATATTCGCCGGTATGATAGCACGGCCCCGAGCAACCTCACTCCGTACGAACTCGGGTGTAATTTCATCTGGTATAGATGCTCCAAAAGGTTGTCCATTGTGTTGATGATTGAGGGAATTCCTTACTGCATCAGGTGAAGTCTCAAGATTCTCAGCCAAAGTTTGCAACTTCATGTTCTCCCGGATGGCAATAAATTCCATTTCAGGTGTAATTATCCCGTCTCTGGCGTATTGAAGTTGAGTTACCGCCTTATTCGATTTTCCTCGCAATACCACTCTTTGAGAAATATCAAAATCGGGCAATTCTTGTGACCTTTCATCGGACCTGTCGGCATGCTTGTCAGAAAGGTAACCATTATCAATAGGCTTCGAGGATCGACCCTCGATTGTTTGAGTATCATTACGTTGGTTAATCCAATCAGCACGTAATAAGGGAAGTCCCTTAGTTGAATCCTTATGGAACTCGGGGTCCCCCCAAGCGCCCGAAGTATCATAAACCCGCACTGCTTCATTCTCCTCTGTTTCACCACCTGGTAAATTGCTTGGCGAAAGTGAAATTTCTCTCATTGGCACTCGAACACCAACGGAATCACCTGAAACGTATACTTTATGAGAATTTGCAAAGGAACTATGCTCTGCGTTAGGTTGGTTTTCTACTTTTTTTATCATGGCTATAAATTTAATTTGCCAGAAAGAAAACGACAGAATTGTCGAGTTTTCCCTACGGCGCACGGAATCGCATCAGGTTCTAAGGGTCGCTTACGGAACGTGTAAGCCTCTCAGTCGTACGCCGAAATGACTCCCCTAAACTGATTACAATTTTAGTGCTGTAATGATTAAAAGCAATCAAAAGAATTTAGAAATGGTTAAAGAACTAATAAATCATTAAACGCTCTCACTTTTCATATCTTTATTGCAACGGCATTAGATAAGATCCAACTAAGCAAATAGCCAATCCCATTAATGAGATTGCCGAAAGTAAAAGGGACCATGTTTTTAAAGTTTCTTTCTCAGTAAAACCACTCAATCTTTGAACGACCCAAAAACCACTGTCATTCATCCACGAAAGAGTTATTGAACCAAATCCGATGGCCAAAAATATATATAATGGATGATAGGGTATAACGCTTCCATCGCCTAATACCGCAGCCATTAAACCAACCCCAGTTATCATTGCCACGGTAGCGGAACCTTGGGCAATTCTGATAATTGCAGTTACTAACCAAGCCAGTAAGACATAGGACAGATTCAATTCACTTGAAAGGTTTTCAATTGAATGCCCCACTCCACTTAATCGAACCATCCCGCCAAATGCTCCCCCAGCACCCGTAATCAATATAATCATTCCGGCGGTCGAAAGAGGCTCTTCTAGTTCTTTAGATAAAAATGAAGTAAGCTTCCCACGGTTACCTCCATTATCTAGGATTGATTGTTTCAACAAAATATATACTGAAGAAACAGCAGCCAAGGCCATTGCCATGTTAGGCTCAGCGAAAAAGGAGAGTACTGAGTAAAAACCGACTCCCCAATCAGAGTCTAAACCACCGAAATTAGTATAATGCATCCTTACAAGATTCAAGATTGATAATCCAGAAATCAGAACCACTGGTAAAGCAATTGGTAAAAAGGATAAAAAGACTGAGGGTAAGTCCTCATTGGATTTATTGATAATAACTTCCAGGCTCTTCTTTGATGAACCCGCGACCTCACGCATCGGGAAATTATATTTTGAATCAAACCATTTGGCTAAATATAGAACTAAGCAGGCGGGTAAAATACTCGCGATTATACCGGCAACCATCGCTTCACCAACCTCGATGCCCAATCCATCCGCGATCATAAGCGGTCCTGGAGTAGGAGGGACCATTGAGTGAGTAATTGCACCGGCACCTGCCATTGCCATTACAAAATATAAATATTTACCTCCAGAACGAACTGCCATTGCACGAGCTAATGGAATTAACAAAAAAAATACGGTATCAAAAAAGACTGGGATGGATAGCAGGAATCCACTTATTAGAAGAGCTAAACCAGCATATTTTTCTCCAAAAATTGAAAGTAAAAAACGCACGACCCGATCAGCGGCTCCGCTTTTCATCATACAAGTTCCAACAATTGCTGCCAGTGCGATCATTAAACCCACTCCGCCTGCTGTATTCCCAAAACCAAGAAGGGACCACTTAATCGCCAAAGTGTAATCCGTTTCTGCAGAGGGGATTAGATCTAATCGATTGTGAAAGAGACCTTTATTTTCAATTGAAAGCTCAGGTAAAGGGCCCGATAACATTCCCACAATAATAGCTGCGATCATTAAAGTTAAAAATGCATGAACTTTAAGTTTTGTAATTCCCCAAACGACCCAAAAAATACTTAGCAATAGTACAAATAAAGGCCAATAAGGAGACAAGGTAATGGCTTCAGTTTGAATCATATTTGAACCTAAAGAAAAAAAACAAAATTCAACATCAACTCAAAACCTTCTAACAATCAAGAGGGAAAACCCGAATTATTGAAAATTAAAAGTAATAACCAATATCTAAAACAAGTGCTGCAGGACTAAATAATTTCGTATTTCCCGCTCGGATATTTTTTAATGTAATGATTAAGCTCAAGCAGAGTTAAATGTGCCATTGTTTCATTAATTGATAACCCCGTTCTATGTGATAATTCATCGAGTGAAAGTTGCTCTCCCTCTTTCAGTTCATTGACAAGATGCAACTCACTCTTATTCAAATTATGGAATGAAGCGTTTTCCTGAATTGTTTCTTTGTTATCAGTATCAAAATTAAGTAAATACTGTTCTTCATTCATGTAGGGGCGTAGGTCTTTGATCACATCGACTGCAGTACGGACAAGCGTTGCTCCCTCACGAATTAGTTTATGGCAACCAGCAGAACTGGGTTGATCAATGCGCCCAGGAACAGCGAAGACCGTTCTTCCCTGATCTGCAGCAAATTGAGCAGTGATTAAACTCCCGCCTGATGAGGCTGATTCTACCACAATAACACCTTGTGCTACTCCAGAAACTAAACGGTTACGCATTGGAAATGTCCTGCGGTCTGCTTTTCGCCCATATGGAAACTCTGAAATAACTGCCCCCTGTTCTATAATTCGTTGATATAAATTTATATTTTCAGGGGGATAGATAATATCCAAACCACTGCCCAGGAAGGCAATCGTTGGACCCCCAGCATCTAGAGCACCTTCATGCGCAGCGGTATCAATTCCACGAGCCATACCACTCACGATACAAAAACCAGCATCGGTCAAGTAAGACGCGAATTCTCTTGCTTGCTTTTGGCCATACATTGTCGGGTTTCTCGTTCCCACGATCGAGACGAAAGGCCGATTTGGTAGATTACCAGATACATAAAGCCCGATCGGAGGATCATAAATTTCCAATAAAATGGTTGGCAAATCAGGCTGTGAAATAAAAGAAGAATTACGATTTTCAATTTTCTTCTTTTCGGAACTAAGCCAATCCAAATTTTTAGGATTGATCAAAGAATCAACAATCTTATTTCCAATACCATTAACTTTAAATAATTCCGATTTATTAGCACGGAAGATTGCTGTCGGGTCTCCTTCAAAATACTGGATTAAATTTCTCGCAGAGACTGGCCCCACATTCGAAATTCCATTGAGCAATAAAAATGCATCTTGGTTATTTAGCTTGTTATTATCATTACTCACTAAGTCCGACAATAGGTCATTTAGATAATTTTTAAAGAGAAAACTCAACATCCTCTCGTTAGATAATTCCTTTTGGTATTAAACTTGGTGTTCCTTTAGGATATTGATGCGCGATGGGTGCCTTAGTTTGCGAAGTGCCTGTGCTTCAATTTGACGAACTCTTTCTCTTGATACACCCATAATATTACCGATTTGCTCAAGTGTGAGCGATCGACCTGGGCAATGATTTGATACCCATCTACAAGCTTGACGAAGTCGTTCATCGGTCGTACCCGCAAAAATAGGTATAACAAGCTCCTCTATTTTACTATGAGACACACCCAAACATAGCACCACTTGACTAGTTAATGCAAAAATGAACTAATTTATTTAAAATTAATGCTATTTTTTCTGAAAATCATCTAAGGATAAAGGATGTCCAACTATCATATTTCGATTGGCTACCTTGCCCAGTACTTCATTCCATAAACTAGGGCATAAACCATCTCCAGGGCGAGCAACTCTTAAATTATTAGTAGTCAGCGTTTCATTGCGATGAATTGCCTTAGATACCAAAATTGAACGTTTAAAAAAGGATCCTTTCTTTTCGACCACATGATTTGAACTACCAATTGTTCCCATTGCCAAGTGAGTACATTTGACTTGATCCACCAAAGATTTAAATTCGTGGGGTAACATGGAAAAACCACCATCGATCGAATCTTCCATTCGGTCTAGAGTAAAATGCTTTTCAATAACCCGTGCTCCCAAAGCAGTCGCTGCAACTGCAATTGTATGCCCAGGTGAATGGTCAGATAAACCAATTGATAAGTCCTTCGAATATTTTTTTAGGTCTAGCATGGAAGACAAATTAAAATCTTCGGGTTGTGCCGGGTATTCACTTACACAATGCAAAAGTGTAATGTGTGGGCATCCCTTAGATTCTAATATAGAAATTGCTTTTTTAATTTCTTGCTCACTTGACACTCCCACACTTGCAAGTACTGGTTTTTTTGTCTCTCCAATTTTTTCTAGCAAAGGAAAGTGATTTAATTCGAAAGACGCAATTTTATGCAAAATAGGGTCAAGATTGGACTCCAAATAATCGACTGCACTTTCGTCGAATGCAGAACTAAACAAAAAGGCACCAAGTTCATTCGCCTTATCGGCAAGAGGTTTGTGCCAATCCCACGGAGTCATTGCCTCTTGATAAAGATCATGCAAATAACGCCCCTTCCACAATCCTTCTTTTAATAAAAAGCGGTCATCTTTACCATTAACCGTTATTGTTTCCGGTTTGTAAGTTTGCAGTTTAATTGCATTGGCACCAGCCTCAACTGCTGCTTCGACTAAGCGGAATGCTTTATCAATATTCCCCCCATGGTTTCCCGATAGTTCGGCAACAACCAATGGTGGTACAGTAAGATCAGTAATTTTGGTGAGAATATCCACCGTGCGAAATAGGTACTGTCAGGTAGATTGAGGGGGGGGTAAAAAATCGGACAGTAATTCTTTTAATTCCCCAACAGTAAGGTTATCACAATTACAATTACTTGCGTATTTGAATCCGTCAGAGCAAGAAACTCCCCCTAAAATTCCTATCTTATTACCCCAAAAAGACTGGATTGGTTGGATCACAAAATGATTTTCAAACTCTAAGACATTTCTAGACTCATCCTCTGGGATAAGTACTTCGTGCATCTTTTCACCGGGTCTAAGTCCAATTGTGTTCCATTTACAATCAGGAGCAATCACGTTGGCAATATCAGCAACGGAGCAGGCTGCAATTTTAGGAACAAAAAGTTCGCCTCCAACCATCTGTTCCAAACATTGCAAAACAAAATCAACCCCGTCCTGTAAGGTGATTAAAAAACGAGTCATGTCTGGATTAGTTATGGTAAGGGAACCA
>JAQXBH010000254.1 GCA_029252505.1 Opitutales bacterium | reverse complement strand
TTATAGATTAGGTCGGGTCCCATGCGACGGCGATTGGATGAACTCCGTCAGGTCCGGAAGGAAGCAGCGGTAATCGCAATATCTGTGTGCTGTGGGGTGCCTGGCCTTTTTTGTGTTTTGTTATCAATGTTTAAAACCTAGTCGTTCACAAAAGTTTCGCTTGCGTGATCTTTTGGATCACGGCAAGAAAGAGAGAGCAATATGACAAAGAATGCGTATCAAGTTATAGCGAGAAGATGGCGACCCAAACAATTTTCGGAATTGGTGGGGCAGGATCATGTTGTTCAAACATTGGGTAATGCGATTAAGATGGGTCGCATTGCACATGCCTATTTATTTGTGGGACCACGCGGTACGGGTAAGACAACATCGGCAAGGCTTTTTGCCAAATCACTTAATTGGGAGGATGGACCGACTCTCGAAGTTCCGGATGATTCTGATATCGGGAATGCAATCATGGCAGGTCGTTGCTTGGATGTGATTGAGATTGATGGGGCATCCAACAACTCGGTGGATCAGGTTCGAGATTTACGGGATGAGTGCCAATACGCCCCCACTCAATGCCGATTCAAAATCTATGTGATTGATGAGGTTCATATGCTCAGCCAGCAGGCATTTAATGCATTACTTAAGACTTTAGAGGAGCCTCCTTCACACGTGAAATTCGTTTTTGCGACAACCGAGTCTCATAAAGTGCTTCCGACTATTGTTTCCCGTTGTCAACGCTTTGAATTTCGATCTATTCCTGCCCCTTTAATCGTTTCAAAGTTGGAGGAAATTTGTAAGGTCGAATCTATTGAAGTTGAGTTGGAAGCAATTGAGGCAATTGCACGAATGGCAATGGGGGGAATGAGGGATGCCCAAAGTATTCTCGATCAAATGATTTCCTTTTGTGGAAAAACAATTTCTCAGGCTGATGTGTTAGAAGTGTACGGGCTCGCCTCTAAGGAAAGAATACAAATTCTTGCTCAATATGTGATTGATGGAGATTATAACGCGATCATTCAATATACCGATTCGTTTTCGAAAGAAGGTTTAGATTTTTATCGGGCCTTACTCGATCTATCGGACACATTTCGTGAATTATTATTAGACACTCTTCGTACAAAAGCGGAGGCGGTCAATTGTTCAGCTGAGCAGTGTGTTCGTATTCTCGATTCCTTGCGTCAGGGGGAAGACTTGGTCCGCATGGGACTCTCGGAAAAGACGAATTTTGAAGTTACTCTTTTCCGGGCGGTTCAGTCGGGTCGATCCCGTTCGATTGATCACGTCATTCGTAAAATCTCTGGCTTGATCCCCGAGGATGTAAAAAAAAAACCTAAATTAAATCAGGTTGAAAGTGCGTCTCAGCATAAGGTCTCCCCTGTTGAGACTGTTGAGAAATCATCGAAACAAAGCATCTCGGAAAAAAGTACTTCAGGAGTGGTTGGAACTCGTGATTTAGAATTGATTGAAAGTGCTTCGCCATTTGTTAGGGATACTCCTGATGGTGTGGTTCAAAAAGTGGAAGAGGTTGACAGTACGATTGGAACTGAAATTGCAGAATCCAGTAATGAAAAACCAAGACAGATTGTGGATCGAGTAAAAATAGAGGAAAAGATCGCTGAATTACCGGATGGAATTAAGAATATCCTGAAAGATAAATTTCAAGCAGATTTTGTATCCATAGAAAAAATAGATGAGAGTAAATTAATTTGAATTATAAATTGAAGGTTTTACTCCTGTTTACTTCGGTCGATTAGCCAACCAAATTCATTTTCCTTAATCCATCCCTTTTTCTTGCCGTCCTGACTTCTTGCTAAGAACCAATTCTTTCCATCCGCACTTTTATGTGATCTAATCTTTCCCTCTTTTCCAAGATCAATAATTAGACTTTGTCCTGGTAAAAGAGTTGTGTTTGCAGAGTTAGTTTCTCCTGCAAAGCGCCTTAGTGAAATATTCTTTGTTTGATTGACCTCATTTTCGGTCGGTAAAATGGCAATGCCTTCTCGAAGCAGTTCGGAATTTTGAATGTGAGAAAAGTGGATTGCATATCCGCTGAGTCCGCCTGAAACAATCCATCCAACAGTAAAATAGAAAAGTACTGCCCGACTTGGATTGAAGAAAAATAAATAAATAAATATTAGAAACCCAAACCAGAAAACGAGAGTGCATAGAACGCACCAAAAGGAGAAAGTATCACTGGCAAAATAGGAGTATGCAAAATCATTAGAGAGGGGAGGGATTTTAGCCATTTCATACGCAAATTCAAGGTTTACGGATAATTCCTTGTTAGTCGGTTGTAATAGTAATGCTTTTCGAAAGTGTAAAATGGCATGTCCAAATTGTTCCTTCTTAAAATAAAGATTTGCTAAATTTCCATGCAGGTTTGAAGAGTGGGATAGTTTTGCTGCCTGTAAGTAAAATTGGACCGCCTGGTCTAAGTCTCCCGATGCTTCTGCTCGTACGCCATCGTAAAAATATCTATCTTCCTCGCTCCCAAATAAAAGGGAAGAGTGAAGGCCAATCACGGCTAAAAGAGACAAAACAATCCGCGATTTCATTGAATTTTCTTTAACAGGTTATTGATATGTTTGTAAAGATCCTCCAGTGACTGAGGATCTTTTAGGGTACCTGCGAATTCATGGTCGTCGCTTATTTCAAGAATTTTTTGAATTTCTGCGATTGTATCCACTTCATTTGAACTGCTTTGAAGAAGGGTTGTAAGTTCGTTGCTTGATAAGGAGGATGGATTGGGGTGTTTGTAAAAAGTACCGATTTCAAGGCGTAATCTTTCTCTTGTTGCCCGAAAAAAGAGGGATGCATCATTAAATGTTATGCTTTCTTTCATTTGTTTCTTTAAAATAGACTGCTTTTGACGAAAGAGGTCACGACCCGATTGTTTTCGCTTCCATCCATAAAATCCTAGGCCAATGGCACAAAAAAGTGGAATGGACTGTAAAGACCAAAAAAGCTGGGAATTGATTATTGTTTTATGTTTTACATTGTGAAACCATTCCCCCGGTTCATTTTCAGTCTGAAACAAGTCGGTGGTAGGAACTGTAAAGTTGGATGTTTCGGTTTGCTGTTGAACAGGAGTGGGATCAATCCATGTTTCTCCTGGGTCGACTCGGAGTGGATGATTAATCGTTTTCGAGGTGAAATATTCTTCTCGTGCCGGGTCAAAATAGGAAAATGTTATGACTGGAATACTAATTAAACCTGGTTTTAAGGGGGTTAAAATATATTCAAATAATTGTTTTCCTTCGTGCATCGTAACCTCATTTCCTTCGAATGAAAATGCGGGTGGCCCAATTTTGAAATTATTATTGGAAATGAGAACAGGTGCTGGCATCGCGGAGAAATTGCCAGTCCCTGTAATCTCAACTACTAAACGGATCGGGTCCCCTAGGGACACTCGATCAGAATCGGGAATTGATCGGCAGGAAAATTTTCCTATCGCTCCCCGGAAGGAGTCTGGACGGTCAATCATGGGGAGTTCTTTTACCTCTATGTTAATTAGGTCAGATTTAACAGTAAGTGATTCTTCCCGTCCAAATCCAAAAAAGGGATCATTGAAAAAAGGACTCGTGAAAGGAGAATTTCCACGAGATTTTACTCGCACCCTTATGGAGGTATTGAATTTGATATTTTGTTGACCTTCGATGGCTGCTGTCAAACCTGTTGGCCATGAAAAAACTGTGTAAGTCTTACCGTATTTTGTTTGATTTCTTTTCTCTTGAGGTTGTCGAAGTTCAGTCAGAGAGAATGCATCACCCTCCTTTTGGGGCGGTCTTTCAATCCTGCTCACTGGTAATCGATCCCAAATAAAAAGGTTTACTAGACCTGACACAGTCTCCCCTTCAAATAAAAATTTCCTTGGATTTATGAATTCTATAAAACTTGCCTGGCTCAAGTCTTCCTTTTGCCTTTCTTCTGCCTGTTGTTTAATCTTATCCTCTTGATTTGCAGCAACCACCTTGATTGTACTTGCAGGTACCTGCACTCTATTTGGGCCAACTTTTATCGTCCATGGAGGGATCGTATGAGAACCGATCTGTGTTGGTTTAATTTGAAAACTCAATTCTAATCGGACGGAAGGCACTCCGTTGATAAAACTTGCTGAACGAAAGGTTTGTGGTGAGTTGGAAATTGAAATACCTGGTATTTGAGGTAGTGAACCTTCAGGGTTTTCCTGACTACCGTGGATAATAATTTTATAAATAGAATTATTTGCAATTGTAATGGAGGGCGGCTGGAAACTTGATTCTACTCTCAATTTTTGGCCATGAGTTTTCCCTACGCCAAGTAGTAAAAGCGAAAAAAATAAGATAATCCAAGGCAGGAATTGAGAATGAATAGACATTGCTGAACAGTTTTTTACCATGTGTTCAATAGTCTCTGCCAGATGTGATTGCTTGAACTGCTTGAACTTCTTGTTCTAAAGGTTCGCTTTTAGATTCCATTTCCTGGAGCAGCCTTTCGTAAAGTGCATTCACTTCCTCTGGAACTGGTTCGTTGGAATTTTCGTTTTCTTCTTCGCCTTCCGAGGGTGGGGGGGGAGTTGAAGGATTTTGTTGATCGGAGGAATTTTGATCTTCTTGACTGTTATCTTGAATACCAAAGTCTAAATTTTGTGAAACTGATTCAAAATCCACCCATGTGAGGTAGGCTTTTCTGTCTTCAATTGGAAAGGTAATATTTGCATCCTGATTTTCAGGTTGAATGCAAAGGGAGTATTGTCCGGGAGGAACTGGGTGAATGAAAGTTCCATCTTTGTTCGGTTCAAAAATAGTTTCATTTTGATCCGGTTGAAAATTTCCGTTTTGGTCCAAAAATAACTTTGCGGAGGCAAAGCCTTTGTCTTCTGTATCTTTGTACC
>JAQXBH010000245.1 GCA_029252505.1 Opitutales bacterium | reverse complement strand
TCTTGGAAAAAGCGGCAATTAAACTCAAGGGACTTGGCATCGAATTGCTCGATGTTCGCTTCAAAAGAATTAACTACAATGAAACAGTACGGCGTCGAATATATGAACGAATGGTAAGTGAGCGTAACCAAATTGCCGATCGTTTTCGCTCTGAAGGGGGAGGAGAGGCTGCTAAGATAATGGGTAGAAAAGAAAAAGACTTAGCACAAATAGAATCTGAGTCTTACCGTGCTGTACAAAAAATTTACGGTGAAGCAGATGCCAATGCATCCGCAATCTATGCCTCCGCTTTTAATAAAAGCAAGGAATCGGTCGAGTTTTACAGTTTTATTAAAACCTTAGAAACTTATACCGATGTTTTAAATTCCGACATTTCACTATTTATCACCACAAAAAATCCACTGTTTAAATTGTTTAAATCTCTAGAAGGTGGAAACTAGGATTCTGTAGCAAACCCTACTTCATTTGTTAGGTCTTCGTTTGCGTAAACCGTTTTGTTGTCTGTTTAAATTTAAGGTAATTTTCTTAATTCGGACACGATTTTTGGTCCAAGAATTCAAAGGGAAATTATTTATTTTATCCAACTAGTGGCGATTGTAACTGTCGGCGTTTTAATTGGTTGTACCTGTTACCAGTATCTCAATATCGATTGGTTTGTGTAGTTTTGATATGCTGTGACATAATGAGTACAGCATGAATCCAGAACGAATGTATCGAGCAGAAAACTTCCTGCGGTCACGCACGATAGATTAACCCCATTTCAAATCCTTCTTTCCTGCCAATAGTGAACTGCCAATGAGTTATGTCTTAGGCTGATTCTTTTAGATTTTCGTTTATCTCTGCTTGGTTTCGACCGCTTATTGCTAGGATGGGGTTAATCGGGGTGACTATCCTTAGTAAATCTACTTATAAACAAACAAATTAATCCACCTATTATTAAATAAGTGCTGATATTAGAAATGCTAAGTGATGTTGCCCTTGCGACATTATGTTGGGGGATTGTGTGCAATACCTTTAGATAAATTGCATGAAGTTCTTCATCAACAATCTTGGTTTGTTGGAAGAAAAGTTCAAAGTTACTTTTTACTATCGCGTCTAAAAGGGCATTAGGAATTAAATACTCTTTGCCTTTTATTTCCTTTAAACAATTAGAGTTCTCCCATGAAAAAACAGATTGATTAAAACGGTTTGCCGGTTGTTCGAAGCTAAAGTTAATACCGGGTAAGGTTGAAATTGTTCGAGGGCTTTCTTGTGATTTAATTGGAAAAACTTCTTTAGGTTGCCACATCGAAACAAACCTTTTGCCTGATTTTTCTTTTTTCGTGAATAAAGGGTGATGGGGTTGTATCTCCTCTGTGACAGGGTCTCGGATTATTTTTATTCGACTGATATTTCTAACTCCATTGACAAATGGCAGGTAGGCAAAACCATCTTTGGGGAAATTGAGATCAGCAAATCTTAGGTCAATGGGACAGTATAAGCGACCGGAGAGAGAAAGGCTAAGTTTATCAAATTCAAATCTATTTCGAAATTCTTGAATAGTAGGTGTATTGATTAACCCATCCGAAATTAGCCTGGCAGGTATATCCTTCGTACTTCCCTTACAAAAGGTGAGTACGGCCATTTGAGATGCTAGAATTAAAAATAAATTATAAAAAAAAGTACCCATCAACTACAAAAATAAAGAAGCATTCCTATACAGATCGACGCCAATCGTTGAAGCTTCAAAATGAGATCTTTTCTAATCTAAATCATTAAATAATACGACCCTATTAATCCAAATTAACAAAAATACATATTGTCTATCGATTTGTTTTAGAATTAGCTTCTTTTAGCGTTATATACCGTTAAATACAAAGATCGTAATCACTTTTCATAATGAATAGATAGCCGTTTTTATTTCAAAAGTATCCTTTTTTGTAAAATTGTTCTTTCCTTTTTCAACACATAGGTTTTTTCTAGAAGATACTAATTTATTTCTAAATTATTTAATATGGCTTGGTACATCATTAAAATAGCAATTACCGCTTTGATTATCGTGATTGTGTCTGAGATTTCAAAAAGACTCCCTTTGCTCGGTAGTTTAATTGCGTCTTTACCTTTGATTTCTGTGTTAGGCATGATTTGGATTTTTCAAGAAACCAAGGATGCACAAAAATTGATTACTCATGCAGAGGGAACCTTTTGGTATGTTATCCCTTCATTGCCTATGTTTCTTGTCATGCCTTGGATGATGAAAAAAGGAGTTTCTTTTTATTTTTCACTCGGCGTAGGGATTTTATTAACCGTGATTCTTTATGCAATCATGACCAAATTACTTAGCCGAATGGGGATGAATATTTAACTAATGAATTCAATCCATTCCTTTTTTTAATCAAAGGCGGGAATAGGCACATTGATCAAAGTAAGGTTGCCAATCGCCTGGTGTCGGCAAACGGTTTTAATATTAATGGTGGTACCTTGTTTGAGTTTAATTTTATCGTGATCGAGTTCCAAAATTCCTTCGCCCATCAAAACATAATAAAAATTAGTCCTTTTTTATGGTAATGCCTTCGGCTGTTTTCGAAAATAGACACGATGTACATAGACTCGATTTGTTTAGGATCGTTCCCAGATGACCGTTTTGTTTCACCACAGTAACAAGGCTGTGGGCTGATAGATACAAAATCTGCAACTTTGTAGTTCTTTTCTTCGTTCATATACTTTAAATATTTAAGTATATTTTGCTATATAAATAGAAATAATGTGAAAAGTGATAATTGGTATTGGGTCTTATTGTTCCTGAGCGGGGCTTTGGGTGGCATAGCAGTTCTACTTAGTGCTTGGGGCGCACATGGTTTAGAGGATCTATTCATTGCATCACCTCGTGATCGTTTTTCTTTTAATTATGCGACTAACTTTCAACTGTTTCATGCCCTCCTTTCGGCATCGTTGGTGTTTTGTATGATTTCTAGCGGAAGCCGTTCGATTCTGCTCCTGACATCTTCTATATCATTAATCCTTGGTATTCTTCTTTTTTCATTCCCAATTTATGGTCGAATTATTTGGGGATATTCAGATCTTTCTCGGTTAACTCCTATTGGTGGAATTTGTTTTTTCCTCGCTTGGAGCTTGATTTCAGCCTTTTCAATTTTAAAAATTATCGTTACTCGAAAATCTCGATCAAAATAGAATTATGAATAAATTACTTGTAGCGTTCTTATGGATTTTTACTTTGGCAATTTCGTACTGGTACGGTTTGACCCAGAAAATGGAAAGTGAACTTCTATCTGTAAATCGGTCCGATGTGACTAATTCGAGCCGACCACTTTTAAAAGTGGACACACCAATATCAAGCAGCCTTTCAAAAATTGGACATTCTTCCGTTATTAATGAAAGTCCAGTTCAAGAGAGCAAAATTATTTCCGACCAAGAAGCTGAGTTTGAATCGCAGGTTTCAATTGCCGACCGATTGAGATCGGGAAACCCTGTTATTCGAATGCAGGCATTTGCTGAACTACTTAATAATCCGACCGAGGATAATATTGCCAGTGCCATAGAAGCTTATGACAAACTTCCCGAAGGACCGAGCCGTTTCAGCGAATTGAGATTGCTTACATTTAGTTGGGCACAGGTAAATCCGCAAGGTGCGATGGAATGGGTAAAGAGTTTGGATGGTTTTGAACAACGAATCGGATCCGGTTCAATTATGGACTCATGGGCCAGAAAAAATTCAGATGAGGCTATTGCATGGGCAAGAGAGAACTTTGATGGTGGGGAAGGAAGAGAAAATCCTTACTTTGTGGGAATAATAAGTGGAATGGCAGAAAATAATTTAGTCGGTGCCACGGATTTAATGTCTGAATTACCCTATGGTCGGGTTCGGGGGCGTGCTGCATCCATTTTATTTGAACAGACATGGAAAAAAGGGGAAGATGTTTCCATGCGCTGGGCGGAAAATTTGCCGGAAGGATCTTTACAAAATTTCGCGTACCGGGAAATTGGTGAAAAGATTGCCCGTGAGGATCTTGGTCGTGCAGTCGAGTGGGTTGACAATATGGAGGAGACTGAGGTGAAGGCCGCAGTGAGTGAAGATGTGGCTGAGATTTGGGCCCGAAAAAATCCTGTCGATGCAGCCCAGTGGGTTGCCAATATGCCCGAGGGGGAAGCCCGCTCGGAAAGTATGGAAGAAGTGGTGAGCCAGTGGGCACGCAAGGATCCAACCGCCACTGCGGAGTGGCTCAACCAATTTCCATCTGGCGAACTAATGGATGAACCAATCCAGCGTTTCGTCCGTGAGGTTGTCCGAGAAGATCCTGAAATTGC
>JAQXBH010000241.1 GCA_029252505.1 Opitutales bacterium | reverse complement strand
ACCAAGGCACCGTGATCTGAGCGGCTTGGGGAGCGGTGGAACAAATGGCTTTCAAATCATTTTCAAAGGCAGAGGAAAGTGGGCAGTCTGGTTCCTCCCACATGCAACCAGTATCAGGTGTTTCTTCCCCGAACTCAGTTTCATAAAATTTTTCTGTGCTCACCATTCCGGCCAGTGAGATGAGGAATTTGATCCGGGAATCCTTTGCGGCGGCTAATACTCCAACTGCCCCCCCCATACTGTGACCGGCATAAGTGACACGGTAGTCTTTTTCGCCCACGACGGATAAGACTGCCTGTAAATCTTCCACCTCTTTGGAAATCGTACAGTCCCGAAACTCGCCGGCAGAATCCCCGTTGCCGGCAAAAGAAAAGCGAAGCACATTTATACCGGAAGCGGACACTGCATCAGCCAAAGCAATCACAAAGGGCCTGTCCTTATTTCCGGTGACCCCATGGCCAATAATTAAAAGATCACTGCAATTAGCAGAGCCTGCATGAAAGGTATAATCGAGAGTTTCCCCGATCTTGTTTTTTATAATTCCAAACATGAAAGCAGGCATATTCCAAATTGAGGGATGTTGGCAAGTTAAGTTTATGATTTCTTTTGGCGGATTTAGCCTCCAATAAAAAAGCCGGCCACTGAGGACCGGCTTTCATTCGAAGAAAATATCAAACTTACGCGATTTCTGATGCGTGAAATTCCAACCAGTCGTCTAGATTATTCAAATTAATTGCGTCCTTTGGATCTCCATCGGATAATCCATTGGCAGACAAAATGGACTGACGGGTCGCGTCATCATGAATATAACCGGTAATGGAATCATTCAGCGAAGAAATAGTGGATTCATCCAATTTCACTCCGTCCTGCTCTCTTATCCATGCTTCAAGCTGTGGGTAGGTAGGTTTTGAATCGGTAATAAAGGAACGAACGGCATCCGCATTAAGGCCAAGTGCATCTATGACCATGGAATCATACCCTGCACCGATTCCGGGATATCCATCAGCAATTTTTCCTGCGGCTTCAAGGGAAACTTTTTGCCAGAGACGGGGGAGGTGAAGAACACCAAGTGGACCGGCTGTTCCGGAACTAATGAGAGGTACTATTTTAGACATATTTAGATTCTATTTTAGGATTATTTTTTTGAATTAGAAGGATTTACCACATTTTTTTTGAAGCCAAAAAGAGAAATAACGGTAAAAAAAAGTCGACTCAAACGAACATACAAGCCATTCAAAGTAAAGACTTTTTAGATTTGTAACAAATAAGAATGAATAAAGAATAATGATGTCGAAAGAAAAAAAAATCGGATTGGTGGGCGTAGGAAGAATGGGAGCAAATATGGCCCGAAATTTAAAAGATAAAGGGTACCAGATCAGTTGTGTAAATGATGTGGCAAAAGACATTGCCGGGGCATTGGCGGAGGAATTGGGTTGTACCCACGCCAACACATTAGCTGAGGTAACTGCAGGGTCTGATATCATTTTGACTGTTGTGACCAACGATGCTGCGATGGAAACAATCTTTTTTGATTCACATGACAATTTGTTTAAAGAAGCATCCAACAAGTTGTTTATTAATTGTGCCACCCTCTCGCCTGCCATGCATATTAAACTCGAACAAAAAGCAGCTGAGGTAAACGCTCAAACCCTCGAAGGATGCATGGCATCGAGTATAACCCAGGCTCGGGAAGGAACCCTTTACCTAATGATCGGGGGAAAACGGGAAGTTTTCGAAAGCGCAAAAGATTTATTGGATGACCTAAGCGTAAACCTTCGCTTCGTCGGAGAAGCTGGGCGGGCCGCTCAGGTTAAAGCACTGGTTAATATGGTGATGAATATAAACACCGCTGCCCTGGCCGAAGGCTTGGGCATTGGCGACGCGCTTGGATTGGATCTTAAAATGCTCTGTGAAATTTTCTCACAAACCGGAGCTAATTCCCGGGTACTTGAAACCGATGCGGAAGATATGCTTGAACGGGACCATGAATGTTATTTTTCCGCTGACCATGCAGCCAAGGATTCCGGAATCGCAATTTCAGTGGCCGAGGAGGCAGGTATTAATGTACCGCTCGCAAAAGCAACTCTTGCCCAATATCAGAAGATGGTTGAACTTGGCCTCGGGGAATTGGATAAATCAGGTATCGCAGAACTGACCTTCAAAGGACGGGGATCCGGAGCTTAGTCTTTATTATATTTCGCTGATGAACTCCGGGATTTTTCAACCGGATATTTTTCGGCGTTTTTGAGTATTTTGTTTTTAACAATTTCCGAGACTGATAGATTATTTTTTTCGGCGAGCATCAGGGCATAAGCAAAAACATCAGCCAGCTCCTCTTTGAGGCGATCCCGGTCCACTTTTTCACTGTCCGCATCCTTCTTCCAAAGAAATAATTCATTTAGTTCTGCCGCCTCAATTGAAAGGGCAAGAGCGAGATTTTTTGAATCATGAAATTGTCCCCAGTCCCGCTCGTCCCTGAATTGGACCAGTAAATCAATCAGTTCCTGAATATCACTCATAGTGTAACTGTGATACCTGCAACCACTTGGTTTGCTTTCTTACGGGCTTCCTCGATTGAATCCGCTCGTCCAAGAGCCACTCCCATTCTTCTCTGCCCACTCACTCCCGGCTTCCCAAAAAGGCGAAGCTGAGTATCGGGTTCCTTCAAAGCCTGATCTAAATTGCCAAAAGAAACATTTGATGATTCCCCCTCCACTAGGACTACACTGGATGCCGATGGGCCAACCTGGCGAATAACCGGAATGGGCAAACCAAGGATTGCCAGAGCGTGCAGAGCAAATTGTGAGAGATCCTGAGAAATCATCGTAACCATACCCGTATCGTGTGGCCTTGGAGACACTTCGCTAAAAAGGACCTCCTCCCCTTTGATGAAAAGTTCGACCCCAAAGACTCCGTATCCACCCAGGCCATCTGTGATTGCTTGTGCATAACGCATTGCCTCCTTTTGTGCAGTTTTCGACATCGGTTGCGGTTGCCAGGATTCCCGGTAATCACCGTCTACTTGGATATGCCCGATTGGGTCACAAAAAGAGGTCCCGCCAGCATGTCGAACGGTTAACTGTGTGATCTCATAATCAAATTCAACAAAGCCCTCCACGATGACCTTCCCTCCTCCTGAACGCCCACCCTCCTGGGCATACTTCCAAGCACGCTCAATCTGATCTGAAAGATGGATCGTACTTTGCCCCTTTCCGGACGAACTCATGATTGGTTTGACCACACAGGGCATTCCAATCGATTCCACAGCTTGCTGAAATTCCTCCGCTGTTTCGGCAAAAAGAAAAGGCGATGTTTTCAAACCAAGTTCCTCCGCAGCAAGCCGACGAATACCTTCCCGGTTCATCGTTAACTGAGTTGCTCGTGCAGTGGGAATAACCGTAACCAATCCAGTGGCTTCCAATTCCGCCAAAGTATCTGTGGCAATTGCTTCAACTTCAGGAACAACGAGGTCGGGTTTTTCCAATTCGATTACCCGTTTAAGTTCTTTCCCCTCCAACATGTCAATCACATGAAATCGATCAGCCACCTGCATTGCAGGGGCATCGGTGTATGAGTCGACAGCAATCACTTCAACCCCATAGCGTTGTAATTCGATCACTACCTCCTTACCCAATTCACCAGAACCGCAAAGAAGGACTTTTTTCGCTAAATTTTTAAAGGGGGTACCTATAGAAATTGACATCGGAATACTTTACATGAGTAGACGCCATTAGGGTCGAGCCAAAAATCAATCTTCGGACTCTTCCAGGACTGCTCCCTTGATCAGTCGGCAAAATTCTTTCTTAGAAACTTCGATCACATCTGATTCTTTAAATTTCGACTTATGGGTGTGCTTGTATTGAATCGTCATCCGAGCCCACTCAGTAATCCGGTAACTGTCTTTTTCTTTCACCCAAACCTGTCCCTGTTGTAATTTCATTCAATATGAATTAGCGCGAATTCCGCGAGCAGACGATTGAATTATAAAAAGAGATCAAAATTGTAATAGGATATTAGGGTCCGAATTACTATTATTGGACCCATATGACAGACAAAAATAACATGACCGAACAAACCACTACACTAGCCGGACGAGGTTCACGCGTAGGTGCAGTACTCATCGATTCAATAATATTAATTCCCTTACTAATCGGCATCGCGATGGTTACTGGATTCTGGGATCATTTGATATCTAGTGCTGCGAATGGAATACCGCTATCGTTAAACGCAAACTTGATCGCTTTTCTGGTCGGGCAAAGTTTATTCCTTCTACTAAACGGAGTATTTCTTGCCAATCACGGACAAACTATTGGTAAGAGAATTATGAAGGTTCAAATTGTCGATATGGAAGGTAAGCAGGTCGGGTTCTTAAAACTATATTCACTCCGGTACCTTGCTTTTTCTTTAATCACTCAAATTCCTGTAGCGGGCGGATTACTCGCCCTTGTTAATGTGTTGTTCATTTTTGGAAAACCAAGAAGATGCCTACATGACTTTCTTACTGGCACACAAGTGGTGGTACACGGATAAAAGGTGAGCAATCAAGATATTGCAAATCTTTGGTGGATTTCATTCATTATTGCATTCAGTTATAATTTACTGTGCGATTCTGGTTTTTTTGCTGCGAGCACATTGATTATGGTGATCACTAATACAGCTAATATAGCTCTAGGATTTTGGGGGATGTACCGCCTCAAAAGATCGGTTCTGTTTTCCGAGATAAAACGGACCGCAAGGCACAAAAGTGCCATGAGCCGTTGAATTCGCTGATTCAATTAAACTTCATATTTCGCACCAATATTGTCGCACTAATTAGTATTTGTGAGAACGCAGATATATTTACCGAATAACTAGCGGGTACAAAATTATAAAGGCTTATTATAAGCCAGGCACAGAAAATAATGAGAGAAGATCAATCATCTATCACTCTCGGTTTTTAAAATATTAAAAATTTAAAATTTTGGTTGTATTAATGATTGAAAACAGACTTCCTAGAGGTTCGTTTTTAATTCTCACCCTTATTGTCGTGAAAACATTTTTACAGTTTCTTAATATTTTGCCACTCATTGCTTTACTTGTGTATAGTCCTTTCGTTCAAGACGCACAGGCTCAGAAAAATAATACACTTAGCCCCTATGTTCAAAAAGGGTATCTCACCTTTGAACTAAAACCCATGGGGAGCCGGGAACATCCTCTTATTCTACGAACCTTTGCACCGACTATGGCTTTGCCGAAAAATGAGGTATTGCCAAACCATTCACGAGGTCTGCCCTCGCCCAAATACAGTCCCAGCAGTGGAAAAGAGGCAACAAAGCAATACCAACCGATAGATGGGATTCCTGCGGCTATAGCGGTCAACTTGGGTAAACCACTATCCTACGTTTGGGATACCACTGAATGCCGATTGCTTTATGCATGGACGGACGGGTTTCTCGATATGAAAAACTACTGGGGAACCCGTGAAAGCGGAAGAAGAAAAGGATTTGGATATGTGCCCAGATTATACGGTTTTGTTTTTTATAAAGCATTGGGAAAACACCCCCTATCCATCGACGGAAAATCAATTTCCGATTTGGATGCACCAATTTACTCGGGATATTCAATCGATTCAGACCGTTTACCCGTTTATGAATACCAATCAGGCGAACATAACATTTCCCTAAAAATACAACCCGGTCCTTCCACCCAGACTCTTAGGCTTGAGTTCAGTACAACAGAAAAAGAAGCTCTTCAATTTTCGTCCCCTACTACTCAGGTTGAGACGATTAGTAAAATCCCAGGAAAACTGACCGTTGTAATACGACCCAACGCGGGAGAGCAGTTTTCATCCGATGAGAAAAAAGAAATCATTAAAGAACCGACCCAGGAGATAGGAGAAAAACTTTACACCTCACTCGGGTGTATCGCATGTCATTCCCTGGATGGTGGGAAAAACCACGGTCCAACCCTCAAGGGTTCCTTTGGTTCCAAAAGAGAATTCCTCAGTGGCGCATCTTTGGTGGTGGACGAAGCCTACATTCGAGAATCGATCGAAAATCCAATGGCCAAAACAGTAAAGGGATATCTCACCGGGATGATGCCCCCCTATAAACTTGAACAGGCTGAATACGATTCACTCATCCTCTTCATCAAGTCCGTCCGCTAACTTAGTAGCCATTATGAAAAAAATTCTTTCTCTATTTCTTTGCCTCAGTTCCTCATTATCAGGATCGGTCAACAGTTACACAGTTGAAAACATTGCCTTTCCAAACGACATGCCACCAGAAGTGGGAGGCTTAGCATTTGACGAAAAAGGATATCTTTACGCCTGCCTCAGGCGAGGAGATGTAGTGATCGCTAAGCCTGGCAAAGACCCAAAAGCAACCAAGTGGGAAGTATTTGCCACCGGTCTGCACAACCCCATGGGCATGATTCTTATCAAGCCAGGTCATATTATTGTTTCACAAATGGCAGAGCTGACAGAGATTATCGATACCGATCAGGACGGAAAGGCCGACCGTTACAATAACCTGTCCACCGATTTTGGAATCAGTGGAAATTACCACGAAACCAACGCCATCTGCCCGGACGGTAATGGAGGATACTACATCGCTCTGGGAACTGCTTCACACAATGGACCCACTTTTCACACTCCACGAGGTGAATATTCAAAGGAGGGTCGTAGGGGACGAAATTTCTCCTCCAACCAACTGCGCGGTTGGATCGTGCATTATGAAAAAAATGGTAAATTGTCTCCTTTTGCGAGTGGCTTTCGGATGCATAATGGAATCACTCGTTCACCGGACGGCGAAATTTGGTCTGGAGATAATCAAGGAGATTGGCGTGGGGGTTCCCCTATTTACAATGTTCGTCCAGGATCATTCAACGGCCATCCTTCAAGTTTGGTCTGGGATCCTGACCTGAAAAACTTTGGTACTCCGATTTTTCTTCCCCGTAAAATGCTTGATGATCTGCACAACCAGCCTTCCGTTCAGTTGACCAGAAAAACGATGAGTTCATGTGGTGAACCCTTCATTATAAAAAGCGAAAACTTTGGACCGTTTAATGGTCAGATGCTTGTCCCGGACGAAAACGGGCGGCGGATTAACCGTATAATGATGGAAAAAGTCGATGGTGCCTGGCAGGGCGCCTCCACTCTTTTTCTAAACACCGAGGAATTACGTGCAGGTGGCGTTCGCATTGCCATGGATGCACCCGGCAAATCAATTTACTATGCATCCACTGCTCGTGGATGGCAAAGACCTGATGAGGGAATACAAAGAATTACCTACAATGGAAATACACCATTTCATGTCAAAGATTTCAAATTGACGACTCAGGGATTTGAAATTTGGTTTACAGAACCTATCCAAGACCCGGAAAAGCTCGCTGAAAAAATAAGTGTGCGCAGTTTCCGCTTTGAATATGGCTATCGTTACGGATCGAGTGAGAAAGATAAAAAAGAACACAAAATCCTGAGTTCAAATGGAAACGAATCCTTTGAAATTTCAATTGAAGGCATGGAAGCCGGAAGGATTTATGAGTTGGAGTTCAGTTCAAAATTACTCTCATTGAAAGGAGAAAAAATGGATGATCCTCAGATTCAGTATACCCTCAACCGACTAAAACGTCCGAGCTCCACACATCGGACAAGTTTGATTAAATCAAAAGACGGAATCGAAGTGAACGTTGCCGGCAAATTCTTTGCCAAGTACAATTTTGATAAATTATCCCAGCCGATTATCTGGCCAATCCAGGGACCGGGTAATATTCGCATGCTTCGGGACTACCCATTTAAAAAAGATACCACGGGCGAAGCAAAAGATCATCCGCACCATCGAGGAATCTTCATTGGACACCAAGTAATGAGTGGTGCTGGTTTCTGGCACAACCAATTTAAAACTTCTGGCACAGTGGAGCACCTGAAAGTCATTGAATCCCGCTCGGGCGAAGATCGTGCCCTCATCAAGACACTGAACGCTTGGAAAGATAGTGAAGGAAAAACGATTGGAGCCGATACTCGTACGATGACTTTTGGAGGAGACGATGTAGCCCGTTACTTGGATTTGGAAATTAATATGCACGCCACCAATCAGGACCTCGTCTTCGAAGAATTCAAGGACGGTTTCGTGGGAATCCGAACCCACCCTGACCTGAGATTGACTCCCAGCCCAAAGTACGGAGTAAACAAAGTATTTGGTAATGCACGAAACAGTGTGGGAGGAGAAGGAAAGAAGATCTGGGGAAAACGAGCGGACTGGGTCCACTATTATGGTACGATTGAAGGAAAAGAAGCCGGCATCGCATTTTTCAGTCATCCAAGTAATCTCGCCCAAAAAGGAGAAAGGTCTTGGTGGCATGCCCGTGACTATGGACTTATTTCTGCGAACCCATTTGCCCCCACAAAACTTGGGGGAGACGGGAAGCACACCATAAAAAAAGGACAAAGTTTAAAACTGCGCTACCGTTTTGTATTTCATAGCGGTTCGAAGGACGATGCAGGGATCGAAGAGCGATTCGCTGACTACGCCAAAGACCCCGGCTATCCCACCTCGATCATGCCCCCCCATCCTGGCTACCCTGAAGAATACCTTTCAAAAAAATCAAAGTAAGGAAATAAACTACCCCATACCATTCTATGAAATTTGCTCTCTGTAACGAAGTACTCCAGGAATTATCGATTGAAGAGGGCTTTTCGAAAATTGCCGAAATTGGTTATCAAGGTGTTGAAATTGCTCCATTCACACTCAAGGAAAATCCGCTCGAAATCAATGAAAGTGATGCTGAACGCTGTATCACCGCAGCCCAGGCAGCCGGTATTGAGATTGTCGGCCTCCATTGGTTAATGGCCAAGACAGAGGGTTTACATCTCACTCATTCCGATGAAGGAATGAGGCGTGC
>JAQXBH010000237.1 GCA_029252505.1 Opitutales bacterium | reverse complement strand
GGCGGTGGAGGAGCAGCGGAACCTAATGAACTTAATTCATCTGCCACGCCCGGGATCCTAGATAATGGAACCCATTCTGAAACTCCCTCAAACCAAACCAAGTCGCTAAATCTTAAATTCCCCGCCTTTAAATAATCTTTTAATTCCTTCAGTAAGTAAGGACCAAATTGAGTACCAGACCGATTAATATGAATCTCGGTTGCCAGACCTGGTTTTGGTACTTCAATTTCTTTTTCAACGGGCACGGGTTCCGGTTCCGATTCAGGTTCGGAAACTTCAATTGTTTCCTCCTCTTTTACAACATCACTCTGCTCAGCTTCGTCTTCAAAAACCTGATCTAAATTTTGTTCTGGAAGAAGCCCTTTCTCAAATTGATCAATAAAATCAGACACGGTGAGCCAATCCTGGCCTAATTTTACTTTATGAATAGTGCTAATCTCCTTCATTCGTAGAAGGTCAATAATTTCAACTGCAGTAAAAGGACCTGATGTTTGCCCCCTCTTAGAGAGTGAATATTTCTCTTGGTAAGACATAATCAATTTGAAAAATCAACTGGGAGAAAATCTTCCACTCCCCCAAATTTCCCATTCACCACATTCGCGTTAGAATAATTTTTTGCCAATATGGATTCAATTTTTGGATTGGTCCCAACTATTGGACTGTAGGGAACAAAAGATCCCCTTGAACCTTTAGTTAATTCAAATGAACCATCAACTTGAGAAATCCCCCAATATAAAGCTGATTTAGAACCGTTGAATCGAACTTTCTTTTGAACATCAACATGTCCAAGATAAGAAAAGTCTACTTTTTGTAAGGATTGTAAAACACCGAGAGTAAATTTTGCTTCGGGAAAGTAATCTCGCTTGCCCAATACTCTGTAAAATTGTGTCAAACTTTCAGAAAGAGATTCATTTGCTTTCTTATCCATCCAATCAGTCGGTCGAATTTTTATTTTTACCTGACTTAAAAGAACATCATAATCCTTCAGTAGTTGACTGCTCAGAGCAACTCCCCATGAGGCCGGCTTTTTTTTCATCAAATCAACTAGCTCACGATGAAGATATGCCTTAAGCAATGGGGAAATTGATTGTTCGGCAATCACAACCTCGAGCATTTCCATTAAAGGTCCGGCAACGCTTTTGGTATTAGGGTCCAGCCTGCGTTCGATTTGTTGCTGAAGAAAAGTAGATTCCGGAGTCAATTCGCCTTTCTCAACTGCCAAGCCTTTCATTCCACCGCCGAATATTGTGGTTTGGAATTCTCGGCCCTCCACTTTTCCGTTCCAGTGAAACTCTCCTACCTGAACATTTGTTTTAATCGGGTTGGCAATAGGCTGTCCCTGTTCATTAAATTTTTGTGCAACTTCCTCCTCCTTCACCGGTCCATAGGAGTACAAAGACATCATCGGCTTTTTATTAGTTGAATAAACCCCGGATGGTCCTGATTTCACAGGATTGCATTCGACCAATTCATAACTCCATATATTGCGAAGATCGGGGCGAGAAAGAATTGCCATAATATGGTCGTATTCCGAACGTGATTCATCGGCCTCAAGTGCAACCTCACCTGCCTCTACTTTCTCCCATATCTCCGCCGGCCCTTGAATAAAAAGTCGACTTCTTAATTCACCATTATCATTTGCAAATTTCTTGCGATGAGAAAGGACACTGCGAACAAGGTTTGCTTTGGATTGTTCAAAAGCATCGTTCTGTAAAAGTTTTTCCAAGGCAAAAAAGTACTCGTTCAAGTTTTGGGCTTTTCCTAAATCTCCCTCTACTTCTCCTAATTGTCCTAAAGCAGAAACCGATTCCTGCTGTGCTTTGATTAATTCTTTAAATTCCCGACTCTGCGCACTGGACATTCGCTCCTGATCTGTTGAACTACCGTTCAATTCCGTAATCTTACTCAACGAGTCTGACATTTGCCTGAGGAAACCAAGTTTCTCATCACGGGATTGTGCTTTTCTACTTTTTCCCAACAATTGGTCGGCTTGATTAAGCAGCTGATCGTAAGACGAACCAGACTTGTTTTCTACTTCCTTTGAATAACCTTTCCAAGTTTGCTTAAGTTGTCGAATCGCATCCCTGACTTCACGATAATCATTGGGGTCAATCGCATCTGAACCGGAGAAACCTCGAGTTTCGTCGTCTAATTCATCAAGATATTTTTCCTGCGCAAGTATACCGTGATCCGCTTCTCCCGAACCCCGAAATGCTTTCCACGCTTGTAATACTCTCGCATCAAAGTTTAGAACCTCCTGCTTTAACTTATTAAAGCGATCTCCCTTTCGATCATTAGTATCCTCTACCCGAGCCAGAAAAGCGGCAATTTCCTGTAATTCATCCAAGACCATCTTATTATCCTGAAAGCGATAATAATCGACTTCATTTAATGGCAAGGGTTCTCCTTTATCATTCTTTTGAATTCGTGGTGCACTTTCAAACAATTCTAAAAATCGTTTGGCATCACGAATCTGAAAATTCGGATCGTTGTCGAGATCCTCAAGGATTTTCCCGCACATTGCAACGACCACAGTTGCACGCCGCCGTTCAACTTCCTCTTTTGTCAAAATAGGTAATAGCGACTTATCCTGTGTAATAAGTAAAAACCCGTCCTGACTTTCAGAAACTAAATTTTCACCCGCATCCCGAAAAACTTCCTCCACTGCTTGGTCCACATATTTTCGAACCTCAACATCATCAAGGTAATCAGGATAATTGCCAATAAAGGCAGATAACTTTTCCCATTGCTGCGAGGGATTCGGTACTTCCAAAACCGCCTCTGCGGAAGAACGAGCATCCCAAAAGCCTTTCAACCACCAAAGTCCAGCAACTGCTCCGACCGCAACTAAAACAAAAGCAAAAACACCTGCCATCCAAATCCTCTTAGTCCGACCACGCAGACGAACAATACGATTTTTGACATGATTTTCCGCTTTTTGCAGATCCATCATTATCTCAGCAGATAGCGACTTTCCAAGATCTTGGAACTCCTGACGAAATTTTCGCAATTCGTTCTGTTCCTCGAGGTAAACCTCTAATGTCTTTCCTCCCTGACTTTCAGCCTGATGCATTTCAGCTAGGCGATTCTTAAAGCGAGAAATCATTCCCTCAAGTTCACGCTCTGATTTTGCATCCTCCGCTAATTCTTCAGACCATTCTTTGTATTCATTGTAGACATTAATATCATCCGTAGCTAACTCGTTTTCCAAATTATGCTCCTGAGCCAAATTAAAAAACTCCCCGATTAAAGCGAGGGATCCCTTCCAGTCATCCGCCGCTCGGTAAGAACCAATCTCTACCAAAATTTGTTCTAACCGGACTTTTGCATTTCTTCTCTCTACTCCTTCTCGAACTGCAATTGCATTTTCCCATTCATCTCCTTTGGGTTGTACCACCCAATCGGTATCCTCAATATCAATAAGCAGATCAAGAAACTCTGCTTCCCGACCAGCCGTTATTAATTGAGACAATTCTTTGATTTTATCTTCAAGAATTTTTACACTTAATTGTCCAAAATGCCTCCTAGCTGCACCATGATCTGGATTTGCTTTCAAGATCATTTTTAAAATCTTGAAAGTCTTTTCCTGATCTCGACTACGTGCCGCAGTGCGATACTCGCGAAAAAGAGGGCTATCCTCAGTTATTTCCTTATCGTATAATCCATTGAGCAAATCCACATGCTCATCTGCCCATGTGGGTCCGATATAAAGCCCCTTCTCTTCACACTCCTTTTTCCATTTACCATCATTGGCAAAGGAAAGTTTTTCCATGAGTGTGAGTACATCAGGGGATTGTTCCGCAAGTTCACGGGCAGCAAAGTCTTTACCGGAACGAATCAGAGTTACGCAATGCTCTAATCTTTCATCAATTTGAGTTCGAAACCTCGCATATTCTTTGGCGAGAGCATGAAATACTGGATCCGTGGTTCCATCCTCACGAAGAGCTTTTTCGATGCGATCAATTAATCGGTCAATATTCACAGAGTTAAATTATTGTTTCGTTTTCGGATTTTAGTAAAGTTGATTCCCTATAAAAGTTAAAACTTGGAC
>JAQXBH010000235.1 GCA_029252505.1 Opitutales bacterium | reverse complement strand
GGCTGAAAACTATGTTCGGCTAAGTCTTTCAATTGCTCGAACATCGACAACTGTTCATGGTTTTCACTCACTAAGCCCCCCATGGGCAACCAATCCAACTTTACAGAAAAAAATAGCAGCAAAAGGGAGCCCAACGCATAACCTGGAACGGCATAGCCCACAAATATAAGAATCGAGGACAAGTCGTCATAGAGGGTGTTATGTCGTATTGCCTTAAAAATCCCCAAGGGAATACAAACTGCATAGGTAACAATAAATGTAAGCAGGCCAAAATAGGTTGATACGGGTAATCGTTCCGCGATTACCTGAAGAACTGGTTCACCAAAACGAGTTGATTGACCAAAGTTTCCTTGCAGTACTCCTTCATGTTGAGTCATGAAAAGTTCCGCAACCGGAACCGCATTTAATTGTTCAAGGCTTCGTTCCTTCATTCGAACGTTCCAATTTCCCAGTAATGCGGAAAGATTCATAATCGTGACACCCCCCACCCGATCTCTTTTCAAGATTACCTTTTCCCGAGCTCCCTGGATGATCGAATCCGATTTGTTAATTTCTTCACTATCTAATTCGTAATCCGAATTTTTATCCAAGTTTTTAAAATTAATATACTTCGAAATATGAGGAGGCACCTCATCATACTGTAAATATCCATCCTTATCCCAATCCAATTGAGCTATTGGGAAACTAGGTAAGCTTACCCGTTCAGATAATTCTAATTCATCTGCAAGAAAACGAATCTGTCGAAACTCAGTTTCTCTTGGCAATATGCCAAGCCAAATTAAATAGGCCTGCCAATGGGGTTTATCAAAACCGTATAATCGTTTCATTTGCTCCAATTGCTCCAGTGAAAGTGCTTGATTAGAACCAGAACTCCTTCCTCCACCTCCTTCTTCAGAAACTTGTTGCATTTGCATCATTGCCTGTTCAAGCGGACCGCCAGGGGCCAATCTGGTAATCGCAAAGACCATAATGCTGATTCCAAGAAGAGTAGGAGGAATCAATAAAAGTCTTCTGATAAAATAATCTCGCATATAACGGGTTTCTTCCTAGCCCTTTCAGGTAGATTGGGCAAAGTCAAATCTTTGTACTTTCCAATTTTGCTGATTCTTTTGCTTGCCAATAGTCAAGTGGTCGTCCCTTTTTTAAAGGATCAATAATTCAAAGCACAGTCTAGCTTATTTCGAAAATACTTGGAATTTTCTTCTGCGAATTTTCTTTTGTCTTCTACTGGTATCATGCGGAGAAACTAGCAGTGTGGACGATGCCTCTCGTAAGGGGATACTGATCATCGGGAATAGTGGCGAACCAAAGGGATTGGATCCACATATCGTGAGCGGTGTTCTCGAAAGCAATATTATCCGTTCACTTTTTGAAGGACTAGTCGAAGCACATCCTTCCAAGGATGGAATTGCCATGCCAGGAGTAGCGGAGAAATGGTACCCCGTTGACCCTAAGCGTCCGGACGAATGGGTCTTCGAGCTTCGCAAGGATGCCCGATGGTCGGATGGCAAACCTCTTACCGCGGAAGATTTTCTTTTTTCCTTTCGACGCCTCCTCACCCCTGCCCTCGCCTCGGACTATTCTTTCATGCTTTATTACATTAAAGATGCCGAGTTCTATCATAAATCCCAGCGTTCCTATCTGCTTTTCCGTAAAGACAGCAACTTTACCGAAGAGTGGTGGTCTACCCTCAAAAATGTGGACTTCGGCCCGAATGAAAAAGCGGAGGAAAATTCTTTTAATTTTATCGGGCTCGATAAATTAACTTTAGATAATTTGGAAAATCTACTGGAAAAACCATCTCTTTTTAATTGGCCAAGCCACCTTTCTCCTGAAACTTGCCGCTCCCTTGTCATCAAAAACCTGCATTTTGAAAAAAGGGAACGGGGTAAATTGAAAAAAGATGAATTAAAAGATTTATGGAAACTGATTGAATTGGGTGCCTCCGCCCCGGACAAGCATACCTTGAGAGTAAAGCTCAATTCTCCTATTCCGTTTTTGCCCGAGATCACCAAACACTATACTTGGTACCCCGTTCCCAAACATATTGTTATGAAACACGGCAATATCGGAGAACGGTTTACTCCGTGGACCAAACCCGAAAATCTCGTTGGAAACGGAGCCTTCGTCCTAAAATCGTGGAGGTTCAATGACCATATTGAAGTGAGCCGCAATCCACATTATTGGGATAAAAGTAATGTCGGTATCAACGGTATACGGTTCCTTCCCATCGGTAATCTCTACACGGAAGATCGTATGTATTTCGACGGTCAGATGCACGTGACCTACAGCATTGCATCCGAACTGATTGAATACTCCCGAAAAAAATACCCAGAACATGTTCGTAGTGAACTCTATCTTGGTACTTACTTTATAAGAACCAATGTTTCCAATGAGCCTTTTACCGACCCACGGGTTCGACTTGCCTTCTCCTATTCCCTCAACCAAAAATCACTCATCGAAAATGTACTCAAAGGAGGACAAAAACCAGCCAGTGGATTGGTGCCTCCTTTCGGAAATTATCCTGCCTCTGACACCGTGACATTTGACCCGGAACTTGCCCGCAAATTATTGGCCGAAGCCGGATACCCTGGCGGCAAGGGGTTACCTGATATTGAATTTCTTACCACTGATAAAGAATCTTCCAAGGTTACCGCAGAGGCATTACAGGCTATGTGGAAGGAACACCTCGGAGCCACGATCAAAATCAAGCAAATGGAATGGACTTCCTATATTACCGCCATGTTTGAAAA
The DNA here is from genome assembly GCA_029252505.1 of Opitutales bacterium. Taxonomy (GTDB): domain Bacteria; phylum Verrucomicrobiota; class Verrucomicrobiia; order Opitutales; family Seribacteraceae; genus Seribacter. The sequence continues at coordinate 17,489 of JAQXBH010000235.1, read as the reverse complement.
GGACTACGATCTTGCTGCTGGTGGCTGGATTGGTGATTACATGGACCCTCTCACTTTTCTTGATATGTGGATGAAGGGAGTAGGCAATAACCGGACGGGTTGGCACAACGAAGAATTTGAGAACATCCTGGGCATGGCTGCCCAGACGGGAGAAGCGGCCAAGCGGTACGAACTACTCGCCCAAGCCGAAGCACTCTTTCTTGAAGAGCGTCCTATACTCCCGGTCTATTGGTACACACGTAATTATCTTCTCCATCCCGACGTAAAGGGATGGAATCCGCTTCTTCTCGATAATCATCCGTACAAGTTTCTACGCTTGCAACCGGGTTACCAAAACAGAAAGGACTGAACGAATGCTCCGTTTTATCATCGACCGGATACTGCAGGGGTTCCTGGTTCTTTTCGCACTTTATACCATTACTTTTTTTCTGGCCAAGGCCATGCCGGGAGAGCCTTTCACATCCGAGAAAAATATATCGGCGGAGACGAAAGCAAACATACGCAAACTTTATGGACTGGATAAACCAATCTGGGAACAATATGTAGCCTACCCCAAAAATATCATAACAGAGGGATCGTTCGGAATTTCAACCAGCAAAGGTAGACCGGTCATCGATATTATTGCTCAGTCCTTTCCCAATTCGCTAATACTCGGCCTATGTGCTCTTGGTTTCGCGATCGGAATAGGAGTGCCTATCGGCGTACTTTCCGCAGTTCGGAAAAACAGCTGGATAGACTGGGCGTGCATGGCGGTGGCAATGATTGGAATTTGTATCCCTTCTTTTACAATCGGCCCGCTCCTGCAAATCTATGTGGCGGCTCATGTTCCTGGACTCAAGGTTGCTGGTTGGGGAAACTTGGAGGACATCCTCCTCCCGTCGTTTACCCTGGGCTTAGTTTCCGCCGCCTATCTGGCCCGGCTGACCCGGGGAGGGATCCTTGAAGTTCTGTCACAGGACTTCGTACGAACAGCACGGGCAAAGGGAGTTTCCCCGTCGCAAGTTATTCTTAAACATACCCTGCGAGGTGGACTTCTCCCCGCAGTTGCTTACCTAGGACCTGCTTTCGCTGCCTTGATCAGCGGGTCATTTATAGTGGAAACAATCTTTCAAGTACCGGGTATGGGGCAGCACTTCGTCAATGCGGCTACCACACGGGATGAATTTCTACTCTTAGGCCTTTCGTTATTTTTCGGTTTCTTGATTGTGGTTATGAATCTATTAGCCGACCTACTCACCGGATTATTGGATCCCCGTGTTAGACATACGGGAGAAACAGATTAGAAAAATGACAAACGAGAATCGAACAACTCCTCAAGGTTCCTCTCTTTGGAAGGACGCCCGTTCCCGCATGGCGAAAAATAAATTCGCGATGGGAGGGTTCTGGATCATAATCCTAATGTTTTCCCTCTGCTTTATTTTCGCTTGGTTTTGTACGGATCCAAACGAAGTAAACTTAACCAATAAATTTGCCCCGTCTTCGGTGGAACATTGGTTTGGAACAGATGCTCTCGGTCGCGATTTATTTGCCCGCATTCTTTACGGGGGACAGGTTTCCATACTCGTTGGCTTAATCGCGACTGCGGTTTCGGTAGCGATTGGAATTGTATACGGGGCCATTTCCGGTTTTGCCGGTGGTCGGACGGATGCAGTTATGATGCGCATAGTGGACACATTGCTTGCCATTCCCTTTTTAGTCCTGGTTATCGTTCTGCAGGCCACATTAAGTGATTGGTCAGGGGATGCCACTCGATGGATCGTCGAAAACTTTAACTGGGATAAGGAATTCACAGGACGGTTGACCAATGTGATTCCTCTCTTCTTTGCACTCGGTCTGCTAGGTTGGCTTACCCTGTCCCGAATCGTTCGGGCCCAGGTAATGAGCATTAAGGAACGCGAATTCGTGGAAGCAGCAGTGGCACTAGGATATGGAAAAGCTCGTATACTTTTTCGGCACATTATTCCAAATGTCCTGGGTCCCACAGTTGTGTACTCCACCCTTACTGTTCCTGGCTTCATTATGTATGAAGCAATTCTCTCTTTTCTCGGATTGGGTGTAGAATCGCCAAATAGTTCATGGGGCGTTCTGATCAAAGAAGGTTCCAATTTTTTGGAAACTGAAGTTCAACTTCTTCTTTTACCCGGTCTTTTCTTTTCCCTTACCCTCTTTTCCCTTAACTTTCTCGGAGATGGTCTTCGGGATGCGCTCGATGTAAAAGCAGCCAAAGACTGATGAGTTTGCTGAAAATAAAAAATCTGAAAACTTATTTCCACACCCGTGCGGGCACAAACCGGGCAGTAGACGATATAAGTTTCTCCATTAATAAGGGAGAAATCGTTGGGGTGGTAGGAGAATCGGGTTCAGGAAAATCGGTAACCTGCCATACCCTGCTTGGCCTTCTCCCCCAACCCCCAGCGAAAGTGGAAGGTGGAAGTGTGACCTTTGAGGGTGAAGAACTCCTCACATTCTCACATTCACAACTCAGAAAAATCAGGGGGAAGCGAATATCTATGATCTTTCAGGACCCCATGAGTTGTCTCAATCCCTACCTGAAAATTCTCGATCAAGTAATTGAACCCATTCTCATTCATGAGAATGTCTCCCGGCAAACTGCAGAGACTCGGGCAATTGAGATAATGAAAAAAGTAGGAATACGAGACGCCGAGTCAAGAGCTCACTCCTACCCTCATGAATTTTCCGGTGGCATGCGACAGCGGGTCATGATCGCCATGGCATTGGTCACCAAACCCGACCTTTTATTGGCGGATGAACCTACCACCGCACTCGATGTTACCGTTCAGGCACGTATACTGAAGATCCTTCACGATCTAAAAGATGACCTCGGGGTCGCAGTACTCTTTGTAACGCATGACCTTGGTGTGGTCGCCGACATTGCCGATCGGGTGGTTGTGATGTATCGCGGTAAGATTGTCGAACAAGGGAAGACCCGTGATATTTTCGAGAAACCATCTCATCCCTATGTAAAAGGTCTTCTTGCTTGTAGACCCACCCTCGAGACTCAATATCGAACCCTTCCCACCGTGGACGATTTTCTTAAGTCTGAAGTCGGGCCGGATGGTTCTTTTATTCTAAGTGAACGAACGGATTCCCAAAAAAGACTGATCGGGCTTCGACAGGAACTAACAGGTGAAAATGTAGACAGGGTTCACTCCACTACCCTTCTAGAAGTGAAAGCACTAAAGGTACACTTTCACTCCGGAGGTGGATTCCTAGGTAATCCACGCAGTACGATTAAAGCAGTGGACGGAGTCGACCTGACTATTGAAAGAGGTCAAACCCTTGGACTGGTGGGTGAATCAGGATGCGGGAAAACGACCCTCGGAAGAGCTATACTCCGCCTGCAACCATCTAATTCTGGCACGATCCTCTACGATAAAAATGAACTCACTACTAGGAACCAATCAGAAATGCTCGAGTTCAGAAAACGGATGCAGATCATTTTCCAGGATCCTTATGCTTCCCTTAATCCTCGCCAAACGATCGAACAAACGCTGACCGAACCAATGCTGGTTCATAAAATTGGTTCTAATCATTCAGAAAGGCGGGATCGAATAGTGTCCCTACTCGAAGAGGTCGGACTTGGGTCCAATTTCCTCCTTCGATATCCGCACGAATTTTCGGGAGGACAAAGGCAACGAATAAGCGTGGCCAGAGCACTGGCAGTAGAGCCGGAATTTATTGTCTGTGATGAATGCGTCAGTGCAATGGATGTTTCTGTACAAGCACAGGTACTTAATTTGCTTCGCGAATTGCAGCAAAAAAGAAACCTTACTTATCTCTTCATTTCTCATGACCTCAGCGTAGTGAAGTTTATGTCTGATAATATGATTGTAATGAAAAATGGACAGGTCATGGAGAACGGTAATGCCGAAGAGGTATATAAAAATCCACGATCCGCATACACCCGTGAGTTATTGGATGCCATTCCCAAGTCGACTCATTACTCCTAAAAAATTCATATTTTCTACCAAGCTAGAAGTATCCTATTTGATTAACCCCAGTCTTTCTCCCGAAAAAAGGAATTGCTGTGCCAATCCGCAAAACTGCCCAAAGTGAGATCGTGCGAAAATTATTTTCTGGGCTAAGCTAAATGATTCGAGGTTATAATGCCTATCAAGTGTTTTTGCAATCCAGGTATCAACAGGAAATGCTTCTGATTTCTTGGCTCCAAAAAGCAGTGCACAATCTGCAATTTTCGGACCGACTCCCGGTAAGGAAACAAGTTTAGACTTTGCTTCCGGATAGGGTAAACTTATTATTTTATCTAAAAAGTTAGGTTCATCTTTAAGAATGGATGCCACACCACAAACATATTTGGCACGATACCCTAATTTTAATTCTCTTAGTTCTTTCTCTTTTACCTGCGACAACACCTGCCAACCAGGAAAACTCCAAATATTAGGGGCGAGTTGAATACCGAATTTTTGAGAAACCAAGTAGCCCAATTCTTTGATTTGTGGAATACTTTTGGCAGAACTTAATAAAAAGTAAAAAAGCATTTCGTCTAACGGCTGGTTAAGTATTGTCAGACCTGGTAAAGATTGTACGCATTGGGAAAGAATAGAATCGCTTCGCCATGGTAGTTTCTGGACCGCATCATCATAGGAATTATCCAACCAAAGGTATTCCAATATTTCTTTTTGCGTGGCAGGAAATTGTTTCGCCGTTCGCCAATGAATAACCCCGTCCACTAATTTTAACTCTACCAACTTCGAACGAAAAGAACCAAGCCAAGTGTCATAATCAGTCGCACTCCAGGAAAAGCTTTGGCCACCTTCCAAGGTCTCTTTAAACCCGAGAGGAGAAATGTTTTTCGGCTTTGCTAATTCCTTCCAGGGGGACATCAATAAGAAACAGTCCAGGAATTAATCATGGCTCCAAAGAAAACTTTTTTTTAATAAAAGTAAGTCCTCATTTGAATTCTTTAATTCAATCTGCCATGCGATAGGTTTCATTTTATTATTGATCCAATCACTTCCGGTTAGACCAAGAAAGATCTCACGCTTCCCTTCTTCAATAAGCGGTAAAGCAAAGGTGAAACGTTCTATTTCGGTTCGACCACTACGAATTACGGACAAAATAATTTTTTTTTCGGTCAGGAGTTTCCGAAAATACTGATTGAGAGAAAACGAAAAATATAGACCTTCTCTTTCCTGATTGGTTCTGCAATAGACCATCTTCCCGGTATATTCTTTTCCAGAAAAATACTCGGGAATACGCGTCAGTTCTATGTCATTAAAATAACGAAGTGAAACACGAGTCAGTTCATTACCAAAAAGAACGGAACTATAAAAAAGCGAAAAGCAAAGGAGCAGAACTAAGTGTTTGCTCACAAAACTACAAGAACTCAGCTTTCAGCTGAATCTTTCGACTCTTTCTGAGGGGCTTCTGCTTTCTCTTTTTTAGGAGCAGCATCTTTGACTGCTTTGGGTCCCAACACATCGGTAGGCTTGGCCTTTTCTGCCACTGGTTCGGGTTTTTTCTCTACCGCTTTTTCCTTCTTGGCAGTTGCAGTCTTTCGAACTGCTCTTGGTTTACTGACCTTGGCCTTAGTACTTTTTGACGATTCGTTAATTAATTCCTTAACCGCTAATTTTCGCTTCGCAATGTAGGCTGCTCTTCGGCGACGCTTTAAGATTTTGTTGTATTGTTTACCCATAATGTAGGAATCACTTTGAAGGAAATTGTAACAAGAAGCAAGATTCAAACTCCGTCACCATGCTTGAAGAAATTACTGAATATCAATCGGTTTACCCGATCGGGCGGATTGGTAAGTCGCATCAATAATTTTCATCAATGCCAACGCTTGGTCTGGAGTATTTAAAGGACTCTCTTCTCCAGCAATAGTCCTTACAAAATTTTCGGCTGAGCGAATTCGTCCCATATCTTCACTGATCTCAGTTTTGATAGACCGATTAACGGAGCGGCCATGTTCCTGAACGTATAATTCGCAATCATCAATTGCTGTTTCATCCAGACCATCAGAGCCAAACAAACGACGAATCATACCACCCGCCTTCTTCCCTTGAAAGGTTACCGACACTTCCTCTTGTTTTATCATTTCTGCCCAAGAGACTTGAAAAGAAAGAACTTGTCCGCTAGTAAATTTTATAAATCCGTGAGAAGAACTTTCCACATCTGTAACTCCATCTGCAACATCTGGAATTCCCCAGGGACCTTTGAAATTCTTGTCCTGAATAAAGTCTGAAAAAGTTTGCGCCAACACACAAGATGGCGTCGGATAGTCCATATAGTACAGGGCAAGATCGATCATGTGTAATAAATCAATTAAGGGCCCTCCTCCGGATAATTCCTTATTAGTAAACCAACCGCCGAATCCTGGTATCCCCGTTCTTCTTATCCACTTGGCCTGGGCTGAATTGATCTGCCCCACCTCCCCGGCATCAATGTATTTTCTCAAGGCATAGGATTCTGGGCGTGCTCGATTATTAAAGTTAAACATCAAAGTCTTACCAGCACTTTCTGACGCTTCTTTCATTTGCAAAACTTCTGCCGCATTTAATGCAGGAGGTTTTTCACAAAAAACATGTTTTCCCGCCTGCAATACCTGTAATGCTAACGGTCGATGCGTACGATTGGGAGTTATAATACTAACCGCATCAAGGTCAGATAATTGCTCAAGCATTTGAGCAGAATCCGAAAAGACATGAGGTACATCATAAGCATCGGCTGCCTTTTTCGCTGCGACTTGATTCATATCACAAATCGCAACGATTTCTGCACCTGCGGCTCGGAAGCCTGCACTATGATATTGCAGCATGCCTCCTGCTCCGATTATTCCAATTTTAATTGTCATTCAAATTTTCGTGTGTAGATTGTTAACAGGTTCGTGCTTACTTTGGTATCGAGGGAAACTTAACCCATTTTTCCTTCGAGTTGGCACTTTTTACAACGGTTTCGATAAAAGCCATTCCAATTATGCCATCGCGAATATCTGGAAAATCATAACCTGATTTACGCGGATATTTACCCGCAATTTCATCTTTAATTGCAACGGCAGCAGAATTATACACATTGGCAAACGCTTCAATAAATCCTTCTGGATGACCAAACGGAATTCTGGTATTTTCTGCAGCGGCACCTGTTATATAATCATTCCCTCGACGATAAATTTCACGGGGTGCGCGTGCATCCTTAACGATCAATTCGTTGGGGTGTTCCTGGTGCCATTCCAAAGATTTCTTGGTGCCGTAAATTCGGATATTTAAATTATTTTCATCGCCGTTTGAAATTTGTGACGCGTATAAGATACCACGAGCACCTCCTTTAAAACGAACTAGTAAATTACCATCGTCATCTAATACTCGACCAGGGATGTTAACCGATAAATCTGCACATAAAGAATCTATCTCCAAGCCAGAGATATAATGCACCAAATTTTCCGCATGTGTACCAATATCACCCATGCAGTTGGAAACACCCGCAATCTTAGGGTCAGCTCGCCAATTGGAAATTGCTTTACTTTCCCCGGTTAATGCAGTGATAGCATATCCTTGAGGATATTCACAGACAACCTTGATGATCTTGCCAAGCTTGCCCTTCTTGACCATATCACGGGCTAATTTAACCATCGGGTAACCGGTGTAATTGTGGGTCAATGCAAAGACTTTCTTAGACTTTAAAATTACTTTCCTCAGCTCCCTCGCCTGAGCAAGATCAAGTGTGACTGGCTTGTCGCAAATCACATTAAATCCAGCTTTAAGGAAAGTTTTCGCAACATCAAAGTGAAGATAATTTTGCACCACTATACTGACAAAATCAATTCGTTCACCCTCTGGCAGCAACGCTTCTTTTTCAGCCATTTCCTGGTACGATCCGTAGGTGCGGGAAGGATCCACGAAGAAATCTTTTCCCGACTGCTTCGATTTTTTGGGGTCAGATGAAAAAGCACCTGCCACCAATTCGATTTTTCCATCCAGATTTGCTGCTCGTCGATGAACGCCGCCGATAAATGCGCCACGCCCGCCCCCAACCATTCCCATTTTTAATTTTCTATTCATACATTAGAGATTCAAATTACGAGATAGTTCTCATTGATTTTTTTTATCAAACGCAGAATCAAATGCCATTTCATTCGACTTAAAATCCAGCTTTTTTACAAATTCGCAGGATTCCGTGGCACCATGAAAGCGATCCATTCTTCCATCCTCCCACTCAATTGAAAGGGGTCCGGCATATTGAATGTCATTTAATGCAACTATTATCTCCTCAAAATTCACATCGCCTCTTCCAACAGAGCGAAAATCCCACTGTCGGCGCGGGTCGCAAAATGTGGTGTGGCCTCCAAATACGCCAACCGTACCATCCCCGTGTCCCCACCAGGCATCTTTCATGTGGACATGATAAATTCGATCCGAAAATGTACGGATAAACTTCACATAGTCTACGCCCTGATAGCCAAGATGTGAGGGATCATAGTTAAAACCAAATCGTTTATGGTTTTTAACAGCCGTCAGCGCTCGCTGAGCACTTGCGATGTCAAAAGCAATTTCAGTTGGGTGTACTTCAAGAGCGAAATTCACATTGTGTTTATCAAATTCCTCTAAAATTGGCCCAAACCGCTTCGCGAAATCTTCAAATCCTTTATCCCAATAGGCTTGGTCAGTTGGTGGAAAGGCATAGATTGAATGCCAGATACTGGAACCAGTGAATCCGTTCACCACAGCGGGGAAGTCATCCTTCTTTGCTCTACCGGGCTTTGCATTGATAAAATTACGGCAGGCCTTTGCCGTTTTTGCCATTTTCTTGGCTGCCCTCTTACGAACCTTTTCAGGATCACCATCTCCCCAAACATCCGGAGGAAGGATTGATTGATGACGCTCGTCGATTGGATCGCATATTGCCTGTCCTACCAAATGACTGGAAATTGAATAGGCAGTGAGATTGTGATCTCCTAAAATCTCCCATCTTTCCTGGCAGTACTTTTTGGAGACAGCGGCTTTATCAACATCGAAGTGATCCCCCCAACAGGCTAGTTCCAAACCATTATAGCCCATCTCAGAGGCTTTTTGAGCGAGAGTTGGTAAAGATAAATCGGCCCATTGGCCGGTGAACAAAGTAACGGGTCTTGGCATTGTTAAGTAAAGATTGAATTTTAATGAACGATAACTACAACTTGTTGTAAACCACAGGATGAGCAATGTCTATTTCATGTAAATCACAAAAATTCTAAATGTGGAAAAATTGAGAATGAATTATTAACCGGAAACCAAAATTTTTTCAGCGGATTTAAATCCTAAAGAAAATTTCGATTTTTTCTCTAACTGCAACTCTACACTGTCAGCCATTTCATCTCGCTGAATAACTTCTACCAGTTTTCCCGGCATTAAACCTTTTTTCTGGGCAAATTTTAAAAAGTCTGAACCTTGATCCAAGATTGATTCGATCTTCACTTTTTTTCCCATTGCCAAATTTAAAAGGTTTTTTTGAGGAAGCTTTCTGATCACACCACCTTTGGTAGGGATGGGATGCCCATGAGGATCATATTGTGGGTTGCCCAAAAAAACATCTAACCGCTCCAGTACTTTTTCAGAAATTGCATGCTCGAGTTCCTCTGCCTCATCATGAATTTCACTCCAATCCAAGCCTAGTGTATCGACCAGAAATGTTTCCAATAAACGATGTCTTCTTATCATCTTCATACCGAGCCTTCTCCCCTTCGATGTAAGAGTAACTCCCTTGCGAGATTTGTAGGTAAGCCACTTCTCTCGTTGGAGATTTTTCATCATTGTCGTTGCGGTACCGGGAGTTACTCCAAGGGAATTGGCAATTAATCCCATTGGCACTTCGGATTGATCACAATCCATAGAGAGCATCAGAATGCACTTAAGGTAATTCTCGACCGTCGCACTTGGCATAACAGGATCCCAATATGAGCTTAATACACTGTTGACTCAACAAAAAATATACGGCACTTTGATTAATCAAACTAAAAACTTTTAACAATCTAAATTTCGAGCCATCAATGCATTCAATTATGTCCTCAAATAAATTCAGTTCAATATTTACACCAATCAAGTTGTTCTTGTACTCAACAGTATTGGCATGCCTTCTTGTAACAATATCTTGCGACCAACGAGCAACGGACAATCAAGATTCGTTTGATAATGAAAAAAGTCATATTGTGGTAACCACAACCCATATGCGGGACTTGGTTGAAAAAATTACAGGCAATCGGTTTCGAATTACTGCATTAATGGGACCAGGAGTGGATCCCCACATTTACAAACCTACCTCTAAAGATATCCTCGCACTATCAAAAGCTGATATTGTAATTTTTCACGGCATGATGCTGGAAGGAAGGCTTACTGAAGCACTTGCCAATGGTAAAAAAAGGGGAATCCTAACCTTTGATGCCACTGCTGCACTGCCCAACGATCAAATTATCTTTCCTGGTGAACATACCGAAGATAACAAACATCCTGACCCCCATGTTTGGTTTGATCCGAAAATTTGGTCTTCTGTAGCGAAGGAATTTACTCAAATGATATCCCACTTTGATCCTGCGGAGAAAAACCTTTACGCTACTAATCTCCAATCATTTACTGATGAAATTTTGCTCATAGAAAATTGGGCTCTAGAACAAATGGATAGTATTCCCAAATCTCAAAAGAAATTGATTACCAGTCACGATGCGTTTCAATATTTTGGCCGAGCAATGGGGCTTGAAGTAGTGGCACTCCAAGGCGTTTCGACTACAACTGAAGCCGGCTTAGGCGACCGGGCAAACCTAGTCGACTTAATTAAGGCGCAAAATATACCCGCAATTTTTGTTGAAAGCAGTGTTAACCCGGATGCAATCAAGGAAATTGCCAGTGAATGCAAAGTTACCATCGGTGGAGAATTATTTTCAGACGCACTGGGGTCTAAAGAACACAGCTCAGTTGGTCCGCAAGGAAGGATATTTCCTGCCAATACTTGGTCGGGTATGATGGTGCATAATATTACAACAATCGTAAAAGCCCTGTCTGAAAATCCAAAATGAATAAATCTTTGCTTCCACTTGAAGTTCATGACTTGACCGTTTCATACAACCGCAAGCCTGTTCTCTATGGGATTGATTTAGAAATTGAAGAAGGTGGACTGATCGGAATAATTGGACCCAATGGTGCCGGCAAATCAACCCTAATTAAGACAATTATGGGGATCGTTCCTGCCAATGGTGGCTGGGTAAAAATTTTTGGAGGGAAAGGAAAAAAGTCCTACCGTCGAGTGGGCTATGTTCCACAAAGAGAGTCAGTGGATTGGGATTTTCCAGTTTCTGTTCTCGATGTCGTCCTCATGGGTAGATACGGCCATACAGGATGGCTGAAAAGAATAAGTAAAAAGGATCGGAATATTGCCCACGAATGTCTTGAAAAGGTCAATATGTCCCTCTTCGCTGATCGGCAAATTGGAAAACTTTCGGGAGGACAGCAACAACGAGTATTCCTCGCACGCGCTTTAGCACAGGAAAGTGATTTATATTTAATGGATGAACCCTTTGCCGGAGTGGATGCGGTAACCGAAAGTGCGATTATTGAACTCCTTAGAGAATTAAAACAAAAGGGAAAAACTTTACTTGTTGTTCATCATGACCTATCGAATGCCAAGGAATATTTTGATCAAATCATTTTATTAAATATGCGGTTGATTGCCTATGGTGATGCAAGCAAAACATTTACCAAGGATCTATTACAAAAAACTTATGGTGGTCGGCTAACTGTTTTTACTGAAATTGCCGATCAATCTGCAAAAGATGATCACATTAACCATGAACATAAAATTGGATAAGCAAAATACTCGTTCTCGTTTTGTTTACTACATCCAAAAATAGCACAAGAAATTTGAAAATCTTAGGTTTACCTTTCTACCTGTTTTTGCTTTTTCCATTCATTCAAATGGACGCGGCACAGGTAAATTCTGAAGTTAACCTGATTTCAAAAACCTTCAGATTTTTCTCTTTTTCAGATTACTCGGTTCAGGTTGTTGTCTTAGGAGTTATTTTCATGGGCGTGGGGTGCGGCTTGATGGGGGGATTTGTAGTGACTCGAAAATTATCTCTCTTTGGAGACACCCTTTCCCATGCTGTTTTACCCGGAGTTGCGGTGGGTTTTTTATGGAGTCAGTCAAAAAATTCTATCAGTATCATTGTGGGTGCAATGATCGCCGGATTCCTTGGAGTTTTTTTAATTTCCTTGCTTAAGAAAACAACGAGGATTGGTTTGGATAGTGCACTCGGGCTTGTGCTGTCTGGATTCTACGCTGTTGGAATTTGTCTATTAACCAGAATTCAGAAAATGGAATTTGGAAACCAGTCTGGAATTGACAGGTATCTCTTTGGTCAAATCACCGGAATCTCAGCTTCTGATGTCTGGGCTATGGGAATTTCATGCATACTAATTGCCCTTATTACCATGATTTTTTATAAGGAACTATTGGTTACCGGTTTTGATCATGGATTTGCTCATTCTATCGGACTGCCAGTAGATTTTTTACAATACCTATTATGGATGCTATTGGCCTTCGCCGTCATAACTTCACTACAAGTAATTGGAGTAATTTTGGTATCTGCATTACTCATCATACCCGCAGCTACTGCTTCCATTATTACACAAAAAATGAGAAATCTTTTAGTATGGTCCGCCCTATTGGGAATGGTAGCCGGGGTGATAGGTTCATACATTTCGTTTCTTGGCAGTCGATTACCAACAGGGCCAATTATTGTATTAACTTCGACTCTAATATTTATTCTTACTCTTTTCTTCCACTCGCAAAATGGACTCCTTTTTAAATGGCTAAGGTTGCGCGGAAAAGAGCGCAAAATAGCTTTGGAAAATACCTTAAAAGCGGTGTATCAGGAACTGGAAGGAAATAAATTCTCCGAGGACTCAGTTCGACTTGGCAATCTTGCCAAGAGAAGAAGAGTTAGTATGCCAGAAATGTATCAGGAAGCTATTCATTTGGTCAAAAAAGAGTTAGCTTTTCTAATTCCCGTCAAAAATCAAAATCTTCCGAGTGAAAATACCCTGACTCTCTCTCCAGCTGGATGGAGTGAAGCATGCCGAATTGTTCGAAACCATCGTCTTTGGGAGCTATATCTAACCAATGAAGTTCAATACGCAGCTGATCATGTCCATGAAGACGCCGAGAAAATCGAACATGTGCTAGGGGATGAAACCGTGCGTAAAATTGAACGTATTCTCTCCAATCCAAGAAGAGACCCGCATGGAAAATTGATTCCCAGCCGACAAGATATCGAGCAGGGATTTATTGAAAAAATGGTTGCAAAAAATCTCTCATGAACGAATTTTTTCCACCGCTCGATCTAGTCGATACTTTCTGGATGCCATGGGCCACTTCGAAAGATTTTATTTGGAATGCTCAAATTGTAACGATGGGCATTATGGTTTCTCTTTCTTGCGGTTTAATCGGCTCCTTTATTGTAGCTCGAAAGCTCGCTTTAATGGGGGATGCAATTAGCCACGGAATTCTTCCCGGTCTTGCAATTGCATTCATTGCTACCCAATCCAAAGCATTATTTCCCATGTTTATTGGTGCCTGTGGAGCAGGCTTACTATGTAGTTTTTGCATCGAATGGTTAGCCAAGAAAACACCGCTCAAGATGGATGCTGCTTTGGGTCTTACCTTTACCAGTTTTTTTGCTTTAGGCGTACTGTTAATTACCCAAATGGGAAATCACGCACATATTGATGCAGAGTGTTTACTTTACGGAGAAATCGGATTCACTCCACTTGCGGAAAGTATTACTTGGGGATCTATTGAAATAGGCTCCCGCCCACTACTCAGTATTGGGACGGTTACAATTATTATTATTTCGATAATTACCATTTTTTATAAACAATTATTAGTTACTAGCTTCGATCAGACATTATCCGTCTCGCTCGGTCTCCCTGTAAGAACAATTCATTACGGACTGATGTTGCTGCTCGCCATCACTATTGTTGCCTCTTTTGAATCTGTCGGAGTTATTCTAGTCATCGCGATGCTTATTTTTCCTTCAACCACCGCGTCCTTCTTTTTCACTAGAATGCCAGCGATTCTCTTTTGCTCCATTCCACTATCAATTATTTATTCATTGGGAGGTTTTTTTCTAGCTCGGTGGTTGGATTGCTCTATTGCTGCATCTATGGTAGTGGTGGCAATGCTATGTTTTGGAATTGCCTGGGCATTTGGGCCTGAAGACGGAGTTGTAACCAAATTATTTTTGAAAAGAAACCAAAATTAGTCACTGGTGACTTAAGCAGATACAAAAAAGCCCCTGGTTTCCCAGAGGCTAAAAGTTGAATATTAAGGAAATTATCCTTTCTTTTCTTTCTTTCCTTTTCCCTTACCTTTTGCCAAAGCAATTTTGGAAGCGGTCTTGTTTTTGCAATTGCATCCGTCAATCATGACACGTGCACCTTTCTCAAGCTTGGATGGGCAATCCACACCAACCATTTGAGTCTTGCTGCCAATTTGTATCTTCTTTTCCTTTTTTCCTTGAGCGACTGTAAGTGTTTTGGACTCTTCGTCAAATCCGACTACTTTTCCATGAATAGCCTTGGACGGGCAACCTGCGTAGACAGAACTAGCAAATGCAAGTAAAGCGATAATTGAGAATATTTTTTTCATAATGGGTGATTTTGTGGGTTAATTTAGTTTAAGAATATTATTGAATCTCCAAATACAAGATAGACAAGTAAGAAGTACTCAATATTACTAATTTTATAGAATAACCCAATAAGCGTTACCAATACTTAAATTTTTTAATTCCTAATGAGATTTTGGAATATTATCCTCTCTTTAACCTTTTTCAGTAGTCTGTTAAATGGACATCCCATACCGGATATACCAGTAATTGGTAGCTTTGATCAAAATGGATCATCGGTTATCACTGTCGAGATTGACACCCGTAGTTTTGCAGACGATCCGGAGGAAGTTCCAATGTTGGAATGGGAGGCATTCAACAAGCTCACAGAGGAAGAAAAAGAAAACTTATTATTACGGGGCAAAAATATGATTCAGGATACCCTGCTCATTAGGTTCAATGAGAAAAAATGGGTTTTGCCCAGCTTCGATTATAACTTTGAAAAAAAAATCGGCGGGAATTCGGTGGAGGAAACAGATACCTTTGTTATCCGTGGATATGCTCACAGAAAATTAGATTCGGATATAAATTCGTATCAAATTCGAGCCAAGGAATCCGCTGAATATGATGTAATATTTACTAATCGATTAAATGGCATAGCACAGAAAAGAGTAAATGTTTTATTCCCTGGGGAAGACAGCTTTATTTTGGATTTGACCAATCTCTTTCAAGCGGAAGAAAAAAATGAGATTTCAGAACCAGCAAACTTTGAAAATAAAGATTCCGGAGGGTCGCAAAGCACATTCTTTTCTTTCCTTAGGCAAGGGTTTGTCCATGTTGTGCCACTTGGGTTGGATCACATCCTATTCGTATTCGGCATATTCCTTTTGTCCAGAAAGTGGAAACCACTCATCCTGCAGGTTAGTGCCTTCACACTAGCTCATACCCTCACTTTAGCCCTTGCCACATTGGGTATTATTTCAGTTTCCTCCAAAATTGTTGAACCAATTATTGCCGCTAGCATTGCTATAATTGCGATCGAAAATATTATTTTTCCAGGCTACAAACCCTATCGCCTTGTAGTCGTTTTTATTTTTGGCCTGATTCATGGACTGGGTTTTGCCGGTGCATTGAGTGGATTCGATCTTGAACCCTCCTCGCTGTTAGTTGGATTATTTGGATTTAATTTAGGAGTTGAATTTGGACAACTGTCATTGCTCTTTGCTGCTTATATGTTCACCGCTCAAATTAAAAATAAGGAAAATTACAGACAATGGATTGTTCTACCCGGTTCAATCATCATCGCCCTTTTTGGTGTATATTGGACGATTGAACGCATTTTCTTTTAATTATTATTGAATTCATTGATTAAAAATACTTGAACTTTCTTTGTTTTTAAATTTGTAAGGTTGATTCCAAATTAATGTACAAAAGAATTCTACATTTCCTTTCATTTCTCTCAGTCCTCACAATAAGTGGGATGCCATTGGCCTTTGTTCAACTAGGAGCGTGGTTGAATATGATTGATGAATTTTATGAGGAAACTCAATCAATCAGTTTATCGGTGGAATGGACATTCAATGGGGATCGCCCCTGTAGCGTCTGCCAATTTGTGAACGAACAAACAGATTCAGGTAAAAAAGGGATAACAACTACAGAAATTTTTTCGCACAAATTAAAATTGGCATCAGAAACTTCTGAAATCATTACTAATCATGGGCTGAAAATGGTTGGACAATTATGTCCTCTTGTCTGGCATATCTCCTCAACCTACGATCCCGCGGAACTCCCCCCTCCGCGAATCAGAGCGTAAGCATTCCCTTGTCGAACCTTACTTTCCACCCACCGCGTGGAAAAGCTTATATTTATGTATTTAAAGTATACATCTTGGTTCGTTTTTTTAGCTACATTTAAAATTTCAATCTTTTTACTATTATGAAAAAATTATCTCTCTTCTTTGTTTCCCTTATTATTAATGTCTCTGTTTCCACCGCCCATGAAGGACCCTGGACTGCAGCCCGACCAGATGGTCACGCACCCATTTCTGTGATGGGTGACCATATGCATGCCATGGGGGAATGGATGGTGTCTTATCGCTACATGACTATGGATATGGAAGGGCTACTAAAAGGATCTAATTCTGTAACCGCATCCTCACAATTAACGGGCATGACTACCATGGTTCCAACTAAGATGACTATGGACATGCATATGTTTGGGACGATGTATGCCATCTCCGATAAATGGACACTAATGGCCATGCTTAATTATTTAGACAATGATATGGACATGATCATGCCAATGAATATGAGCATGGATATGGGAAGTTCTGGAATTGGCGATTTAAAAGTGGCAGGACTCTACGATCTTGCGCAATGGGATAGCGGGCGAAGAATGCATTTGAACTTGGGATTAAGCCTTCCTACTGGATCAATTGATGAAAAACATACGAATGGAAATACATTGGGCTATGGCATGCAACTAGGATCCGGAACTTATGATTTCCATCCTGCTATTACTTACTTAGCACAAACCGACAACTATTCCTATGGTGCTCAGTTAGCTGGAATTCTGCGAATCGGTGAGAACGATCAGGATTACACTCTCGGCAATAAGTTTGAAGCAACCATTTGGGGAGCTCGTAAAATTACTGATTCTTTAAGTGCATCTGCCAAATTCGATTACTCGAGTCAGAGTAAAGTCGATGGAGAAGATACCCGAATGATGAAAATGATGTCTCCTGCCCTTAACCCAAATTCTCAAGGTCGCGACATCACAACCTTTGGTCTAGGTTTAAATTACTATTTTCAGGACGGTGAACTGAAAGGCCATCGTTTGGCTGCCGAGTGGGAAACGCCTCTAGATCAAAAAGTAAATG
>JAQXBH010000209.1 GCA_029252505.1 Opitutales bacterium | reverse complement strand
AGCAGACGAGACTGGTCGCGCTGATCGGTTGGCGTTTGAGCAATCAATTCTTTGGGTAAATGGTACTCCAATTCTTTTGTGAACATGTAGCATTCTTTAAAACGCATCGACAAGCGAAGGGCAATCGCCTAAAACTTTTCTTAAAACCTTAATTCTTAGATGTTATGAGTGAAAATAAGCCCGTTGACTTGATAAATCCTCCCGAAAAAGTTTCCAGCAAAGCCCATGTGGGAAGTATGGAAGAATATTTCAAACAATATGAAAGAAGTGTAAATGATCCTGAAGATTTTTGGTCTGAAGTAGCGGAAAATTTTTATTGGTATAAAAAATGGGATCAAGTTCGTTCTTTTAATTATAATAGTGATAATGCACCGATCGATATAAAGTGGTACGAGGGAGCAAAAACAAATGTATGTTATAATTGTGTGGATAGACATCTCGAATTTCGATCCAATAAAACTGCAATTATTTGGGAGGGCAACGAACCGGGTGAGGATAAAACAGTAAGTTATAAAGAACTGCATCTACAAGTTAGTAAGTTTGCAAATGTTCTTAAGACCAGGGGAGTCAAAAAAGGCGACCGAGTATCAATTTATATGCCAATGGTGATTGAGGCCACTGTGGCAATGCTTGCTTGTGCCCGAATTGGTGCGATCCATTCGGTTGTATTTGGTGGTTTTTCTGCGGAGGCATTAGCCGATCGAATCGTAGATTCGACTTGCAAAACACTCATAACCGCAAACGGGACTTTTCGCGGCGCAAAAGCAATTCCGATGAAGCCAAATGCAGATGCGGCTATGTCACGGGCATCTGATCAAATGGAAGGGAATGTGGAGACCTGCATTGTGGTGAAGCGGGTAGGGGAGGAATCTGGGATTGAGTGCGAGATGAAAGAGGGGCGTGACCTTTGGTGGGATGAAGAGATGGAAAATGCGAGTGCTGATTGCCCATGTGAGGAAATGGATGCAGAAGATCCATTGTTTATTTTGTATACTTCTGGATCAACGGGTAAACCCAAGGGTGTCCTACATACGAGTGCCGGTTACATGGTATATACTGCAACCACACATAAGTATATTTTTGACTACCACGAAGATGATATTTATTTTTGTGCCGCTGATATCGGGTGGATTACTGGGCATTCTTACATTGTTTATGGTCCGCTCGCAAATGGAGCGACGACTACAATGTTTGAGGGTATCCCCACTTACCCCAATCCTGATCGTTATTGGCAGGTAATTGAAAAGTGGAAGATCAATCAATTTTACACTGCACCCACCGCGATTCGTGCAATTGCTGCTGCGGGAGAAGATTGGCCCGGGAAATATAATATGGAAAGTTTGCGGATTTTGGGGAGCGTGGGCGAACCAATCAACCCGGAAGCTTGGCGATGGTATCACCGAAATGCGGGAAAAGAGAGATGCCCGATTGTAGACACATGGTGGCAGACAGAGACCGGGGGCATTCTTATCTCACCTTTACCTGGGGCAACGCCTCTGAAGCCAGGTTCAGCCACATTCCCCTTCTTTGGAGTCAAACCCGTTATCCTGGATCCTCAGTCCGGAGAAGAAATAAAGGGAAATGGAGTAAATGGAGTGCTTGCAATTGAAGAGCCATGGCCTGGGCAAATGCGAACTATTTATGGCGATCACGATCGTTTTGAAAGTACCTATTTTCAACAGTATAAAGGGTATTATTTTACGGGTGATGGCTGTCGTCGGGATGAAGATGGTTATTACTGGATTACCGGTCGGGTCGATGATGTAATTAATGTATCCGGTCACCGAATGGGAACTGCGGAGGTGGAAAGTGCCCTAGTTGCCCATAAGGATGTCGCTGAATCCGCTGTCGTTGGATTTCCCCATGAGGTAAAGGGAGAGGGGATTTACGCATTTGTTACGTTAAACTCAGGCATCGAGTACACAGAAGAACTGAGAGCCGAATTAAAAAAACAGGTTCGTACTGTAATCGGTCCGATTGCCACTCCCGATCAAATTCATTGGGCACCTGCATTGCCCAAGACTCGTTCGGGGAAAATTATGAGAAGAGTCCTGAGGAAAATTGCAACGAATGAAACCGATCAAATTGGAGATGTTTCAACTCTAGCCGATCCAAGTGTGGTTGAGCACTTGATTGCGAATAGGTGAATAACCTTTTTTCTTGGCGCTCGCCAATTTCAAAATTTTCATTCATGTAGTATTGTAGAAATGAAAATTTATTTGAATGGGGATTTTGTCGCGAAAGAAGATGCTAAAATATCTGTCTTTGATCATGGTTTACTTTATGGAGACGGAGTATTTGAAGGCATTCGCTTATATGATGGTTGTGTTTTTAAATTAGAAGAACACCTCGAACGCTTGGAATATTCTGCCAAGGCAATTCTTCTCGAATTACCGTTGGATCGAGAGCAAATGAAAAAAGCTGTCTGCGATACCTGCAGAATAAACGGCTTGCAGAATGGATATGTTAGACTCGTAGTCACTCGTGGTCCAGGTCATCTTGGATTAACCCCAGATGGTTGTGGTCCGGGCAATGTAATTATCATTGCTGACGAAATACAGCTTTACCCGGAGGAATTATATGAGAAAGGTCTCAAAATTATCTCAGTCCCCACTCGTCGAATTAATTCTTCTGCTCTCCCGCCCGCAATTAAGAGTTTGAATTATCTCAATAATATATTAGCCAAAATCGAGGCCAAGAAAGTGGGCTTTCAGGAGGCCTTGATGCTCAATGATAAAGGAGAAATTGCCGAGTGTACTGGAGATAATGTATTTATTATATCCAAAGGTATACTTTATACTCCCCCATTGGACGCCGGATCCTTGCGAGGCATCACTAGGGGTGCGGCAATTGATTTGGCCACTCAGTTAGAGCTACCTTGTCGTGAGCAGGCACTAACTCGATATGATCTTTGGACTGCTGACGAATGCTTTTTGACTGGAACCGCTGCCGAAGTTATTCCATGTGTGGAAGTGGATCATCGAAAAGTAGGAGATGGTGCACCGGGCGTTTTGACTCGTCGCTTAATTGACCTTTTCCGAAAGATGGTTCTTTCTGACGGAGTGCATTTGAATGAACAAGATTAAATACCTATTCTACACATTATCGATTTCGCGCATCATATGCGTTGAGTTTTTTAATTATAATCGCTAATATGTATTCAAGACAATAATCAATACTACAAATGAAATGCCACCATTGCGATAATCAAGCCACTGTTCATCTAACCCAAATATTGAATGGACAAATGCACAAAATGGATTTGTGCGAGACTTGTGCACAGGCAAAAGGCGTTACTAATCCAGAAAATCTTTCTATTAGCAATTTGATGGATAAGGTAGAGATGGAAGTTGATTCCGACAGTACATCCATGGTGTGCGAAAGTTGTGGCACGACTCATCAAGAATTTAAGAAAGGCGGTCGCTTGGGGTGCGAAGCATGCTATCATGTTTTTCGTCCCGTATTAGACCCTTTGCTCGATGGCATGCACGCAGGAATTAAGCATTTGGGTAAAGTGCCGGCTGGATCTGAGTCGAGAATCCATTTTGAGCAGTCAATTGGTTCACTGAAAAAGAAACTACAGGACGCAGTGGAGAAGGAAGACTTTGAAAAAGCAGCGGAGCTAAGAGATCAACTACGTGATCTACAGAACGAATCTAAGGCTACGGTTTAATTCTTGATATGTTTCACAAAATTTTAAGTAAAGAATCGGGTGGTAAAAAACAACCCAAGGCAATTCCTGTGACTCTGAGCACGAGGATTCGTCTAGCTAGAAACTTGAGGCAGTTCCCTTTTCCCGGTCGTGCAGAAGTAGCCCAAAAGCGTGC
>JAQXBH010000200.1 GCA_029252505.1 Opitutales bacterium | reverse complement strand
AGGTTTAGAATACGATCGGCATTTCCCTGGAATGTCTGGCTATTTTTAACCTTATCAATTAACAAATGTCGTTCAGGTCCGTACAAACCAGCCAACCGTAGGATAAAACTTCTTTTAATGGAAGAGACTGGAGGGAAACATTTTTGCTCAGCAGCAAGAAGCAATCCGCCCTTTTCTGACACTCCTGCACAAGATGCGGTTTCATCGACAAACCTTTTTTCAGTTTGTGGGTAAACTGAAATACTACTGGTAAAAACAAAACTGCCTACGCTTCCATTCTCCAACCATTTCATTACAGAATCTTGGCCTTCAACATAAGATGTAACATAACCTTGATTATCGGGAGAAGACGCACCGACACAATTAACCACAAAATCCTGATTCGGATCTAATTTGCTGTGCCAGTCGTGTTCCTGTAGTTGTGCTTCTACCACCTGAGAGACTCCTATTGTACGGAGCTTATCTGCCGTTTCCGCGTTTCTAGTGAGTGCAGAGACAGTAAAACCTTTTCCAATACAATGTTCGGCTAGGGCAGTGCCTAAATATCCGCACCCTAATATGGTAATGGTATTGCTCATTAATCATTTTATACCTAAATTTTATCATAAAAGTCAAGATTGAGATCTAAAAACGATCTTGCTTGAACTGGGACCCATTTTACAGTTAAAAGCGAACCCATGCATATTTTATTTGTTTGTTGGGGCAACATTTGCCGATCACCTGCGGCCGAGGCCACATTTAATAAACTAATCAAAGAACGATCACTGGAAGATAAAATCACTTGCGATTCGGCTGGTACGATTGGTCAGCATCAAGGAAATCCGCCTGATCCAAGAATGCAAAAAGCGGCTAAAGCAAGAGAGTTACCGATCGGGGGAACCGCTCGAATGGCGGTTGATCAAGACTTTGAAGAGGCCGATCTATTATTAACAATGGATCATTTTAATTTTTCAGAACTTTCTAAACTTTCCCCTGATTCAAAACTTCAATCCAAAATAAAACCATTTTGTGATTATGTTCGACCAGATGTAACCGAAGTCCCTGATCCTTATTATGGGGGAGAATCAGGATTTGAAAATGTGCTCAATCTCCTAGAAGAGGGATGCTTGAACCTTCTGAACGAATTAGAAGAAGAATTCGCATCCGAAATGTAGTTTTTACTTTTGGACGACTTATCTTTTATCTTCGATCGCATTGAGGAAAGCTCTGGCAAATCGTTACGATTAGATAATATTCGATCGGTATCAGGGGGATGCATAAATCAATGTTTCAAGGTCGATTGTATGGATTCTCCCCCTCTCTTCCTTAAAAAAAACGCCCCTTCCTTTTTGCCATTTTTCAAAGCGGAAGCACTTGCCCTGTGCGAAATTGAGGAAACGCACACCATTCAAGTACCGCAAGTCATATGTTGGGGAGAAAGCGAGCAGTCTTCTTTTTTGGTGTTGGAATTTATCTCCGAAGGTAGTTCCACTGCATTGGGACAAGAGAAAATGGGAAATTTACTCGCCCAAATGCACCTTGCACCCAGAGATTATTTTGGATGGAGCCAGCATAATTGTATTGGGGCAACTCCGCAGCCCAATCCTTATTCTAAAAATTGGATCTCATTTTACAAAGAATACCGGCTCCTGCATCAATTCGAATTAGCAGAGAAAAAAGGTCGATTCTTTGACGGGAAGACGCCTCTATTGAATAACATCGAGGCTTTCTTTACAAACTATACTCCCCTCCCCTCTTTACTACATGGGGACTTATGGGGAGGGAATGCAAGTTATACTCTAAAAGGTGAGCCCTTTATTTTTGACCCTGCCAGTTATTATGGAGATCGTGAAACCGATATCGCATTTACTTATATGTTTGGTGGTTTTAATTCGTCATTTTACAAAGGGTACGAAAAAACTTTCCCACTTGACCAAGGATTTAAGACTCGAAAGACCCTTTATAATCTTTACCACGAGCTCAATCACTTTAATTTGTTTGGAGGCGGGTATGCCAATTCAGCTCAATCCAGTATTAATCAACTACTAAAAAAAATCCCTTGAAAAACGATATTAAACAAATTCTTCTACCACAAGAGGTGATCGAAAAACGCGTTCGGGAAATCGGAAAGGAGATTGATCAGTATTATCAGGATCGAGAGATTATCATTATTACTCTATTGGATGGGGCGATTGTATTTACAGCAGACTTGATTCGCAATTTAGCCATCCCCTTACGCCTTGACTGCTTACGGGTATCGAGTTACGGAAATTCAACCGACCCTGAAACTGCACCACGAATATTAAGCTCCCTCAAATCTGATGTCAGAGATAAGCATGTTTTATTGGTCGATGATATTTTGGATACTGGTAACACCTTGCAGAGTGTTTTTGACGAAGTGTCTTCAAAGCAACCCGCCTCCGTACATAGTTGCGTTTTTTTAGACAAACCCGAACGGCGCCAAAATGGCTTTAAAGCGGATTGGTCAGGCTTTTCAATCCCGGACGAATTTGTGGTGGGTTATGGTCTTGATTATGCGGGACGATACAGGCAACTTCCTTTCGTCGGTTCTTTAAAACCTTCTATCTACAGTTAATAAGATTATCCCAAGAATTAATAGTTTGAATAACCCGATCAGAAAAATTTACGACTGGACTCTTTCCCTCGCAAAAAAGAAGTCCTCGTCTGCTTGGCTTGCAGTTCTTTCTTTTGCAGAAGCGAGTTTCTTTCCCATTCCTCCCGACATACTACTCATACCACTCTGTCTGGGAGCACTGCGAAAAGCGCTTTATTTTGCCACGATTTGCTCGGTTGCTTCGGTTCTTGGGGGACTAGCAGGATATGCGATTGGGCATTTTGCATGGGACGGCATGCAGGACTACTTTTACCAATATGTACCCGGCTTCACCGAGGAAAAATTTACTCGAATTGCGGAATGGTACGGGGAATGGGGTTGGCCTTTGGTTTTCTTAGCGGGATTTTCTCCCATCCCTTACAAAATCTTTACCATTGCCAGTGGAGTTTTAGGCATGGCTCTTTTGCCCTTTACCTTAGCTTCTGCAGTAAGTCGATCTGCTCGTTTTTTCCTAGTTGCACTACTAATCGCAAAATTTGGGGAACCAATGAAAGAAAAAATCGATCTTCATTTTAATAAATTAGCATTTGTATTTGGCCTACTATTAGTAGGCGGTTTTCTTGTCTTGAAATTAGTGATTAAGCACTAATTAAGATACTCATTATAGCGGTGAGAATGAACCCGTTTCTCCCCGATTAAAACAACTTCGGCAAACTGAGATATAACGCTCATTCCCGCCAATTTCGATTTGGGCACCTGCAGTTTCCATATCTCCTTCAGCACTAACACGAGCATTCATCGTCGCCTTCTTTCCACAATGACAGATCGTTTTAATTTCTTTCATTTCATCGGACCATGCCATTAAGAATTTACTTCCCTCAAATACCTCTCCTTTAAAATCAGTACGGATTCCATAGGTAAGAACCGGAATTCCCTGCTCGTCCACGAGTCTGATTAATTGCCTCACCTGTTCTTTATTTAAAAATTGAGCCTCATCTACCAAGATGCAATCGAGATTTGAATCGGAGTGGGCTTCTCTCACCATATCAAAAAGATTATCTTCAGTGGCAAATGAAAGGGCCTCTTTCTTAATTCCAATACGCGAACTAATCACTCCACTCCCGGCTCGACTATCCAACTTGGCTGTAAATAGAATCGTCTTCATTCCACGCTCTAAATAATTGTGATTCGCCTGTAGTAATGCAGTTGATTTACCTGCATTCATTGAAGAATAATGAAAATATAATTTTGCCATTTATCGATTGAGGCAAAATCTACAGTTAATGGAAACTAAAAATCAAACCTCTTCAGTTTTTAATCGTTCCATATATTCACTGACATTACAAGTTAGCATACGAGTTTTATTAGGAGAGACCTCCAATACTTTTGTCACCACACTGTCCAAAAAGGAGCGGTCATGACTTACGATTAAGGCCGTGCCATCAAAAATATTTAGTGCTTCCTGCAATACCTCTTTACTACGAATGTCCAAGTGATTGGTTGGTTCATCCATAATCAAAAAGTTACAGGGCTTCATTAACAGTTTTGCCAATGCCACCCGGTTTCGCTCACCACCGGATAAAACAGATGTTTTTTTAAAAACATCATTCCCGCTGAAAAGCAAGGCACCCAGTGCGGCACGTGGATTGGCATCGGGGTTGTCATGTAATACTTCCTCCACCTCAGCAAGGACTTCATTATCCGGGTTTAACTCCTCCGCCTGATGCTGTGCAAAATACCCAATCACAGTATTCACTCCCACATCTCTTTTTCCATCCTGAAAAGGTTCAACTCCTGCCAGGATTCGGGCTAAAGTTGATTTACCGGCTCCGTTGACCCCCACCACTGCGATTCGATCGCCTTTTTCAATTCGAAGATCCAGGCCATTAAAAACTTCCAGTTCACCATAAGCTTTATTTAAACCTTCTACCTCGACCACTTTATGACTCGCAGGAGGAGAGGGGGGAAATCGAAAATAAATCTTTTTTTCATCCGCTTCCGGTTTCACGATCTCCATCTTATCCAATGCTTTAATACGGCTTTGTACCATCGCCGCTTTTTTAATATTTGAGCGAAACCGGTTAATAAATTCTTTCTCTTTCTCAATTTCCTTCTTCTGACTTACATGAGCTTTTCGCTGTCTTTCTTTTCGAGCCGCACTTTCCTTGATGTAAAAAGTATAATTCCCCTTATAATTAAACAACTGGCCCATTTTGAGTTCCATTGTTCGATCCGTAACTGTTTCCAGAAAAGCACGGTCGTGTGAAATAACAAGTATTGCACCCTGATAATGCCTCAAATATTGCTCCAACCAATTCTGGGCGACCACATCCAAATGATTGGTCGGTTCGTCCAGGATTAAAAGAGATGGTCCCTGTAACAGTAGTTTACCAAGGGCAATCCTCATCTGCCAACCACCAGAAAACTCATCTAACTGGCGGTTCATATCATCCTGAGAAAAACCCATACCGGAAAAAACTCGGTCCACACGAGCATTCATTTTCTGGGGCTCGAATGCGGCCAACTGCTCTTCCCAGGCCCCCATCATATCAATTAAATCATAAAATGCCTCTGTATCCGGTTCCATTTCGCCAAGCTCAACCTCTGCTTCATCCAGTTTGACCTTGATTGCATTAGCATTTGCAAATGCCTTGCTCGCCTCTTCCCGTAATGTACAACCAGTTACGGAGATTCCATCCTGAGGCAAATAGCCAACCGTTGCATAATCGGGTTTCTCCACACTGCCGGAGTCCGGGGTTTCCTCCCCCATTAACAATCGTAAAAGAGTGGTTTTCCCCGAACCATTTGATCCCACCAAGGCGATGCGATCCCGCGGACCAATGGTTTCCTCAATTCCCTTGAATAAAACTTTTGCCCCGTAAGCCAGGTTAACGTCTCTAATTAAAAACATAGCAACAATAACAAATCGCTTCGCTTCGAAACAGCAACATCATTCACGAAAGAACAAAAAACTCCTTCGCGTCATTTCTTTTACCCAAGAACTTTCCCAACCGGTTTTCGAAGAGCAATACAAATCGGTAAAATTGCGACCAGGGAAGCAACCCCCAGGAGAGACAAAAGAAAAAAGTTTTCTGAAATTTGATAGGGGTTAAAAATAGCCAAGTCCAACAACTCCACCTCGAACCCCGCCAGCTTAAAAACCATTCGATGAAAAACCTGGGCGAACTGAACCGCACCGAAAAAGGAAATGAAAAGCAGAACCAAGCCCTCGATCCAGTATCTTGCCATTAAATGAATCGTATGTAATCCAAAGCTCTTAAATAAAGCAGTGGCAAAAATATTCTGGCGGTATTCAAAAACAGCGATCGATCCAAAAATGAGCACGATTAACAAACCCACAAAACCACCCCCAATCGCTTGAGCATTTTTACGGACTTCTCGAATTCCGTCCAATTCTCCCACCCATTTGACAGGACTAGTCAATTCGTACCGGTCGAAACCTTCATTCTTTAATAAAGCTTCCGTGGACTCAATTATTGCCATTAAATCAACTGAATCATCTGAAAGGAATAAAACAGATTCCTGGACAGAAAATCGTTCAAAGCCGTGTGCCATTGATTCAGGAATAAAAAGAAGCGGGTCATTTAAACTGATAAAACGCATAATACGGGGTGGCTTAACCACTTCTGCATCAAAGAAAACTTTGGACACCTTAACTCTTTCTTTCATTGCCTCGGGGTAGCCATAAGCAGCAAGAAAAACCGATTCCTGCATTCCATCCCACCCCATCAAAGAATTAAGCCCAGGAATGGAGTGATCGTTATAAATAATTACTTTCACTCGTTTTTCATTCGATAATTGGGCATTTACATACAGGGATGAAAAGGGAAGGTATGTCCCTACCTCACTTAGAGAGGATAATAATTGATCTAATGATGGACGAATCTCGGTCTTGCTCATTTTGGTTGATCTTAAAATCATTGTATTAAGTCCAAAACTCTCGATCTTTTTTTCAACCGCTTTTTCAGTTAGTACAAATCCCGCCTGCATGAAGAGAAAAAGCAGGCACAAAGAAATTGCGATTAAAACACGGGCAAAAACTGCGCCCGGTGTTTCAAACCACCTCTTGAAGATGTCTTTCGACAGGTAAACGAAGATTAAAATCAATGATCTCATCTGCAATGTCTTCAAGACGATGGTCGTGACTGGAAAGAATACAAAAACAATTCTGCGGTAAAGATGTGCATAACAGCTGCTTAATCACCTTCGTATTATCATCATCTAATCCGGAGGTGGGTTCGTCGAGAAGTAAAACTTTTGGATGTTTAATCAAGGCACGGGCAATGGCAGCCCGTTGTTGTTGCCCACCGGATAATGAACCGGGTTTCTTTTTACTTAGTTCAGATAATCCAAGCTTGCCCAATAAGTCAGAACTTCGCTCCTTTGTAACTGTACGGGAGATTCCTGCTAAACTGGCTACCAAATTCAAATTACCAGTCAGATTAGCCAATGGGAGAAGATTTAATTGTTGAAAGACAAAGCCCAAACCCTCCCGCTGGAACTTCTCACTCGGTTTTTGCCATGGTTGAGGAAGGAGAACCCTGCCCTTTTGTGGAGACAAATATCCGGCAATCAACTTCAGAAGTGTCGATTTCCCACAACCGGAGTATCCCTTAATTAAGGTAATGCCCGATTGAAAAGAATGTGAAAAGGAATCAAAAACAAATTCCTTACCATACCGGAAGGAAATATCCACACAGTCAATTCTCTCGTCATTAGGCATATCTCCTCTTCTTATTCTTCCGGAATATTCTTTGCGATCGCGATCGAATAAAGTCCCACTTCCAAAAGCTCATATTCTGGGCACACATTTGCCACTAATCCGGACCATCCTTCCCGCCGGAAAATATCTGGATTTAAGGAGACCAAGAGAAATTTAGGTACCATGTGGCCCGCTCTTGTCAGTTTTAAATTCATCGTACCCTCAGTTCTACCACCCAATTGATTTCTTAATGCGAGGTTATCCTGTGGGTTAAATTGAAAGGAGTAAATCAACTCCTCTCCCCCTGAAACATCCTTGCTGATACTCTTTGAATATTTTCCAATTACCATCCCGCGAGTTGATTTTACTTCTAATTCCAGCCTATTTTTAGGATACATTCTCCAATCGGGATCCAGAATTGGAACCTGCCCGTATAATTCTCTTACATCACGCAACAACGCCACATCCATTCCCGCTTGAATATAGTTTTTTTCTCCCACTACATAGGGAAAAAGAAAATCAAGCTCTCCATCAAAAGGCACCGTTAAATATGCCTCCTGCATACGCATATCGAATTGCATTTTTCTAAGCTCAAATTTCTTTTTGATTTCTCCCAGTTCGAGTTCTTCTTTTCGTTCGGACTGAACAAAAGAAAGCATTTCCTTAACCTGATTTTCATGAGTTGCCAAGGTTTGTAAGTAGGTCTTTAAATCTTCCGTTTGATTCACGTCATCTTTTTTCGAAGCCTGAAAAAGTTCCCGATATTTTTCCGGATTTGCCAGCATTTGCTCGGCAAGAGAACGCTCACCTTCAATCTTGGCCAATTGATTTTCAAACTGTTCAATCTGGGACCTTCTCTGTAAGTGCCATTGTGGGATATCTTTTTCCTTCAACATCGATTCACTCAAGCTCATCAACTCCTGATCAAGTTTTAGCCTGGCGGTATCAATTCCTCCTAACCGATCACCCAATTTGAAGAAAGCAGATTGATACGGAACATCTAATTCAAACAGCCCGGTTGAACCGGCCTTCATTGTATACTCCCGTAATGGAGTGACCTTAAGAGAAACTTTGCCAATCAATAACCGATCACTTTCCCTAAACCCAGTGGGGTTAAGAGTTAGTGCTCGGTTCTTCTCTAATTGTGCAAATCCTGTAGAAAATGAAAAAAGAAATAAAAGGGAAATTCGGGTGACAAACATTACCTTCAAATTAAATCCTTTATTTGGAATATGTTTAGTTTTCAAAATTAATTTCCTCGTCTTTCCATTCTTCCTCATCAAGGAGCCAAAAGCCACCCTCAAGTCTTGCTTTTTTTAACTGTAAGCTTGAAACACGACCAATTAAAACAAATCTTTTTTCCAAAAAGACCCGAATTTCATCCAGTTCGGTACTCCTTGGCTGAGCGTCCAGTGTTTCCAAACGCAACCTCGCCAAACTTAACTCCCGTTCAACGAGAACTAATTCCTCCTGTGCTAAAAATACCCGTTGGATTTGCTCCCGAATTTGCTCACGCATAAACCGGTTTTGAAATTCAATCTGCCTTCGCACATTTTTTAACTGGCGGGTTACCCGTAAACTCGTGTCCAAAGAAAATCCACTACTGGCACGAAACACCATATCGTCCGCAGAAAATCCCGTCTCCACTCCATTTCCCACCCGATAAAGCGGTGGACTGCTCACTCCTAGATTTAAGTCAGGAAAGTAACGAAGTTTGGTTGAAAATTCGGTTAATCGCAAAGCCTCCAAATCAGCCGCCTGTTTTTGCCGAAGAAGAACACCAAGTTTATCGGTACGATTAAGATCCAATGGATTTTCCACATAGGAGAGCTTGGGAATTCCATCGCTCAATAATTTCCAATTATATTCAAAATTTCCGAGAATTTTTGAAATCGTTTGAGATAATTGATTTTCAGAAATGCGTAAATTAAAAGCCTGTTGTTCAATCAGGATTTCTTCCGGTGTACTGACCAGTAATTCAGCCGGTTTTTTATTTTCACTCGCACTCCACAACTGAGTCTTTTCCACATTTTCTTTCCTCGTTTCAAAATCAGAATATTCAAGAAATAATTCACGAAGTCGAATGGTAAGCTGTCTCCTCTTCACCCTTAAATCCCAGTCTGCTTTTATTACAGCAAGCAACGCGGTATACTTCCTCGAGTATAAATTAATAAGACCAGGAAAATTAATGGTGGAAAAAATATTAAAACGAATATCCTCGGAATTTACTGATCCCACTTCGGATAATGCCTTGGATAAATTTGCAGAAAATCGCAAAGTCGGAACCAAATCCCAGTAAATTTGTGCCCTACTCTCTTTTGCCCGTTC
>JAQXBH010000185.1 GCA_029252505.1 Opitutales bacterium | reverse complement strand
CAGGGAACATTCGCAATCTCAATTATGCATTGGTAGTAATATCGGGCCAGATTTGCGGTGCAGAGAGGCCATGGATGCCCCATGTCTTCTCCCTGATTTACGGTTCCATCATACATGTCTCCGGGGTATCGTCCTATTAATGGGCCAATATCTAATGCCCGGTCCTGCTCGTTAATGGGGTAGAGTTTTTCAAACACATCCCTCAGTTTTGTAACGGTAACAAGCATGCGTTCATCAAAGCATGGCAAATCATTATAGGTGCACGCAAAAACAATATCGATATTGAGATCATGACCCCTTAAAGTCCCATTTTTGGCTTTTCCATTCAAGATTGAACGGTAATGTCCAAGATCACTTGCCCAATGTTCCTCCAATAATGTGGTTAAAGCTTCGATGATTTCGGGAATCTTTTGTTCTGGATCAATACCAGTTTTGAGCAAGGATTTTTCTAGTTTATCAATTGCGTGTCTTTGGGCAGTCCGAGAAAAAAAACATTTACCAGTGATTTCTTCCCATGCGTTGTCAGTGACACCATCATAGTGGTCGATGATATATTGTCGGTCTCTTACCAGAATTTTACGAGCTGTAGATTTTGCTTCGTCACCCAAATGATTCCAAATTTCCAGAATTGATAAAATACGTAGACCGGGCCCATCTCCCTGTTCGCCCCAGCATCGTTTCGTTCCGTCAATATTGAAACAGGCGTGGGCAGGTCTTCCTGCTCGAATGGCGGTTTCTTGTACGGTGTGACTAAAGCTTACATAATCATCGAGCACTTCCTTGGTGGGAAGATCATGGTAAATACACTCATTGACGGTCAGAGCACCATCCCGCACCCAGAAATGAACATAGTCCTCGGTGGTTTCGTTGTCATGTGGTCGGGAAGGGGATGCGATAATACATCCAGGCAAGGTAAACATTCGAGTATGCTGTTCGTGACCTGGTTTTGAAAATACCCATTGCCTGGTTGCAAAGTTTCGAAGCATTAACCAAAACATGTACTTGGAGATAGAAGAAAATTTACTCCTTTCTGGTTCCGCATTTAATAACTGGCCCATAGTATTAGAATCATGTTACTAAGAAAGGTACACATTCTCGAGCCAATAAAAGAAATTACGGAAAAATTTTGATAATTTTGCCTTTATCCTAACCGAAGTATTTTCTAATTACTTCGAGGCTTTCATTGAAACTTGATCTATTACCTTGGAATTGTTTTGAAAACTAACTGCACATCCATCAAGATAGATTAATTAATTTAAATTTTGCCGAGATAGCTCAGTTGGTAGAGCAACGCATTCGTAATGCGTAGGTCGTCGGTTCGAATCCGATTCTCGGCTCCATTTCTCCTTTAGACAAAAGAAATGCTGGATGTAATGAATTAAACTACTTTCAAAAAAAGTGGATTTGTTCTAATTACTTTTTATGTTGTACCGTGTACTTGTCAAAATTCTCCTTTTACTAACCGCATCGGTATTTGCATATTCCCTTTTAGTGGTCGGAATGAGGGAGGCGGATAATATGAAATTATTGGGCGGAGGATTTTCCGTTGTGTTAGCCCTAAGCGTTTCCTTATCTTTATACTTTGATTGCAAAAAGTAACAGAGAGGAAGGCCTTTTAAATCACTGAGCAGATTGTTCAGCAACAACCCGTAGTGGGGCTACAGTAAGAGGAGGTATCAGAGGGAAGTTCCGGTTTATCGGTAATTCCACATTTTTCCTTGGCCAGGCAATCGGTCTGAGTGGAGGAAAGGTGGAAAGTGCCCTCGATAAATTCGAGTCCATATTTCCCAATGGTTTCTGTTTGATACTCCACTTCTACTTCAAGATCGCCTAAACCGATTGAATTTTCTGCGATATCAATAATATCAATAATTTTTTCCGGTTCTATTCGATGGTCTAAGTCATCCGCAGTCCAGAGTTGAAAATTGGCGATTTTGTCTTTTCGAATCGTTCCCCCACAGTCAATGTATTCCTTGGAAATAATTCCCAGTTCAGTAATGTGAAAGTGGGGGGGGACATGACTTCCATTCGGTAAAATGAACGAAACTTGTTTAAGTTGTTTTAGTATATTTTTTATTTCTGATATCTTCATAGGTAATTGCACTACATTATTTAAAATGAAATATTGTTCAAAGAATAAAGTTCGATTTGATCTAGATTTATGAAAATATGAGTGCGAGGTTATTCGATTGTCGAAATATTGCATTTCAATTGCATTGCTCTTGCATTTGGTCGGTGAGGCTCTATTCGATAATGAGATGAAGATTCATTTCATTTGGCTAACTGCCATCCTGCTAATTTTGGCGGGTTGCTTGGATACAGACTCCGCTAATGAAGTGTCGCCGGATGAACAAATTGGAGACTCTGCATTTGATCGAAAGCGACAATTAAAAGAACTAAAGTTACAAATTGAAACCCTAGAGTGGGAAAATTCCCGGCTTTCCTTAAAGTTGAAAACGGTTAACGGGAGTGGCTTGGTTATGGATAAGACAACAGGCTTGTGGCATTATGATGTGGAACGAAATCCTTTTTCTGGTCGAGCATCAGAAGTTTTTCCAGATGGTTCACCCCGTGGCGAAGCCGATTTTTTTAAAGGGCAAAAAGATGGAATGGAAAGGTTTTGGTGGCCTAATGGAAACTTAAAAGAGGAAGGTCAGTGGTTTGATGGAAAAGCAAGCGGAGTGTTTCGAAGGTGGAATGAAAAAGGGAGCTTGTTTAATGTATCACGTTATAAAAACGGCCAACTGATTGAGGTTATACTAGATAAACCCAATATTTAAATTAATTGGGAAAAGATAATCCTCGGGGAAGGGAAACCTCACCCAGGAATTTAGGTCTCTCTGTGAAAATAGGACCCCGGTCTGTGAGCAGTACTTCTTTAATCATGATTTGAAAAGCTCTTGCAGGTTGATCAAACGAAAAGGTAAGTAACAGATCAGTTCGCTGATTCGGTTTGTTTCTATCATCCATATCTTTAATGATTATAGGACCACCTGCACCCATTTGATCGGGACAAAAGTAAAAAAGGTTGGAGGGAGTAGCGGAATTAAATCTGATCAAAATATCACCCTGCCCCGAACCATTCCCCAAGA
This sequence comes from Opitutales bacterium, assembly GCA_029252505.1. GTDB lineage: Bacteria > Verrucomicrobiota > Verrucomicrobiia > Opitutales > Seribacteraceae > Seribacter. The sequence goes on along the minus strand of JAQXBH010000185.1, from coordinate 6,811 downwards.
TTCCTTTCTTGTAGGCTTGATCTGAGTCTTCTGGGTCTGTTCCTATCATGAATGTCTTTGAATAAGTGAGTTTATTTAAGGTCAATCGATAATCTAAGTTACGATCTAAAAGCAAAGTTCTTTCATTGCTTTGATTTAGATCGGTTCCCTGGTCACCTTTAATTTGAAACCTGCCATTTTTCCAACTTACTGGAAGTAGAACTTCGATACCGAGTAATTGAGTCGTTTCCCATTGAATATTGTAATCGGCTGCTTCCTTAAGAATCGGAATGAATGACTCTTTACGAATTTGAGAGGGGGAATATCGGGCAATGTGGCGGAGTTCATTTCGCCACAAATGTTGGAATGCAACCTGCCATTTTTCATTCTGTGAATAATGGGGAGGAAACTTTTGCTTGTGTTGAGAAATGAGATCTTGTTGGATTGCCTTGTTTTCAATATTCAGCAGGAAAGCTTTAAATGATTTTTCATTTAAAGAAAAAATAGAGCGATTGTAATAACTGTTAAAATCAGCTTTCCTAAAAGAATCGAAAAGAGTCCGACCTAACGCTTCCATCGGGTGCAGTTGAGCGCGCCCATCGCTTGTAACCAATTGAAGCAGGATGCAAGCTGTAATAATTTTTAAAATGCTGCACATTTATGAAAGTTATGGATTTCTTTTCATTCACACAAGCGAGAATATCAATATTTGTCCTTCGTTATTAAGACTGACTGGGGAGGAGGATTCGCATTTTCATTGTAGATCGTCTTAATTTTTACAAAAATCTCAAAAATACAAAGTTGGTTCGTGATTTGCTAGTTGGTTGAAAATATGAAAAGAATTCGCCCATTTGACACTAGGCAGCTTGAAGCATTTGATGTGCTTTGCCGTACTGGAAGTTTTACCAAAACTGCAAAACATCTTTTTCTTACTCAATCTGCAGTGAGTCATTCAATGAAAAATTTGGAGGAAGAGGCAGGTTGTAAACTCTTTAGCCGGCAGGGAAAAAAAGTTTCTTTGACACAAGCGGGCGATCGATTGTTGAATTTCGTTCGTCCTTTTCTTTTTGAAATGGAAAATGTAAGAGACGAATTAGATGGTTTTGAGAAATTTGGCACTGGGCGCATTCGATTAGGGGCGAGTACACAAGCTTGTCGTTTTTTTCTTCCGTCAATTTTAAAAGAATTTAAAGAAACTCAATCTCCATGTCGATTTGAGGTCAAATGTGAAGATACGCCCGAATGTTTGCAACTTTTGAGCGAAGGTGAAATTGATCTGGCGGTTACATTATCTCCGTTCAATATTCCAGAAGTTGAATTTATGCCCTGTTTTAACGATGAATTAAGAGTCGTGGTTCCTCCTTCTCATCCGTGGGTTAAGGCTCAAAGAATTAATTGGGAAAGCGCTGGTGGCGAAAATTTTATTCTCTATAATAAAGGAAGTTACACATTCCGAATTATTACTGATTATTTTGACAAGCGGGGAATTCGGCTTTCTTCCTTTATGGAAATTAGTAGTCCGGAGGCGAGTAAGGAGTTAATAAAAGTCGGCATGGGAGTTGGGATTCTTGCAGATTGGGCAGTTCGGGAAGAGGTCCAGCGAGGAGAACTCGTCAGTCTCGCATTGGGTCCGAAAAAATTAGCGCGCACATGGGGCATTTCAGTACGAAAAGGAAGGAAACTAAATAAAGCCGAGAGAATGTTTATGAAGATCGCCGAGGAGTCGGGATGCCACTGGATGGTGAATCGAAAATTATAACGGCAAGATAGTCCAGAGGTTGACTTGAGGAGTAATCGTATTCTATTTAATAGGAATGCCAATTTTACTCTTAGGGCTGATAATACTGATGCAATTTATGAGTGCATGTTCGAGTCAAAACATATCGGCTAACCAGAGTTATCCTTCCTCTTTTAAATTGGATGTTACTCGGGATATTTTAGAAACCATGGATGGGAATACATTTGTTGCCCATGTGAAAGAATTAAATCCAGTTTTTGGTCGGGCACTAACCATAAAGGTCCGTGGTTTGAAGGTAGAATCTATCACAGATCTGGATCCGCTTAAAGTAAGGACTGCTTTTCGCCAATGGCATACTTTTCGCCGAGTTTTAAAAGAATCAAGCCATGTGGAAATTAGAAATTTAGAACGAGGGGAAAGTGGGTTTTGGATTTGGGCGGATGTTTATCTCGATGGAGAAATTCTTGCTAGTTCGCAGTAATGAAACTTGCAGGAAGCTATTAATTTGATCAAATATAGTTTATGAAGAGGAATTTATTTTACATGCCCGTTTTTTTAAGTGTTTTTTTTAGCTGCACATTAGCACTTTCACAAAGTCGTGCCAGGGATGGCGATTCTAAGAAGTATCGATTATCTCCAATAGTAAAAGTATCCTCTTCCAAGAACCCAACTATGGATGCAGGTAGATTAAATGTTAATCTTTTAATGGATGGAAAACTGCCCGAGGATGGATGGCGTTCGACTTGGACGGCGTGGTTCAAGGTAGACCCTGTTGTTACTTTTGATCTCGGCAAAGAAAAGAAAATCGGTGTAATTAGGATTTACTTTCAAGCGACCGACCGAGCGGATGAGTTAGCAGAAATTAAAGTCGAAGTGAGTAAGGATGGAAAACAGTTTTTGGACTTTAACGAGTATGATGGTTTTATTACCGAGAAAGGAAAAGGAGTGTGGGCTGAGTTAGATTTACGAGCAGTGAACGCCCGTTATTTTAGAATATCACCCAAGTTTCAAGGTTGGGGACATTTGTGGGGGGAAGTTGAATTTTGGGAAATTGCAAATTAAAGCTATTTTCCTCCTTTCTCTGAAGGCTGATTGTCATTCCAATAATCTTCCAGGCTCTGGCTGTTGGAAGTGCCTTGATTCGTGATCTTTCTATTCTCATCTCGAAGACGAAAAACCTCCCAGATAAGAAATATATTTATGATTATAGATGTTGCGAGAACGAGGGAAATCTTGACCTTAAGTTTTGTTTTCATTGATTTCTAATTGGATTGGTAAAGTAATTTGAAGATTCAAAATAGGTTGGAACGGATCGCCTCGGGTGCAACTCAATTTTTTCCTCTTTGGTCGGTATTGGTAGGAGTACTTGCCCTTGTTGAACCCTCTTGTTTTATGTGGTTCGGGAAAGATGCGATTGGGTGGGGCTTGGGTATTATTATGTTGGGCATGGGGATGACCCTAGAACCGAGAGATTTCATACGGGTTTGGAGAGAGCCAAAGCTCGTGGGTTTGGGAGTTTTTTCTCAGTTTTTAATCATGCCAGCCTGGGGTGCAGGTTTAGCCTGGGTGCTCCAGTTACCAGCTGAAATGGCGGTCGGTTTAATTTTAGTATCATCCTGCCCGGGAGGTACTGCGTCTAATGTGGTGGTTTTTTTGGCAAAAGCAAATGTAGCATTGTCGGTTAGTTTAACTCTCGTTTCTACCATACTCGCTATTTTCTTAACCCCTTGGCTCATGAACTTGTATGCGGGACATTATGTTCCGGTTGACTCGTGGGGACTGCTCAAGAGTATTTTGCTGGTTGTTTTACTTCCTCTTCTATTTGGATTGCTAGGGAGAAAGTTATTCAAAAAATCTGCTAATCAGGTTTCAAAAGTGTCCCCTTTTATATCTGTATTATTTATATTATTAATTGTAGGTTATGTATTAGCAGCAAAAAGAAATATAATTTTAGAGCATTGGTATACACTACTGATCGGGGTTGTTTTGCTTCACATAGGAGGGTTTTTCCTCGGTTTCATGATCGGTATCTTGTTCAAAAGAGATCCAATTGATTGTCGAACTTTTTCGATTGAAGTTGGAATGCAAAATTCCGGATTGGGCATGGCTTTGGCGAGTAAGCATTTTTCGCATTTGCCGATGGTGCCAGCCCCCTGTGCCTTGAGTGCTGTTATACATTGTTTGATTGGGAGCGTCCTAGCCACTTGGTGGAGTCGAAATAAGTGAAATAATATTTGACTTACCTGATTGAAGTCGGTTTTCTTGACGCATGCGCAAGGATGCGCGGGCGATTTTTCGTTACTCACATTGCATGGAGGCAATTATCTTAAATTCTCTATGCTTTCACCCAATTCACCAATTTATGGAAACCTTTCCCACGCTACGGGAAAAGCGATGCTCGATTTACAGAGGAGCATTACCAAGTCGCTTAAGGTTCACTCCACTGAACTGGCGATTTCGGAAGGGAATTCAGGTGACGCCAGTTACTTAGCCAGACTAAGCAGTTTAAGCGACAATAGAAAAGTGGAGTCTGCAAATTTACAAAACTTAGTGAGTTTTGGACAAATGCAGGATGCTGGCTTAGAGAAAGCTTACGCCATCACTGACCGAATGGGAAACATCGCTGGTTCTGCTTCCAATTCATTGGTTAGCACATCCGAAAGATCGATTTTGAATGCAGAGTTTGAAGCTCTTAAATTGGATTTGGTTGAACTGCAGGATGTTCAGTTTCAAGGGTATAATCTTTTCAAGGCCAGTGAAAATTCCCTGTCTATTAATGCGGGAGATCATAAAATTATTTTTGAACCTGCTGCTTTTGATAATTTCTCCGGTTATTCGGTCAATAACGAAGCAAACGCGTCTTTAGCAGGAGCAAAAATTCTGGATGAACTGGATACAATTTCTGACAAAAGGGCTACAATTGGATCGGTAACAAACGAAATTATGATGTCCACTGATCGATTGGATTCGTATTTTATTGCGGAACAAGCACATCTCGCCAAAAAGGAAAGAGATTTTGCGTCCACTTCAATCGATTTGGCAAAAAAGAGCTTACATTCTCAGGCTACCAGTGCACTTCTTGTTCAAGCACAGGGCATTAATCAAAACTTGGTAAACAAACTTTTGTAAGCTCTATGCTTTCTCCCAATGCATCTATTTTCGGGAATCTGTCGCATTCCACTAGTAAGGCAATGCTTGGCCTTCAGCGTGCCACCAATAAAGCCTTGTCCGTTAAGGCAACTGAGGTTGCGATAACAAAAGGTAATTCGGGTGATGCTAGTTACTCTGCCAGGATGAGTAGTTTAAGTGATCGCAAGAAAGTTGAAGTTCAAAATATACAGAATTTTTTGACTTATGCCCAAATTCAAGATGCTGGATTGGAAAATGTTCTCCAAGTGATGAACCGAATGGCAAGTGTTGCAGGTTCCGCTTCCAATAATTTGATCAGTTCCTCCGAGCGGGGAATGTATAATGAAGAATTTGAAAGCCTACAGGAAACCCTTTACGACTTACAAAGCACTAAATTTCAGGGGCATTATATATTTCAGGAAAGTGTCGATTTTGACAGTGGTTTGAATGAAACTGAGCAAAACCCAACAGCACCAGACACCTACGAGCATAGGAATGTAGATTCAACAGATGATTCGTATTATAGTGGACAGACAGCTCTAAGTCGATGGACTGCAACAAAAGATGTTCGATATGACCGAGGAACTTTAACACTGAAGGTTAATGCAGGAACAGCACCGGAAAGGTTTTATGTAAAGCAAGGTGCTGACAATATCTTATTCGACAGCAGTTGGTGGCAAACATCCGGAAGTGCATATAATCAAGATTTTGATCAATTCATAATCCAATATGCACCGGGAGAATCCACAACTTATAATTATAGTTATTTGGATAGTGACTTAGATGGTGTGGACGATAATTCTAGCTACAACTCTGGTGTTGGCGGTTCGATGTTTAATTTTAATGGAGACCCGATCTTAACAAATAATGCACAGGCAAATGAGACTCAACTTAGTGTGATCGTTGAATCCAGATCTTTGTTCCAAGCAGAAGCCAGATTTGATGCCATGCTAAGCGACGATATTTTGTCAGTGGATGTGGGTGGGCAAAATGTAACTCTTAGCCCTGCTCTTTTTAGTACCCTTTATGATGTTTCAGTAGATTCGAATGAAAATGCATCAAAAGCGGGTTCTCGAATACTGAATGAGTTAGATAATATTCTTAAACAACGTGGTAATTTGGCTTCGATGGTGAACGATTTGAGTATGTCTGCGGATCGCCTCTCTTCCTATGTAATTGCCGAGCAATCTAATTTAGCCAAGAAGGAGAGAGATTATGCTGACACTTCAATCGACCTGGTTAAAAAGAATTTAAGGTCAGATGTGACAAGTTCACTCATGGTGCAAGCCCGTGGAATAAATCGAGATTTGATGAGTAAGCTTCTTTAAATGGAATGATTGGAATGAATTCAGTAAACCTTGATCGACTTTCGGTGAACATGCACCGAAGTTCCGATGGTGTACAAAATTCCGCAGGCCGTCTCTTGAATTCTGGAAATGCAACTGAGAGTTTGCGGGGGCAGGGTGATGGTGGGGGATTATCCATGGTCTCAAGGTTGAGTGCAGAAAACCGAAGTAAGAACAATTTGGCGAAAAGTATGCAGAATGCGGTCAGTTATATACAGACGCAGGAGGCGAGTCTGCGTAAGGCTCATAAAATTTACGAGCGAATGAGCGTCCTGGCTTCGAGGGCGATGGATCCAATGACAAGTGACACCTCGCGTGCCATCTTAAATGCGGAATTTGAGACATTACGACAGGATAGTCTAAATATTAGAAGCGAAACCTACCAAGGAAAAGTACTTTTTGACGATATTGCGGCTTTTGTTAAGGAGGATATTGACTTTGGGGCTGGCTTAGCAGAGACAACTCCTAAAACTTACGAAAATTTTAGCGGTTCCACTGATGCTTGGGAAGTTACGAAGGATGTTAAATTCACTTCTGGAATTATGACAATTGATGTTAATGGAGGAACTAGCGGGGAAAGGTATATCTTGAAACAAGGATCCTTAGAAATATTTGATAC
>JAQXBH010000184.1 GCA_029252505.1 Opitutales bacterium | reverse complement strand
ACAAAGAAATCATTTTTGATTCATTCCAGGCTCCCATTGCTAAAGGATCAAAGCCATCATATGCTTTTCGATAATTCTCCCTTCGCTTTAAAATCGTGATCCAGCTTTATCCCGCCTGTGCACCTTCAAGAATGAGCATTTCAAATAACTTTTGATCATCATATACCGGCACCCCCCATTCTTCATCATGGTAAGCGAGATAGGTCGGATCATCCTTCGGCCAGGAACATCTTACCTTAGTCATTTGTTGAGAACTGAATCAATAAATACAGAAATTTCAGATACAAAAGTACCCTGATTTTCCCAAGGTACCCGATGCCCCGCATTGGGAATTATTTCGTGTCGAATTTGCCTACAACTGGCAGCCAAATCCTGCCCGATTTTTGTATACTTTAGATCATCACAACCAGAAATGTAGAGCAAAGGAGGAGTTTTAAGCTTCCTTAACATTGGAAGCATATTCCTCTGCCTTGCTTTGGAGAACACATCAAAAAAACGACTAATTTTTTCTGACTCCAATTCAGAGATTTCTCTAATTGCATAATTCGACCTTCCGCAAAAAACTGGAAGCCTATCCCATTCATTGAGTAATTCCTGAATATCTTCTGTCCGAAAGCGTCGTGCCCATTCGAGATCATTCTGCAACTGGTTAGTCCTTGCATTGTCCGAGATTAAACTTGGGTCTGCACCAACTACAATTCCACCGCTCCACATAGCAGGATTATTCACTAGGGCATCTATGGCCAGTCGTCCACCCATTGAATATCCCAATAATAAAGAAGGTTCCCCTTTTGTTTGCTCCTCCACTTTTTCATAAAACTGTTCACGCCAATCCCCAAAACTTTCGTACTCGTTTTCATACAAATTGACCGCTTCGACCTGGACCGATCCAAATTTTGATTCGATTGCATTCCCAATTGGCTTCCAAACTGATGCAGTCTGTAACGATCCATGCAGGCACCAGATTCTCACAATAGTAAACCTTTAAGGTAGGACATCCTATTCATTCTCTTCATCCGGATTTTCTGATTCCATCACCGTAGAAGCCATAAGCTCCTGTGCATTTTCAAAATCCGAACCAGCAACCTGAACGCGAATACCGGATCGGGTGGCAAAAATGTGTGGAGCCACCCCCGCAGTGAGTTCGTCCGGGATAAATGCATCAATTCCACAGGAAGCCAGCTTCAGCTTGAGTAATTCGGCTTCCATAAGCGTTCCAAAATGGGCAATGGTTTTCATAATAGATAATAGGATGTAATCAAGTTATCCAAACTTACTCAGACCTTGCATTGAAACAAACTCAAAAAACTTGTTTCCCCTTTTTAGTTCACCCATTCAATCTATTACCTCATTCACAGAACTATCAAAGCCAGCAGATATAATTACGCCATCTAACAAAAAATTTGTCATGCATTAAATTTTTTATTTGAGGCAAAGCAAATGTGAAAATAATGTTTTTTTCATGTTAATATTTAGAATTTTCAATATTACCCTTTCCCTACTTGCACTTTTTTTTCAAAGCGTTTTTGGGAAACCCTTCCATATCTACTCTCCAAGCTCGAAGGAAAATACTCTATGGATTGTCAAAGCGACCCCCAAAGGCGAAAGCCTCAAGCTCGAGGTTACGGAGAAGGTAAAATTTGATTTCTCCGGTCGTGTAATCACGGCTCATCCCAGCAAG
>JAQXBH010000169.1 GCA_029252505.1 Opitutales bacterium | reverse complement strand
GGTACCGCGACAGTTTCTGCTTCACAGGGTGGAGATGGTCAATATTCTGCTGCCTCGACGGTGGATAAGAATGTAACGGTGAGCAAAGCGAATCAAACCATTGTGGCAGCAAATAATGCCACTACCCTACCCAATATAACCAAGGATTCAGGAGACTTTGAATTTAGTCCAGGTTCGAAATCAGTTAAAACTGGAACTACCACCAGCACGGGGCTAGCTGTTAGCTATGCTTCCTCCAACAGCAATGTCATCTTGGTTACAAATTCCGGCACCCGTTTGAAGCCTGTGGGAGGAGGTACATCCTCAATCACAGTCACTCAGGCCGGAGATGCAGGTTACAATCCCGCTTCCTCAAAGACCTTCACGGTTACAGTAACTGAGTACAGCCCTTACAGTGATTCTTTACCCGGTATGATCTTCTGGTTGAATGCTTATGATGTGAATGGAGATGGCTCTCCGGATGAGAATACTGATTTTACCAGCATTGGAGGAAAGGTGCAACCCTCCGGGTGGGCGGATATATCCGGCAATTCAGCTTCCTTTAGTCAATCCTCGACTTCCTTACAATCAGTACGCGTTGTGCAGGGTGGAAAGCCGGGGCTGGCCTTTGGCTCATCCCAAGGCAACAACGGAGCTCATTTAACCGGAACCGTGCCGAGTACGGTGAGCGGAAATGTGGGATACACCATGGTGATCGCCGCGAAGACCTCCGGGACCGGGGGCAATCGATTCTTTCACTTCGGTGCAACTTCCGGAGCCGCCGGACAAGTGATTGGTCTCGGTAAAAATGGTGGATATTACTTTAACGGAGGCGGAGAACAGACTTTTAGTGGAGTGAATTTTGGTGGAAATGTTCAAGTCGGTGTCTTCCGACGTGAAGGCGGCTCCACCTATGCGGACAGTGAATTTATTCTCAACGGTACCAAGAAAATCGGTACTGCGATTTCGGGAACAAGTACGCCCAATATCCCCTCCTCTGGACGGGATATGATTCTGGGAGCGGGTAGAAATGCCAGCGGTGCGATTGCCCAGCAGCTCGATAACGGAGTGATTCATGAAGTGATGCTTTTCGAGGGAGATCTGAATGATTTCGCGGTACGTCGCCTCGAAGGATATCTCGCCTACAAGTGGGGATCGAATGCCCGCTTGGCTAATGGTCATCCATTCGGGTCGAGCCGTCCGTTGTTTGGTGGAAGCCAGTCGATCACGGTCGCGGCAACTAATGTACCTCTCGATGCGGCGGACAGCAACAAGCCCTTTATGTCCACCTTTGATGATCCTTTTGTTCTTGAAGGTGCGTATGCCACTTCAGGATTGGATATAGTTTATGAAACGAATAACTCATCAGTCATTGCAGTGAATTCCAGTGGTAAGCTTAATCCTGTTGGCACAGGTGTTGTACGTGTTACCTTAAAGCAACCTGGTGACAGTCATTTCTCTGCGGCATCCAATCAAACCTTTGACATGAAAGTGATTGGTAAACGTCCCCAAACGCTCAGCTTTACTACAGTGAACGAGACACGAATAGACCAAGCAATGGACTTGAACGGAAGTTCTTCGGCCGGCTTAACAGTTGCCTACTCAATTACTGCGGGTAACAGCATCGCAAATCTATCCGGAAATCGCCTTACTTTCTCTGGTACCGGCTCTGTGACTATTCGGGCGAGTCAGGCTGGAAATGGAACATACGCAGCAGCGGTAGTCGTTGATTGTACTTTCTTGGTAAAACGACCACTTACACTTATTTTTGATTCCATCGGCGATATGGGAAAAACGCAGCAATTCTTAGTAAGGGCGGTAGTACTGGATGGAATAAGTAATCAACCGGTTCAGGTTTCACCCACTTATTCGATTATTTCGGGTCCTGCAACAGTAAGCGGCGGTCAAATTACTTGTGGTAATGCGACAGGAGTAGTTCAGGTTCGAGCAGTCGCAACGGGTGCCGCCTTTTTTACCACTACTGCAACCACGACTTTTAATGTGACCAATAAGCAAGGACAGACCATTTTATTCAAGCAAGGGGAAGCGGGTGGATTGCGCGACCTTCCACTGTCGAGGAAGCCCACTCCTTTAGGGCGAATGGCTTCTGCTAGCTCAAATCTGGGAGTAAGTTTTGTGTTAACTGCAAACCCGAATAATGCGATGCAAATTAATGGGAGCGGGGCGAATGCGGTGCTCGTTTTCTCCAAAAACTTTAGCGGATTTGGAGGAGCCGATGAACTGACTGTTTCAATCAAGGCCACGCAAGCCGGCAATGGAAGTTACAATGCCGCAGCCGATGTTACTCGTGATATTAAAATCAAGAAGCCTGGGAAGAGTGCTTTCTTTGATGAACGTAGGATGGACCCACGTTATCACAAGGAGCGTGATAAATTTGCCCGCAAACTTTTTTCCAAGAAAAACCTCAAGGGTCTAATGGACTTAGATGGTTCCGGAAGTATTACAGTTGAAGACGCGAAATTGTTATTCGACTCGGACGATTCTGACTCGGATGGAGATGGAATGAGCAACTTTATGGAGAGAGCTTTTGGCGGGGACTCTCTTGGGAGCGATGCAAAAAAAATCCTACCGCGATCCATTAATCAAAAAGACGGAAAGCAAAGGATAAGCTTCCAACGATATACTGCCGAATATAACGCAGAGGGTATTGAGTACATTGTGGAATCCAGTACAGATTTGCGTACTTGGACTACAACTGGAACTACCCAAGTTGATCTAAACGGTGGTGATCCAGGTAATGGAGTGGATGTGGGTGGCGGAATGGAGCGTGTACTCTACGAGACATCAGGTACAGCATCATCCAAAGGTGGTAAGCAATTCCTTCGAGTACGAATTAGAACAAAGTAAAGGAGGGACAGATTATTATTCTAATCAACATGTTTTACGAAAATGTTCGATCTTGTATTCGAGTTGTATTTGAGGAGTATTTTAGGTTTTAAAGATCACAAATTGATGTTGGTTTACTGCAAGCAGGTAAATAACTTCATTTAATCATTTCTTGGCTGTTTTTTGTAGTATTTTGCCAAGTTGTGCTAATGTATAAATTGTACATTATTAATGAATATCTTCTCATACTTTTAAAAAAAATATTACTACACCTTTCGCTTGATTTATTGACTTTATTTGCTCGCACTGGTCAGGCTTTTTTTGGAATTTTTACCTTGAAGAAAAGTAGGCTTGTACATTGAATAATTATCGATCATCCGTTATATTAAATCCTAAATGACAATTCGCAATTTGCTCTGCTTTATACCCCTTTGTCTGGGGTGCGGAACAGTAGTGTCTGAAGCGATAGTAAAAGAAAGCGAATTGTTAAGTCGATGGAGCTTTGATGAGGGAAATGGTACTACTTCGGTTGATGTAACTGGTAATGGTGCGAATGCGAATTTAGTGGGTGCAGGATGGGGGCTCGGTTTGAATGCAATATCGAGGAGCAGTCTGGACTTAAGCGATGGTTCCTCGTTCGCACGCGTTCCTGCTCACCCAAACTTACAGGCGAGGGTAAATTTTTCATTGATGCTATGGTTTAAGAGTAATGGTCTACCCTCCGATTATTCACAGTTGCTTTCTAAGCGAGATGGCATGCTTTCTCCTTATTTTTTGCAAGTTGAACCGGGTGGTGCTCAGATTAAATCAATATTTAGATTTTTTGCTAGTTATGTGGATAATGGTTCCTTTACCTTCGATCCATATCGATGGCATTTATTGACTTCTACTTATGACGGAGAAAAATTTAAAAGCTATTTTGATGGAGTATTATCTGGGTCAGTTTTAAATACTGATCCAGTTTATATCGAAAATGGAGACCTTGGTATTGGGGCCTCCCCGGATGGAAGTAATGTATTTAAGGGGTGGATTGATGATGTTCGACTGTACAAGATAGCACTTTCTGCCAACGATGTTGAAGTCTCGTATGGGGCAGGTTTTGGAGACTTTGGGCCTTCTGTTGATTTTAATGTTAGTCGTGTCAGTAGCACCTGGCCAATTCCAGTGGTGTTAACTTTTCGGGATTCTTCTCACAATTTAGTGAATGTGAGTGATCTGAATGAATCTAATGAAAGCACTGTTTTTTCACTGTCGGGTGCCACGATTTCTAATTTCAACAAGGAGAGTAACTCGACTTATCGTTTTGATTTAATTCCGGACCGCACCACCCAACAACGTATTTTTCTTGGATTAGACGCAGGTGCCGCGGCTGATTCCATGGGAGATTACTCTCAACAAAAATCAGTTACAATCTCCTATAATAAAAAAATTACTCGTTCCGATTATTTAGTTGGGTGGTGGAGTTTCGACGAGGCAAATGGATCGCTCGTTCTCGACCAGTCAGGTGGAGATGCATCGGCCAAGTTAATGGGGACGGCATCTATTGATACGAGTAGTCCAAAGTTGGGCGATGGTGCCCTTTTATTGGATGGTTCATCTGGTTGGGCTGAGATAGGTTCTCTCATGACGCCCAGTAAGACTACCCGACAGAACGATTTGATTGGCTGGTGGAAGTTCGATGAGGGCTCAGGAAGTAGTGCTATCGACTCAGTAACTAATGTATCTAATGCAGGGCTTTTAGACGGTGCAAATTTTTCAGTAACAGAGATGAAATTTGGGGACTCTTCACTGCACCTCCCCCAAGGTTCTACCGGGGCAAAGATACAATTAACTCCCGCACTTGATCTTGGCGGGTCTACAACAGTCGCTACCTTTTCAATTTCCACATGGTATAAAAACTTATATCCAACTGGCTCCTGGCGTACCTTAACTCGTGGACTTACCAATGTACATCATCTTATTGTTTCAGATGTTAGCAATCGAGTCGGAGTTTTTGCTAATGGGAACGGAGATTGGCGAGACTCTGGTGAGTTTGATTTGGAAGCAGATGGATTATGGCACCAGATCGTCCTGGTTTCAGATGGGGCGACTAGTAAGTTTTATTTGGACGGAGCTTATCAAGGAGATTCAGACCGTCCGACAGGAGATAATATATACACATTGGGCAATCATAATGTCGGGGGGCAACGGTTTGCCGAGTACCTGGATGATTTTAGAGTTTATGGGATCGCGTTGACTGATTTTGAGGTCGAAATGCTTTACCGAGAAGCGGAGGGTGCGCCATTGGATGTAGGAGCAGACAGCTACACTATTTCCGCATGGGTTAAACCCTCTGCCGTTCAAGCCACTCCTGAGTACAATTTTGCATTCGGATGGTACGAGGGAGGTGGTGGGGAATACATGCAGGCAAAAATGGGACAAGGTACTACCCTAGATTACAATTCTCTTTCACTATTGAACCCAGGGGACTCGCTCCAATCGTCGTTAATGCCTGGTGGGGTCACTGAGAGGCTATTTAACGGATCCTACAACGATAATCAATTAGATGATATAGACGGAAAAGGATTCAGGTTTGGAGAAACTGTTCTCAATAATCAAGTAACACGCAACGCGGATGCCAATTTTTCTGTTCTTACTGCTTTTCCAACAGGTGGCCCTCCCCCGGATTCAATTTTATGGGAACAAGGAGGTTCGGGTACGGGTTCATTTGTGGGATTTAACGGTGGTTACTTGCGGATTAGAATTGGAAATGGAGCTTCTGCACATGTTGCTCCGGCATCATCTACCAGTAGTATGGCCCTACTTGATATTCCTTATTCAGATTTAGTAAGTAAAGGATATACCGATGGAAAGTTGTATGATTTGAGATGGGAGATGAGATTAAACCCCGGTCGCGTACGCATTTGGGTGAACGGAGATTTGTTAGGGGAGTCCAACACGACAGGTTCTTCGAATCTTGCCAATTGGTCGGGAGGAGATAACGGCGGTTTTGGAAAGCAGGAAAATTCAATATGTGTTGGAGAACCATCGACTCCATGGCCCTACGCGATTGGGTCCTCCCTACTCTATCATTACGGCGATGGATTTCGTGTCAGACATGATTATGTATACCAGGATACAAACTTTGATATACCGATTGATTTTAATGGTGCCACTGTGGATGCACGTGCTCTCTCCATCGGAGAGAATAAATCCGGCACAGGTGTTGGAACTGGTACCAACAATATAGGTGGTTTGTGGTACGGGAAATTAAGAATTGGTAACTCCGGGTATCTTAAGGCAGGAAATATTACATTTGCGACCAGAAGTGATGATGGCAGTGTTTTATGGATTGATATGGACGAGGATGGCGATTTCTCGAAGACTGGATTGAATGGAAGTGAGTTAATTGTGGACAATAAGGGAGGCCATGGGCAAATAAACCGATTTGGTACCCGCTTTCTGGGCCGTAAATCACCAATTTTTATGCGAGCAGGTGTAATTGAGCACAAAGGGGTAGCGCTCGGAGCAGATGGGTATCCTCTTTCATGGCATGCTACTTATGATCAAGGTTACAGTGAAATATCTTCGACTCCGATGGAGGCGGGAGGCTGGTATCATACAGTGATGGTTGTGGATCGAGAAACGGGACGCATAAAGCAGTATTTAAACGGAAAGTTGTCCGCGGAAATCTCTTTTCCGGCTGGTCGGCAGGGAGAAATTTCGTTGGGTGACTGGTTCATTGGAGGAATGCCTTCTTTTAATGATCGTTTCGCAGGTTTAATTGATGATGCACGTATTTATTCTATAGCCTTGAGCGATGATGAGGTTGGTAAAATTTATAACAATAATAGCGGAGATATGGGACTCGTCGCGGAATTTACAGCTCCCAGTATAACGGATGATTCAAACATATCGGTTGGCCTCCGATTTTTACAATTTGAGGAACCAGTTTTGGTTACAGATTTAAACCAAAGTGATCTGATTGTAACTGGTGCTACAATCTCCACATTCAACGATACTGGTGACGGGAACTTTTCTTTTACTTTGATACCCACATTAGGCTCCACTGAGATTACCATTTCTCTTGCTCAAAATGCGGGTCAATTAGGGTTGGAAGGAACATTACCTTCCAATACATTTATCCAGTTAGTTCCCCCTGTTCCAGGAAAGGACGACTTGGTGAGCTGGTGGTGGTTAGATGAGGGGAAGGGAACCACTGCAGAGGATAGTATCAGTGGTTCGAAGGGTTCATTATTGGGAGGTACATCTTGGTCATTGGCCTCTACCTATGGAACCTCTCTGTCGTTTCAAAATCAGGGAGATTATTTAGACTTGGGCGTACCGGCGGCTGGTTTTAATACTAATGAATTTAGCTTAAATTTTTGGTTTCGCAGAGAGGTGGAAAGCTTTAGTTGGTCTGCTGAGCAAATTTCCAATGTGATGCTTAGTTTGGGTAATGATGAAAATTCTTCTTTGCAATTAGGAACAAACGGGAGCGATGTGGAAGTATTCTTAAATTCCATCGGCAAAGCAGATCGGGTTACTATGCCGGCAAATATTTCCGATGGTTCGTGGCACTATATTTCGGTCAGTTACAAAGCGAGCATATCTCCCGGTAATGAATTGCAAATTTTCCTTAATGGTTCCTCCATCGGTTCAACCAGTATTTTTGAGGGCAAGCTTTCTGCCGGCCTGACCGAAAAGTGGCATCTCGGGATTGCCCGATTGAACTCCACTTCTGATGGGCGGTTTATGGGGAATCTGGATGATATTCGCTTTTCAAGCAAGGCGGTCAGTTTGTCCGAGCATCAGAGTGTATACAATAGTGGATATGGTGATCTCAATCTCGGACTTCATGCTTCCTACCCCAGTGCTACTCATTCAAATCCAATTTCAGTTGATTTGAATTTTACCCGTTTTGGGATCCCATGGGTCGTTGACTTCAATGAGACCATGCTTGGATTGAGCAACTCTGTTCTCCATGAAATTAACGCGACTACCGGGGCAAGCATTCGACTTGAATTGAACTCTACGGTTGATCCGGGCATTTTGACCGTCTTGCTACCGGAAGGCATTGCCAAGGATGCATCTCTGACTGGAAATCAACCAATGTCATTTAATATCGGGTTTGGCCACCCTGTAACGAAACTCGAAAACTTAGTTGCTTGGTGGACATTTGACGAAGGAAATGGAACCACGGTAAAAGATTACATGAATGAATACGTGGGTAATTTAATCAATAGCATGGATGGTAATGTGACTTTTGATAATTCGAATTCGAAGTTTGGGTATGCCTTGCGATTTCCCAAAAATGCTTGGGTTTCGACAAATGCTTACCCTGCAATGATGGGAGTTGGTTACTCAGATCCCAGAACAATCTCATTTTGGATGTACGCTGAACAGCATGAAAGTCCAAATGGATCGAACCGTGATTATCAAACTGGGATTTATGGAATGGGGCAAAGGAGTAATGCCAATGGGGTGCATAGAATGTGGGG
>JAQXBH010000160.1 GCA_029252505.1 Opitutales bacterium | reverse complement strand
CTCGTAAGGTAGGCACTTATTTCATTGCTTTTAGACCCAGCATACATGTTGCCAATAATTTAGATTATAACTTTCTCCACGGTCCGAAAGGAGAGATTGAAACTGAAAGTGGATACGGCATTTCTTTGGATTTAGGGAAGAAAATAGGAAACGGTGAATTTGGTTTTTCTTTAGGAATAAACAACACAAATTATAGCGAATTAAATTGGTTAAATAGAACCTACCAGGCTAACGGTGAATCTAATGTCTATCAGTTTTTGTTTTCTTCAAGTTACCGTTTTCAGCTTTCGGATTATATTAGTTTAAGAACAGGAGGTGCATTGGGATTTGCGAAAAGACATGACCATTACAACATAACACTTCTTTCTCCCAACACTTTGAACGAAAACTCACTCATCCTGACCGGTCAATTGAGTTTTGATTTTGCCTATCGGGTACTTGATAAATATCTACTCACTTTGGGCTATCGACTTTCATTCTTAGGCGAATCTGGACATTTCGGAGAAATGTATTTAAACGCGTTCGAATTAGGTCTTGCTTGGGATTTGTAAATTATTTGAATCAAGCTGAACCAAGGCAGACTCCAAGGTGGGGTATTTAAAGTCATAACTATTATCTTTAAGAATCCTCGAAACCACTTTTCTGCTTTTGAGGACTAGTTCTGGAGCAGTTCCTAGAAAGATAGATCCGATATGAACCGCAAAACTGGGAGCAGGGAGCCCAATTCCGAGCGGGGCAAAATGTTTTCTCATTTCTGTCATAAAGTCAGCATTAGTAACCGGATTGGGGGCGGTTAGATTAACCGGGCCCATAATCAACTCGTTTTCAATTAGAAAACGGACAATACTCACCCAGTCGTCAATGTGCAACCAACTCATCCATTGCGTCCCCGGGCCTTGTGCGCCCCCTAAGCCAAGCTTGGCAAATCTACGCAACACCGGAAAAGCCCCATCCTCTTGCCCCAATACAAAGCTAATCCGCATTGCGACCTGACGAACTCCTTCATGATGCCCCTCAAAAAAAGTTTTTTCCCATGCCCGACCCACATCTTCCGAAAAGCCCTTTGCATTTCCCGCACTTGTTTCATCGTGCGGTCCAGAGGGACCACGACAATCATTGTAAATGGTCGCAGTACTGGCGTTGAGCCAAACTGTTGGGGGTCGCTGTAATTGTGAAATCGCCTCCCCCAGTATTCGAGTGGAATCAACCCGGGAATTTAAAATCAGTTCTCGATTTACTTTCGTGTAACGGCAATCAACGGAACGACCGGTCAGATTAATTACGGTATCAGCACCTTCGAGTTCACTTGTCCACTCACCCAGCGATTGAGCATCCCAGTTTACATATCTTCCTAGTGAAGTCTTCTTTCCTGCACCCCGGCTAAGGATTACTACTTCCACTCCCTCTTTACAAAAAGACTGCGCTAAAGCCTGACCCAAAAAACCCGACCCGCCTGCCAAGATCACTTTGTTCATTTAATTAAGAAAATCAGAAATTTTTTTAAATACATCGATCGTCTTTTCTATATCCTCATCATTAATATGCAAATGAGTTACCATGCGGATAAGATTTGAACCAATCGCCAATACATCAATGCCATGACCTGCTAATTTTTCTACGATCTCTACCGCTGAAGTCTGAGATTGAAGATACACCATGTTGGTCTGTACCGACTTTAAATCAATTTCAAGACCATCTATATCGACCAAGCCCTTTGCCAACTGATAAGCCCGGTTATGATCTTCCACTAAACGTTCACGATTATGTTCTAAAGCATATAATCCTGCCGCCGCTATCACTCCGGCTTGTCTCATTCCACCTCCAAACATTTTCCTCCAACGATGTGCCTGTTGGATCAATTCATTCGAGCCCAACAACACACCACCCACCGGTGCACCCAAACCTTTTGAAATACAAATTGAAACGGTATCACAATCCCTCACCATACGGGAAGGCTCGACACCAGATCCAATCACGGCGTTGAACAAACGGGCCCCATCCATGTGGACTGCACAATCTTGAGCCTTTGCTTTTTTGGTAATGCCATCAATATTTCCCTGGGGGTAAAAAGTTCCCCCGCCCCGATTGGAAGTATTTTCCAGACAGACTAAAGTTCCGTTTGGGTAATGACTTTTACCGTCAATGGATTTTCGGATTTTAGATTCCACATCAGAAATATCCATAATTCCTAATTCACTTGGAACTAAGGCCACTGAACAACCCGAAAGAGCCGCGTAACCTCCCCCTTCATACACATAAATGTGACTATTCCCCTCGGTTATGATTTCATCACCAGGCTGAGTGTGGCAACGAATCGCGATCGCATTGGACATCGTGCCACTGGGAACAAATAAACCGGCTTCTTTTCCAAGCAAAGAAGCCAATCGGCTTTGAAGTTCAAGAACCGTGGGATCTTCACCAAAGACATCGTCACCCACTTGAGCGGATGACATAACCGCCCTCATTTCATCGGTGGGTTGGGTAACCGTGTCGCTACGTAAATCGACTCGGTTCAATGAACGGTGTATTAAAGAGTTTTTTAGCTTATTTCAGAACAATATTCTTAAAATATACTTTCATCGGAGGTCCTGCATGCAATTGCAAAGCAAGTAATCCGTCTTTACGTCTAGTTTTTTCATCATTGTCAATTAACTCAGTTGTTTTCACTCCGTTAATGAAATGTCGAAATTGAAAGCCTTTCGCGGTAATTCGATATTGATTCCATTTCCCTTTTTTAACCGCTTTTCCAATCTCAGCTGAATCACCAAATTGCTTGGCATCCTTTTTGAGCTTACCCTTAGAATCAAGAGTTAATGTAGTCTTCATGCCGCGCATAGAGAGTATTCCACGAAAACCTTCTCCGTAGCAAATACCTGAAAACTTGTCACCTGCTTCCAAGTCGGCCTGATATCCACCAATTCGCCAACCATCATGTTTGCCCGGTTTCACAAAACTTCGGTACTGTATACCACTGTTCCCAGCTTCGATCTTATAATCAAGGGTTAAGTCAAAGTCACCTAATTCTCCGCCCTTCCAAATGAGAAAGGTATTTCCCTTGGTCGGATTTTCCTTGGTGGTTTGTCCAAGAATTGCTCCATCCTCTACACTCCAAAATTGAGGATCACCACTCCATCCCTTAAGGCTTTTTTCATCAAACAGTTTTTTTTCTGCAAAAATGGAAGAGATTAAAAAGAAGGAGGAGAGGATGATAGTAGATATTTTCATAATAAGTTGAATTTATTGTTAACTAATGTCCAACTTTAGGGATTTTAGGCAAGGAAAAGTTGACCCGACCATCTTTTTATTTTCCTATGCCTTCATCCTCTTATGATTAATGTCCAAGATCTTAAAATTCACTACGGTGAGTTTGTCGCCGTAGACAACCTGTCTTTCTCAGTAAAGCCCGGTACGGTATTTGGATTAATCGGCCCAAATGGTGCGGGTAAGACTACCACTATTAAAGCCATCGCCACATTGATCGAACCCACTTATGGGGAAATTATGCTTGGGGAAACTTCCGTGCTTCACCAACCCGAACATGCGAGGCGTATGCTCGGATATATGCCAGATTTCCCACCCGTCTATGATGATTTACGCGTGGAGGAGTTTTGTGATCTCTTTGCTCACGCCTATGGCCAATCAGTTGACCAAAGGAAAGAGAATGTGGAGAAAGCCCTAGCCCAGACCGAACTTACTTCCAAGCGCGAGGAACTTTGTAAATCTTTGTCCCGTGGAATGAAACAGCGTGCACTGCTCGCCAAAACTCTTGTCCATGATCCATCCGTCATGCTTTTGGATGAACCAGGGGCGAACCTTGATCCCAAGGCACGCATCGATATGCGCAACCTGCTCAGGAAGCTGGCGGATGAAGGAAAAACCATTCTGGTCTCCTCGCATGTACTCACAGAACTGCAGGATCTTTGTGACGAAATCGGCATCATGCGAAATGGGAAAATGGTGGTTTCTGGTACCATCGAAGAAATTACCCAGCGCAAGCAGTCTTCCCGAACTCTGGAAGTTGAACTTTTTGAAATATCACCTGACCTTACCGAATTTGTCGAGCAGTGGCCAACTCTTTCGGAACTCAGACAAACTCACGAATCGAAAGCTCAGTTTCAAATAACTCATTCGGGAGATCGTAAAGAAATAACCGAAATTCTTTCACAAATGATTACAAGTGGAGTGAAAATTACTTCCTTTACCACCCGAAAATCTAAAGTAGAGGATTTATTTTTGGAAATTGAATCTGGATCTTCAGAATTTGATCAAAATTGATGAATCCGCTAATAACTAAAGGGATCCGTGAAAACCTTCGAACAAAACATCTGATCGCAGCCGGACTGTTTTCGCTAATCGTATGCTCAACCTTTTACATGACGGCATTTCTCCAAGGATCTGAAGGTAAGTACAGCGTGAACCCCGAGACCAATGAGTGGGTTAAAGAAGAAAGTTCTCCGGTAAACGGGGCTCGTAATGCATTTACCTTCCTGCTTGCACTTCAAGGATTTTACCTGATGTTTCTGGGTACTGGCCGGGTTGCATCGATCACCGCCGAGGAAAGAGAATCCGGTCTGCTTGATTATCAACGGATGACTCCCATGAATCCGTTTTCTAAAATCGTTGGCTATATATTTGGAATTCCCGCCCGGGAATACTACATGTTTTTGTTCACCCTGCCCTTCTTGGCTCATGCAATGTTCGTGGGAAAGTTGCCTTGGGGAAATATTCTCCATCTCTACGCGGTCTTTTTCTGTTCCGTAATTCTTTATCATCTTACTGCTCATACCGTTGGTCTCGTTGTCCCCAAACCCCGGGCCGCTTCATGGGTCTCTCGCATTGTCGTTCTTGGATTATATGTGGTGCTACCAGGACTGGGTCAGGCAGGAATTTCTTTCCTTTCTTTCCTTACGATTCTTCCGACTTACTTTGGGAAAATCTTTCCGTTACTGAGCGATCAAGGTGGGCAAAATGTGGGACGATTGGAATCTAAATTAGTAGATTTCTGGCAGGATGTTCCATTCTTTGATTTTACTATTTCGCCCACGACTTTCACTTTCCTAATGCAAGGCCTGCTCATTTTAACTCTGCTTGTAACAGGCTATCGAAAGTGGAGGAATCAGGCTTTGCCAGCATTATCGAAAACCTCCGCCCTTTTCATCTACTCCATTTTTCAATTTCTTCTCTTGGGTTGCTTATGGACTTTTTTTGACAAGGGGGAAGCAAGCGGACTAATCGGGCAGGAATTGTCCGCTCATGAATTTTCTGGAAAACAAGAAAAAATTCTTGGACTTATTTTAGTTATTGGAATCTTCTTCTCTCTTTCCCTCCTGTTCATTCTTTGCCTGATCAATATTTGTTGTCCCAACCGACACCTTTATCTCAAAGGAATTCAGCGAATCGCAAAATTTAATCTCGCCCGAATTCCACGAATAGCGGATGAAAGTAGTGGACTAGTCCTAATGCTGATTCTTGGTGTTATTACCCTCTTCACTTATTCAGTCTTAATCAAATTGGCACTACATTCTGATGCCTGGGTACTGAGTTCTTCCTTTTTATCTTTATGCCTTATCCCAGCTGCCATCTTAATACTCGCGATCATTTATCTACAGGCAAGTCGTGAACAATGGTTCAACCTTGGGTTCTGGGGATTTGTAGGATTGCTTTGGATCACACCGCTTCTCGCCAGTCTCGTACTAGGGGTTGGTTGGGGAGAAGAGAATGTGGGTTTGATTTTAAAGTTACTCGCGATCAATCCGCTTTCTATCATCCCCATGCATTGGATGTACGAACATTCAGAAATAGTTAAACTGCCCCAGGAAATTGCTCAAAATGTTAACTCGGCGATACAGTTTGGATTGTTGATTGCCGGTATATTTGCGATTCTTTTGCAAACACGTCTTTATTTTAGTAGAAAAAAATAAATTTCTTAATCATACATGATCAACACTTTACGAATACTTGGAAATATCGAAGGAATTTCCTACCTACTTCTTCTTGGGGTAGCCATGCCAATGAAATACTACTTTGGGATACCCGAGGCCGTTAAAACTGTAGGCATGGCTCACGGCGTACTATTTGTAGCCTATTGCTTACTTCTCGCTCTTTGCATGAAAAAATTCAACTGGACTCTTAAGTTTGGAACTTTGCTTTTTATCGCGACTCTGATCCCATTCGGTACTTTCGCAACCGATCGTAAACTAAGGAAAAAAGTCACCGATTAAGCAAATAAACTGGAAATCATTCCAGTACTGTCTGCAAAACGGTCTAATTTCAGACCCATCGCATTTGCCTGTGAAAGCCAAAGGTTTGCCAAGGGAACCCCGCCCTCAGGAGTTTTGTAAGTACCGCCGACTTTCTTGACCAGTCCGGACTTGGCCGAGACATTCAGGTGCTTACCGGTAACGAATTTCCCACCCCCGGAACCGGCAACGAGAATCGGTAACGCGCTATATTGATGAGTCGACCCATCGCCCAATCCGGAACCATAAGTGAACATAATATTATCCAGCAGGGTCTTACCATTCGCCTCCTCTATCCGATTCATCTTGTCGCAAAGGTAGGCAAATTGCTCCATATAAAAGTGATCCACTTTGATAAGTTCCTCAATAAATTTCCCTTGGTTATGAGACATCATATGATGGCTCTTGGGTTTATCGAACAAACTCTCGAACAAATACGGCGTATCCCATCTTTCAGGCCCCACCATAAAAGTGGCTACATTGGTCAAACCGCTATGCAAGGAAGCAACCATAAGGTCACCCATTAGGCGGATGTATTCACCCCGGGGCATTTTCCCATCCATCGGAATATCAAGGTCGACTTTGCTCAGTTCATTTTTCATCCCATCCAATCGTGAAATCTGCGTCTCGATCGCCCGGATTGATTCAAAATATTCACCAAATTTCTGCTGATCAGAATAGCCAAGATCTTTTTTCAGCGAACGAGCATCATCAAGCACCAAGTCAGTAATGTTCTGGTAAGCACTTCGTTCATCCGATTTGAAAAGTCTGCGGTAGGCAAGCAAGGGATCCCGCATCGAGGGAGCCACATGTTCCGTTCCAAACCAGGATATATTATCAAACTGAATCGATTCCTTGTTATCCTTGTGACTATTACAACTGAATTCTAATGTCTTAAAAGGAGTATCTCTACCAATTTTATCAGCAATAATATGATCCAAGCTCCGTGCCTGAGGATAAGGAGTGTGCTTCAGGCTAAACGGACTGGCACTGGAAAGAAAACAGGAGGCACACTGGGCATGTACATCGGTACCCGGTTGAAAAGTACGATCCAACCCCGTGATTAAAGTAACCTTATCTTTCAGTCCCTGCAAGGGCTTCATGGTTGAAGTCAACTTCAGATCATGCAGACCGACCCCGATATTCGAACGGGTGCTTTCCGCATCGTAATTATCATTGGTAAATTTTCGCTGAACAGCACTCTTTTCCTCACCAGGAAAGAAAGTCTTCCTGACCACCCCGATGGGCACATAATAAAAAGCTGCACGCTGTGGAATTTGAAAATTCTTACTACCCACCGCGAGGCTTTCCATCCATGGCAGGGCAAGAGCGGAGGTTCCCATTCCACGAAGAAAAGTACGGCGGCCAATGTTTGTCATCGTTTTCATATTTTCAAAATTTACTTGGTTTTATGCAAGGCAAGTTTACCACTTGGACCACGAAAAGATTTCGACTGGACAACTGCGTGGATCAAAGACTTCATCGAATAATTCTCCCCCTCCACTTTTTCCACGATCTCATCCAAAGCCAGGGTATCCGAAGGATTCAGTTCACGACCGAGCCCAAAGGCCAGAAGATGTCCCGCAAGTCCACGCACAAAACGGTTTTTTTCCTTAAGAATTGCATCCTTAAATTCGATTACATTCGAAAATTCGTGGGCTCGGAAAAGAGTTCCACTCACATCCACTTCCCGACCGTTATGGTATTTCTCCCTCCAACGGCCCACCGGATCAAAGTTCTCCAAGGCAAACCCCAAGGGATCCAGTTTTTCATGACACCCCGCACAATCCGCCCGTTCCCGATGATCTGCAAATCGCTCCCGCAAAGTCATGCTTAAATCTACTTCCTTCTCTTCCGGCAGTGGAGGTACCTCCGCGGGAGGTGGAGGCGGAGGCGAATTGAAAATAACCCCCGCAATCCAAGCACCCCGGGTAATCGGTTTTGTTTCCAAGGGACCGGATGTCATCGTCATTACCGCCCCATTCGTGATCACCCCGCCATGCCGACGATCCTCAACGAGCTGTCTTGTAAAAGGAATCGAAACCGGACCACCCAGTTTCCCCTTAGGTTCCTCACCATACCATTTGCGCAGTCGCGGAGAACGAAAAGTATAATTGGAATCAATCAGCTCGAGCACAGACCGGTCTTCAATTAAAACCGTTTCAAAAAGCAGAAGCGGCTCCATCATCATATCCATAGTCGTTCGATATAGCGGAGCAGCATAATAAAAGTCCCGATACTTCTTTTCATCCGGTACGGCTGAAATAATCCGGTCCAACTGCAACCACTGAGTAGGGAAGGAATCACAGAATCTTTTCAGCTTATTATCGGTTAGCATTCGGTCTACTTGCTTACTTAACTGCTCTTCCTCGACAAGAACCCCTTTTTTCGCAGCTTGCAGAAGCTCCTCGTCTGGCAAACTCCCCCAAAGGAAGAAAGAAAGTCGTGATGCTAAATCCAAGTTTTGACTAGAATCTGGTTGAATACTCTCTTTATCACCCTGATCGTAAAGGTAAAGAAAACGCGGGGATGCCAGAATTGCAGACAATACTTCCTTCATTATATCCCCTACCCCAAGACCGTTATCCATTTGCTGCTTTGAGTAGAATAAATATTTCTGCAAGGTTTTATCCTGAACCGGGCGACGAAAAGCCAAAGTCAGAAGGCTTCGTAACCGAGTCTTCACTTCAGCCATTTGATTAACCTCCGAATTTGGTTCCGCAAAATATTTCCCCCAAGTGCCCACATTCCTTTGATTAAAGGAAGTACTTTTCACAATACTCCGGCTCAACCGGAAGAAATCCTCCATCAACAGTGGGGAAAGAGAAAGATGATCTCCCTGAGTATCATAACCGTGCTCAGCCCGCAGGTCCTGTGGAAATGGTGCCACCCCATCCATTCTCGGTTCTATCAAGCCCGATTTCCCGAGCGGTCGGCTGCTTACCGTTATCTTCGCCGGCATTTTGCCGGATGCCGGTTTAAAGTATCCAGACCGATCCCGCATCATCCTTTCAGGCAAGGGAAAGACTTCTACCTTTAAATCCAATAAATCCTTCACTGCATTAGCGTATTGAAAGCGCGTCATTCTCCGAATCGGAGCGTTCATCCATTCCTCATTAGCCCCTGAAACCGATTCCTCTAAAAGCTTTTTCAACTCGGCGACAATCAATTTTCGCTCGGTATTGTCAATAGGCTGGTTTTCCTCGGGTGGCATCTCTCCAAAGTCGATCACTTCCAGCACCGTCTGCAGCAGTTCCGGATCACTTTTAATATCCTTACCCTGAGTAAAAGAAAGAAGATTCACTTCTCCCTTCACCTTACCCTTAGCCCCGTGACACTCGACACAGTGGAACTGAAAAACGGATTGGACAGAAACTGCCTCTGCGAACAAAGAGGCTGGTAAAATAATTAGGCAACAAGCACAAAAGAAAAAGAATATTTTTACTCCGAGTGGCTCTCTTGTTTT
>JAQXBH010000141.1 GCA_029252505.1 Opitutales bacterium | reverse complement strand
AAACAGTATCATTTCCTCCCTCTTAATTAACTAATATGAATGTTGATAATCTCGCACTAATTATACCCGCTTTCGGGATCCTAGCTTTAGTTTTCACTTGGTGGAAAACAAAACAAATTAATGCTCATCCCGAGGGAACTCCTAAAATGGCAAAAATTGCCGCAAGCATTCAAGAAGGAGCGATGGCATTTTTAAGGGCCGAGTACAAAATACTTTTCATTTTTGTCATTGCGGTAGCAATCCTTTTAGGCTGGAGCGGGTCACAAAACCCCAATAGCCATGTTTATGTTGCAGTTTCATTTGCTGTGGGGGCATTTTGTTCCGCGCTAGCTGGATATTTGGGGATGGTAGTTGCCACAAAAGCCAATGTAAGAACTACCAATGCAGCTCGAGAAAGCTTGGGAAAAGCGCTGGAGGTCGCATTTGCAGGTGGTTCCGTTATGGGGCTTGGAGTAGTGGGTTTAGGAATTCTTGGATTAGGTGGGTTATTTGCATACTTTGCCCAAGAATTTAGCGCATTCGAAGGAGGTGCTGCCCTCAATACTACTCTCTCTGTTTTGACCGGTTTTTCTTTTGGTGCATCTTCAATTGCACTCTTTGCCCGGGTGGGTGGTGGTATTTATACGAAAGCTGCGGATGTGGGAGCTGATCTAGTCGGAAAAGTGGAGGCAGGCATCCCTGAAGATCACCCGCTCAATCCTGCTACAATTGCAGATAATGTAGGCGATAATGTAGGCGATGTTGCTGGAATGGGTGCAGATTTATTTGAGTCTTATGTCGGATCAATAATTGGAACTATGATCCTTGGAGCAGCCATGGTTGCAGGTTCTACCAATTTTCAAGATGAATTAAATGGGTTATCACCGATCTTTTTACCCCTATTGTTAGGAGCAATTGGAATTGTTACTTCGATATTAGGTACTTTTTTAGTTAAAGTAAAAGATGGTGGTGACCCACACAAAGCACTTAATAAAGGCGAACTGGTAGCATCATTCGCAATGATCATCTGTTCATACATCACCATTAATTATTTTCTGCCACAAACATGGAATTATGATGGAGTTATTTTCACATCTGATGGTGTATTTTATGCAATTATAATTGGATTAATTTCCGGTTTAGCTATCGGTAAGATTACTGAGTATTATACCGGAACTGGCACGAAGCCTGTTAAGTCAATTGTTGAACAATCCATTACAGGCAGTGCCACTAATATTATTGGTGGTCTTGGAATTGGAATGATCTCGACGACTTTTCCTATCCTTATCCTGGCAGCTGCAGTTGTGGGAGCTTATGAATTAGCAGGACTCTACGGAATTGCAATTGCCGCGGTAGGCATGCTTTCAAATACCGGGATTCAACTAGCGGTAGATGCTTATGGTCCTATTTCTGATAATGCTGGTGGAATAGCGGAAATGTCCGAACTTCCTAGCGAAGTTAGACAACGTACCGACAAGCTTGATGCGGTAGGAAATACGACCGCTGCTATTGGAAAAGGATTTGCAATTGGGTCAGCAGCACTTACGGCACTGGCACTTTTTGCCGCTTTCAAGGAAACTGCAGGAATCGATGTGATTGATGTTTCTACCCCAAAGGTAATGGCCGGGCTATTTATTGGCGCAATGCTTCCATTTTTATTTAGTGCTTTAGCGATGGGTGCTGTGGGCCGTGCGGCAATGGCAATGATTCAGGAAGTTCGCCGACAATTTAAAGAAATTCCAGCGCTCAAGAAAGCTCTCGTAATTTTAGACAAAAATGATGGCAAGCCATCTGATCAATGGTCTGAAGGGGAGAAAGCTCAATTTGAGGAGGCAATCGATGCCGCAGAATATGGTAAGTGTGTCGAAATCTCAACCCAGTCGGCAATCAAAGAAATGGTTGCCCCTGGTTTAGTTGCGATTCTCACCCCGGTTGTAATCGGTTTTGGGGGCGGCCCAGTTATGCTCGGAGGTTTGCTCGCAGGAGTTACCGCATCGGGGGTTTTAATGGCACTATTTCAATCTAATGCAGGAGGAGCATGGGATAATGCCAAAAAGATGGTTGAAGAGGGTTATGAAATGGGAGGAGTGAAATATGGGAAAGGCTCGGATGTACACAAAGCAACTGTGGTCGGTGACACGGTTGGTGACCCACTTAAAGACACTTCAGGTCCGTCACTTAATATATTGCTGAAATTGATGTCCGTGGTGGCTTTAGTACTGGCCCCATTTATAAAAGTCTAAGACTTCTCACCCACAGACTGAGCAAATTCTCTGCGCTCAGCATCACTGCCTTTATAATAAGCTGTTCCGGCTACAAATACATCAACTCCCGCATTTAAACATGGTTGTACATGCTTAGGACCAACCCCTCCATCGACCTCAATCAAAAATTGATTGGATGTCCTTTCCCGCAAGGTTGCAAGTTCTTTGACCTTATTGAGGACATCATGAATAAAGCTTTGACCACCAAATCCAGGATTTACAGTCATGCACAAAACTAAATCAATACCGTGGTGGGTAATAATTTCGTAAATATCTTTGACAGGAGTAGCTGGATTTAATGCGATGCCAACTTTTTTCCCAAGTGATTTAATATGCTTAATTGATTCGGAATGATCGTAAGAAGGCTCGATGTGAATTGTAATTAAGTCAGCTCCAGCTTGGTTGAATGCATCAATATAAAGATGCGGGTTATCGAGCATTAAATGAACATCAAAAAACAGTTGTGACCCTTTTCTCAAATCAGCAACAGTTTGCGGTCCAAAACTTAGATTGGGTACGAAGTGACCATCCATAATATCAAGGTGGATCCACTTACGACCGTCACTCTCAGCTATATCAAGTGCAGTTTTTAAGTTCGCATGATTCCCGGCGAGTATAGAGGGTGCTAAAAGCTTTTTCATCATAATTTTTTTACCAACTGTAATTCTCAATTAGGTGATTAATTTGCCTGCCTAATGACTCAGCTAACGATTGTACCGCTTGGCGATCGGAGGGTTTAGTTAGTGAACTTCTCCTCAGTACAGATACATTATCCGTTAATACCACATCATCTAGCAATACCTTTCCTCGGTTATTGATAAGAGAACATTTTGCATTAATTTTAAGATTAAAACCGGAAGCAACGAATGTATCATTTGGATTATAGACTTCTGGTGTTTTACGATAATCATCTAAAGAAACTTTCAAAATTAAAGCACTTACACTCTTATCAGAAGTTAAAACAAAATGACCTCTTTGAACGATATTTTCTCTTATATTTTTACTTAAAAATAAACCCAATTGGGGAGCTAGGGATTCATTACGAACTGCATGTACATAAATACTTCTAGAATTGCCTATTTTAAAGGTGTTACTTTTATATCTGCAGCCATTAAGAAGAAAAACAATGACTAGGAAAAAATAAAGCGAAGGTCTAATCTTCCCCACGGCGAAGTTCCATTACTTTCCTTTCTGCCTCCCTAGCTGCCTTAGATTCAGGAGCAGTGGTAATCGCTTCATTGTAAAATTGAAGAGCGGGACGGTTTCCAAGCTCACGCCAATTGGTAAGATAATATTTTCCATATTTTTCAATATACTGACCAACCTCTAATTTACTTGATGCAAGTGTTTCTCTCATTTTCTTTCGACCTTCTTCCGCTTTTATGCTCCGTAGCTTAGCATCTTGTAATCGCATTTGATAATTCTCTTCATGTTCATGCTTACTTTTGGCAGGAGATTCTGCAAAAAGTATTAAATAATCTTCATAAAAATTTAATGCCTTTAGTGTGGCCCCCTGGTCGTAGGACGGTCCTGCAATTCTTTCTTCGAACATCTTAGCAAGTAAGAAATATGCTTCCTCACAAAGATAGTTATCTGGGTAAAGATTTATTAGGCGCTCAAGTGCGTCCAATGCTTCCTCTTCTTGAGCGTCTTTTTGAGCAATTTCAGCTAATGCCATTAAAGCCCTAGGCGCAAATCTTGGACCACGGGCAAGAGCAGCAATTTGATTTAGTCTCAGTCTGTCTTGACTTCCAGATCTAAACCGAGGAAGAAAACCCCATTTCCTCGGAAGTTTATCTTGGGCGAGTCTTTCTGCAATTCTCATCAACGATTCAGCGACGCGTTCGAAGTCATAATCAGTATATGCCTCCGCTATCAAACGAAGATGTTGGTATGCTTTTTGCCAATCACCGCCATTTTCTCTTAGAATCGCAGCACGATACAAAGATTCAGGGCCGATTTGTACTTCTGAATTTCCTAAAACAATGCGAAAGTCAGATCTTCTTTTAGAAAAATTTTCGTAGAGTGAGAGTGCCTTGGCGGTATCCCCTAAATCTTCCGCTTTTTTTGCTGACAAAAAATAATTTCTTGCCTCAGAGTCAACTAACGGAGTTCTATTTTTTTTAAAAAAACCAGTGCCAGGAAATAAATATTGTTTCTCTGAGTTTGACGCATTCCCCTTATTGTTACGCCCTCCTGGGGATACTGAGAATAATTGATTTAGTAGGATTAAAGTTAAAAAACTGAGGAATATCTTGAGTGGTTTCATTTTATTGTAAATAGCGTTAGAATCGAACAAGAACAGCAGACCAAGTCAAGCCTGCTCCAAAAGCAACAAAAAGGCCGAGTTGTCCTTTTTTTAAAATTAAGGACTTTCGTGCTTCGTCTAAGGCAATAGGTATGGAAGCAGCTGAGGTGTTACCGTATTTATCTAAGTTACAAAAGAATTTTTCAAGAGGAATTTCTAGTCTTTGTGATAAACTTTCTACGATTCTAGCATTAGCTTGATGAGGAATAACATGATCGAGGTCATTTTCAGTAAAGCCGTGTACCTCGAGAAGTTCTCGAGCGGCTCGTTCCATAACCCGCACAGCAGATTTAAAAATTTCACGGCCATTCATTTTTAGGAAATGCCCCCTACTGGATAATGACTCTTGTGATGCAGGAAGCAAAGATCCGCCTGCAGGTTGATATAAAAGATTTGGGTTGGAACCATCTGCCCCACTCTTAAAGCCTATTAGTTCTGAACCGGAACCAACATTGGAAAGAATGGCAGCTCCCGCTCCATCGCCAAATAGTACACATGTGGTACGGTCTTCCCAATCCATTATGCTGGAAAGTTTCTCGGCTCCGACTACTAATGCACACTTGTAGCGATTACTACTCAGCATGCCATCGGCCACATCCAATGCATAGAGAAAACCAGAACAAGCAGCTTCTATATCAAAACTCGCTACTTTGGGGATTCCAAGTTTGTGCTGAATCAAGCAAGCAGTGGACGGAAAAGCCATATCTGGTGTAATCGTTGCCACGATTATAAGATCGATGTCCTGAGCAGTTAAACCAGCATCTTTTAATGCACTTTGAGCAGCTCTTGCGGCTAGATCACTAGTTGCTTCGTTATTCCTTGCAATACGTCTCGCTTTGATTCCCGTACGAGTAGTGATCCATTCGTCGCTCGTATCCACTTTTTCACTTAACTTTAAATTATCTACCACTTCGGATGGTAGGTAAGAACCAACACCCAAAATTTTACTAATTGATTTCATTATTATCAACCATCATTTAATCTCTCTTTAAAAGAGGTTCTGGGCGCAGTATTTCGTTGGCTTCATGTACATCGTCAAGAACCTGGGTTATCATATCGTGTTGAACCAAGTCTAATGCGATTTTGATAGCACCACTTATATGATTTCGATTCGAAGAACCGTGTGCCTTTATTACATTTTTTGTTAGACCCAGCAATGGGGCACCTCCAAATTGTTCCGGATTAATTCTTTGCTTTAGACTTCGAAACGCTCCCTTTGATAATAGAGCTCCCGTTTTGCGCAGCGCATTGCGCCGCAATTCCTCATCGAGAAAAGTACCAATTAGTTTGCTCAATGACTCGCATGCTTTGAGAACAATATTTCCGACAAAGCCATCGCAAACAACTACATCAACTACATTTTCAAAAATTTGAAAACCTTCTATTAACCCTGCATAATTAATGATACTCCCATCAATATCCTTTAACATTTCATGAGTCTCATGAATTACTTCATTTCCCTTACCCTCCTCGGTACCAATAGTTAAAAGTCCGACCTTGGGACGAACTAATCCGAGAGCAACACGTGCATAATTTGATCCAAGGACGGCACTTTGAGCAATATGAAAAGGTTTTGCATGTGGATTTGCACCAGCGTCTAATAAAGTAAAATATCTTTCTCTCCCCGGCCAAATTGTGCAAAGTGCAGGTCTCTCTACTCCGTCAAGTGTTCTTAATTTAATCGCACCACCTGCCATTAAACACCCTGTATTCCCACAGCTTAACAAGGCATCAGCCTCACCATCCTTAAGGGCTTGAAGGGCCAAACTCATAGAAGATTTCTTTTTACCTTTAATTCCGGCAATCGGCTTTTCCTCCATTCCCACAACCTCAGGTGAATGAACAAATTCTACCTTGGAACGCGAAAGAATTGAATGAGAGGTTATAAGTGGTTCAATGATCTCTTCTTGTCCAAATAAAACAAACTCTGTATTCCAAGGTGAACGATCTATTGCCTGTGCTACACCTTCTAGGACCTCGGACGGTCCAAGGTCACTGCCCATGGCATCTATCGCAAGCTTAATTCTAGCTTCGGTCTTGTCCATGCCGAAGCACTATGATTTTAAACCTCTACATCGAGAACTTGCCTACCACGATACTGTCCAGTTTCAGGATTGACGCGGTGAGGGCGACTCAAAGTACCATCTGCTTCTTTGGTAAGTTGAGGTTCTTGAAAGCGGTTCGCACCGCGACGCTTTCTGCTTCGCTGTTTAGATTGTTTTCTTTTTGGTTGTCCCATAGCTTAATTAATTAATTGCTACATTAAATCACGGAACCGGATTATGGTCAAGCTAGAGAAATTAAGACTGGGAGTTAAAATAAAATGCAAAAAGTAAAATCGATAACAATATTCGATACCATACAAATACGCCCAATCCGCGCCTTGACAGATAACCTACCAACCAAAACACAGATAACGCCGCGGAAACTCCCGCCACAAGGCAACCAAATAAAATTGGACCAATTGACAAATTTGCTTCCATTACTTCCCATTTTGTTAAAACTTTGTACCCTGCAGCTGCTGATAAAGTCACAAGCCCAAGCAGAAAACTAAATTCGGCCGCTTTTTTTCTTTGTAGCCCAACTAAATATCCACCCACAATTGTCATCATCGATCGACTAGTACCCGGCCACATGGCAAAGCATTGTAAAAAACCTATCCCCAAAGATTGAATGAGGGTTAGATCATCCAAAGTTCGCCCCTGCTCACTGTTCATACCATAGTCTTTTGCTTTTTTTCTTTTTTCAACCCAATACATCAAAATTGCCCCCAAGAACAGAGCGATTGCGATGGGAAGGAGTCCAAAAAGAAATTCTTCTATCTTATTATCTAATATCGGCCCTAAAATAGCAGCAGGCAAAAAAGCGACTAGTACATTAAAAGCCAATCTCTTCCCTCGGGGGTCTAAACCGAGTAATCCAAGTATCATCGACCAAATCTCTTTACGGTAAAGCAGGGTAACCGCCAATATTGCTCCCGCTTGAATGACTATTAAATAGGCATTGATAGCTTCTTCATTATTATTTTCATTATTGGATAAAAACTCACTTACTACCACCAAATGACCGGTAGAAGATATTGGTAAAAATTCTGTTACCCCCTCGACTATTCCATAAATAAAAGCATCTAAAAAGCTCATAGACGAATTTGAATCGGGCGGTTGCACCTGAGCTTCACTTCTGCTCACTACAGCCGGTTTTTCAGTAGCCCTTAACGATCCTCCGTAAAGGAAAAAAAACAACACAATAAAAATAAGTTGGCGACGGCACATCAAAATCTCTACAAACCTTGTTTCACAAAAGTGCAAGAATAACTTTTAAAATCACTTCATTTTTAGCTCACCTTTACAGACACGATGTACTCACTAAAAAAATTTACCGTATCCTTAATTGAAAAAACTGACTTAGACCCCGAACAAATAAAATTTTGTATCGATCAACTAGTTTCAGAAAAAGTAGACTTTGCAGAAAAAGAAAACTTTTTAATATCACTCTCGGAAAAAGGAGAAACTGCCGGTGAAATTTCTTCGTTTATTGAACATTTTCGTATTTTGGCAAAAGACCCCGGTCTCAAAGAATTTTCTGAAAATGCGATCGATCTGTGTGGAACGGGAGGAGATAAGGCTGGAAGTTTTAATATCTCCACATTCGTTTCTTTTATAATAGCTTCATCAGGAATTCCCGTAATTAAACATGGTAACCGTTCCATCAGTTCTAAATGTGGAAGCGCCGACCTACTGGAAGCAATCGGAATCCCCCTTGATATTGATAAACATAAAAGAATCGAAGGAATGAAAAAACTTAATTATTCTTTTTTATTTGCTCCTTCTTTCCACCCTGCCTTTAAGCATGTTGCTCCGGTTCGAAAAAAACTCGCAAAAAAAGGAATAATTTCGATATTTAACATTCTCGGACCTATGATAAACCCAGCCCAACCAGGTTATCAATTACTGGGGGTCTATTCCAAAAATTTGGTTTCTAAAGTGAGTAAATCTCTGCATCAATCGGGAATAAGAGGCGGATATGTAATTCACGGATGCATTGAGGGACATTCAAGCATAACTGGGGTGGATGAGCTAACCTCATGCGGTAAGAATTTAGCCCAGGGGATTGGTAAAAACTTATCGAAAATTGAAACTAACTTTAATCCTGAAAATTTTGGGTTTAGCCAGTCGCCCATTGAACATTTATCTGGAGGAGACTTGAACCAAAACCTCAATTTAATGAATCAACTTTTATCCGGAACAGCACCATCCGGACTCACAAGCAGTATCTTAATGAATGCGTCACTTGCATTTTTTACAACTGGTCGAACTCAAGATATTAACGAAGGTGTCGAGCTAGCAAGGAAGTTACTGCGGGATGGAATTGTCAAAAAATGGCTCAATCAAATCACTACTTTTTTTGCTTAATTTAAAATGAAAAAATATTTTGGAACTGATGGCATTAGAGCTACTTTTAATAATTCTTTTCTGAATGAAGATTTTGCTTTTTCTTTAGGACGAGCACTCGCTTTATTCATCCAAAAAAATAAAATTCACGGAAAGCAAGTTCTCATCGGTCGAGACACTCGCCCATCTGGTAATCTTCTTTTACATGCTTTTCACCAAGGATTAAAATCTTGCGGTTACAAAGGTTTTTCTGCTGGGATTTTACCAACCCCCGCCCTTGCATTTGGAACCATGGAAAAAAAGATGGCGATGGGAGTCATGATTACCGCTTCCCACAACCCAGTTTTAGATAATGGGTTTAAATTTTTCTCTTCCACCGGAACTAAACTTGAAGACTCCCAAGAAACTGAAATCGAAGCTTTAATTTCACCCCATCAAAGACCAAATGAGGTGCCTGATACAAAATTCTTGAAAGTCACTCATTCATATTTAGATCATATTCAAAATTTCTTTCCCGACGATCTACTTCAAGGCAAAAAGGTGGTAGTGGATGTTTCCAACGGGGCAACGCATGAGACATCCCCACATGTACTCGAAAAACTGGGAGCTGAGATAAAGGTCTTCAATAATGGAACCGGAAATATTAACGCAGACGTTGGATCGGAGTACCCCTTAATGATGGCCGGTAAAGTGAAAGAGTTAAATGCTGATTTTGGAATTGCTCATGATGGTGACGGAGATCGTGTTATCTTTTGCGACTCAACCGGTAAAATAATATTAGGAGATAAAATCTTGGGAATTCTTGCACTTAATGAACATCAAAATCAGCGACTTAATAATAACGGTTTTGTTGCCACGATTCACAGTAACTCTGGTCTTGATGCAAGCTTACAGAAACATGGCATTGCATTACACCGATCCGATGTGGGGGATAAAAATGTAGCGGCGTTGATGAGAAAAAAAGGAATAAATATGGGGGGGGAATCATCTGGTCATGTTGTCGCAAGTGATTACCTTCCAACTGGTGACGGACTCATCACTGCTTTGCTTGTGGCTAGAGCCTCTTATGAAAAGAAACAAACTATTGATTTACTCAGTAAAGAAATTATTCTTTGGCCGAGCATAGAAGGTTCATTTAAGGTCATCGAAAAAAAGCCTATTGAAGAGTGTGAAATTCTACATTCATGCCTTCTTGATGTAAAATCTTCTCTCGGTAAAAGCGGTAGGGTTTTACTTCGATATTCTGGAACTGAGCCAAAAATTAGACTGCTCGTGGAAGCGATTGATCAAAGTATGGCAAAAGCCGCCTTTGATCGTCTTGCTAACACCATTGATAAATGCCTGTAGACTTATAAAATTGATCAAACGATAGTTATTCTCTTATTTCATTATATACCCTTTAAAATTATCCTATGATTCAAGAGATTCCAATTGCCCAGTTAGATCCCCGTCAAGTAAAGCAACTTGAAACAGCTGAAGCAGCTGTCCAGACGAACTTAAGCTACACCTTGGAAGTTTATTCCTCGATTTTAAAGCAGTCACAGGGATGTATCGAATTACGGAAAAAACTTCGAGCACTCCAAATTAAAAGTCTTCAAGGTTCTACCAAAGGACTCAATAATCTTCTAGGAAAGGTAACATCAGTTCCGTTCATGTTCGGCAGCAAGGGCGAAAAAGATCCTGAGGGAACATTAATCAAAGCGGAGGGTCTTATCGAAAAAAATCCCGGTAACGTTCTCGCACATGAGATGCTAGCCGATGCAGCCACTCATTTGGAAATGAAAGAAACAGTGGTTTTTGCTTATGAGACAATTCGAAAGATTCACCCGACCAATATTAAAAATCTTAAAGAACTCGGGAATGCTTATTTGGAATTTGGTAATACTGAAAAAGCGATTGAGACTGGCAATTCAATTTTGAAGGTTAATCCCACCGATGGGGATGCCGTTGATCTAATGAAGCGTGCATCAGTTGCAGTTGCAATGAATAAAGGCAAATGGGAGGAATCAGAGGATTTTAGATCTCAGCTAAAAGACGAGTCAGAAGCACAGGCACTCGAGCAACAATCCAAATCAATTACTGACTCGAAGGGACTGGAAGATCTAATCAGACAGTCTTACGAGAAATTGGAACAGGAACCTTCAAATTTGAATAATTATCGACAATTGAGTGAGTATTATCATCGCTATGGTGATTTAGAAAACTCAATTGCATGGATTCAGGAAGCAAGAAAACAAGAGGCGGGACAGGGAGATGTTTCACTTGAGGAAAAGGAGAGACAGTTGACCTTGGAATACTTTGATAACTCTATTGAGGAATGGGAAAAGTTACTGGCAACCAAACCCAATGACGAAGAAACAATACAATCTCGTGATAATGCAATTACCCAAAAGAAACTGTATGAAAAAAACCAGCTTGAATCTCTCGTGCAAAGATACCCAAATGACTATGGATATCGCTACGAATTAGGAATCAACCTGTTTAATAATGAAGATTATGATAACTGCCTCTCCCATTTCCAACTAGCACAGCGCAATGCAAAAGTTCGACTGGATGCTATTTTATACCTTGGTCGTGCCTACAGCAGAAAAAACTTTTACGACCTCGCGATTGAGCAATTTTCGATTCTTAAGAACGAAATTCAAATAATGGATGAGAGAAAGAAAGATGCCATTTACGAACTTGGGTGTTGCTTTGAATTAATGGGAGACCAAGACAAAGCAATTGAGGAATTTAAAGTTGTATACTCGGCTGACATATCATTTCGAGATGTGGCAGATAAAATAAATGCCTTCTATTCACGAAACAAATAACTTGATTGGCGGAGAGGGAGGGATTCGAACCCCCGGTACCTTGCGGCACACCCGATTTCGAGTCGGGCACATTCGACCACTCTGCCACCTCTCCTGCATAACTAAAGCAAATTTATTTTATTAATCCAAATCAGTCTGGCAACTTAATTTACATCTATTGCCTTTGATAATT
>JAQXBH010000134.1 GCA_029252505.1 Opitutales bacterium | reverse complement strand
CGTACCTTTTTTTTGATATTTGACTGGGTCAGAGCATCTTCAAATAATTTTTCAGCCATCGGACTACGACAAACATTAGCGGTACATACAAATACAACTAACTTTTCTTCTTTGCGTTCCTTTTTCTCTCGGCTTTTTTTTCCCATTTTTTACTACCACTTTTTCTCGATCTTCCGACAAAAAGGCAAGATTGAATCAATTTATGTTCTAGAAAATTCTTTATGTCCAATATCCTTACGGAAATATTTAGAAGTAAAATGAACCTTTTCACATAATTCATATGCTCGATCTCTTGCCTGTTCTAAACTTTCTCCCCATCCCACCGCTCCGAGCACTCTTCCCCCCGCACTCACGATTTCTTGTTGTTCATTTAACCTCGTTCCTGCATGGATGATTTGACTAACATCCGATGAATGTTCGGGTTGTTGAATTACCTCTCCCTTGGGATAACTTTCAGGATAGCCTTTGCTCGCAAGTACTACAATCATTGCCGATTCATTCTTAATTGCCAACTTGGATGGTAAAATACCCCCTTTTGCAGATTGAATTAAAACAGGAACGAGGTCATCTTGCACTAGCGGTAGGATAACCTGTGTCTCTGGATCTCCAAACCGAACATTAAATTCAAGCACTTTTGCACCATTGGAGGTAAGCATTAAGCCAATGTATAATGTACCTCGGAAATCGATTCCATCTGCTTTCAGTCCCCTCAGGGTGGGGATAACTATTGATTTTTCGTACTCCATTAACATCTCATCAGTGACCAACTTGGTTGGTGCATACGCTCCCATCCCTCCGGTATTTAAGCCAGTATCACCTTCCCCCACTTTTTTGTGGTCTTGGCTGATCGGAAGAGTGACATAATTCTCACCTGAACAAATTAAGTGGAGCGAAGCCTCTTCTCCGTCTAAAAACTCCTCTATGACAACCTCTCTACCACTATCTCCAAAACTGGCCCCTTGGAGCATATCTTTGAGAGCAAATTCTGCCTCTTCCAGGGTGGAGCAAATTAATACTCCCTTTCCGGCAGCTAATCCGCTTGCTTTTACCACAACTGGAAGAGAGCAAGTGGATAAATAATCAAGTGCGGGTTGAATCTCGCTGAAATTCCCATAGGCAGCGGTGGGTATACCATGCTTAGCAAGAAAATCTTTAGAAAACGCCTTGCTGCCTTCCAATCGGGCCGCTTCTTTGTTTGGACCGTAGGCTAATATGCCCTCCGATGACAATGCAGTGACTACCCCATTACATAGCGGAACTTCCGGTCCGATGATTACAAAGTCTACCTCTTCCTGCTTTGCCAAAGTTACAATTTGATCATTTTTTTCGACATCTAGTGGGAAAGTTGAAAATTCCTTGGTTATTCCACCGTTACCGGGAGCAACAATGACTTTTTCGACTAGTGGACTAGTGGAACATACTTTCGCAATTGTGTGCTCCCTTCCTCCGCTTCCAATAACAAGAACTTTCATACTTTCTTCCTTCATCCCTTATCGATCTCCTTCAATGCAGGGAAGAAGTCGAGGCAATTTTATTTTTGTGAAGAACTAAATGTGGAATTTGCTTCCCCTTCAGTCAAATTTTGCCTACTCGGGTAATATGCGGGTATTTTTTATTGGTATTTGTGGAACGGCGATGGGAAACGCGGCGATTTTACTCAAAAAACAGGGGCACGAGATAGCCGGATCTGATCTTGGAGTATATCCTCCTATGTCGGATGTTCTTGCGAGTGCCGGAATTGAGCTGTTTGAAGGGTTCGATCGTGGGGTTATGAATTCGTGGAATCCGGATCGGGTGGTCGTTGGCAATGCAGTTTCTCGGGGAAATGAACAGGTCGAGTTTATTTTGAGTACTCGAAAGTTTCCTTATGTATCTCTCCCTCAGTTGATTGGTGAAGATTTAATTCAGTCGAGACCATGCTTGGTGGTTGCTGGTACTCATGGGAAAACTACCACCACCTCTCTATCTGCGTTTGCATTGGAGCAGATTGGGTTATCTCCGGGATATTTAGTGGGTGGGGTCCCTTTAGATTTGCCCTCTGGAAATGAACTGGGAGCACTCAACTCGCCATTTGTAATCGAAGGAGATGAATACGACTCTGCTTTTTTTGATAAAAGAAGTAAATTTATTCATTACCGGCCCCGCATTTTGATTATAAACAATTTAGAATTTGATCATGGAGATATTTTTAGGGATTTAGAGGATATTTCCCGAAGTTTCTCCCATCTTCTCAGGATTGTACCATCCAATGGATTTGTGCTTCGAAATGGAGATGATACGAACATTATTTCTTTACCCAATGCTCCCTGGTGTACGACCTTTTCAGTCGGTACAGGGGGCCAAAATGATTTACAAATTAAAAACTTTGCAGAAAACAAAGACGGTACGAAATTTGATCTTTTTTGGCAGGGCGAAAAGATTTGTTCCGTTTACTGGCAAATGCCGGGAGAATATAATGCTCGAAATTTAGCGATGTCATTTTTGGGTTCCGTATTGACTCAAGCCATTTGTGCAGGAAAGGAAATTATTCATACCAACCCATTTGCCGGATTTAAGTTACCTGATTATTCATTGTGCAAGGGTGTGAAGCGAAGGCAGGAAATTTTGCTGGACCAGGACGAGTTTACGGTTATTTCAGACTTTGCTCATCATCCCACCGCGATTGCTGGTACATTGGAGTCGCTACGGGCAAGGTGGCCCAATCGAAAGATCATCGCTTGTTTTGAACCTCGAAGTAATACTGCAGTGACCAATATTTTTCAGGATCGTTTTGCGGATGCATTATCTATCGCCGATGAGGTTCTGCTTGGTGCGGTTCATCGAGGCGACAAAGTACCTGTTGAGCAAAGAATTAACACACAAGCGATGATTGAAAGGATTAAGAGTGGTGGTCGGGAAGGGTATTCTTTTTCAAGAAATTCGGAATTAGGAGATCATTTGAAATCAAAAAATAAACTCAATCAAGCGGTCCTAACTGTTTTCTTTTCCAACGGATCATTTGATGGAGAGATTGAAAAGTTTGTTCAATATGTTACCCCAAAGGATCTTTCATGAAGGAGCTTGTGGCGAAGGTAATTTCGGAGGCAAAATTGGCGAACAGTTTAATTCACGGAGTCTCTCATTGGCAGACCGTGGAGAGAAATGGAACTTATCTTTGTCAGTTCAATTCAGCGGATATTCAAGTGGTTCAATTATTTGCTCTATTTCATGATTCGAAGAGGGAGGATGATCATCGAGACTTGGAACATGGACCGAGAGCCGAAGAATATCTTCGGACAATTTCTGAATTAGTTCCTCTGAATACAGCTCAATTTGAGGATTTATGCATAGCCTGTCGTACCCACACGGTGGGGAAGGTTACGGAGAACATCACTATCGGAACCTGTTGGGACTCCGACCGTCTGGATATTGGTCGGGTCGGAATTAAACCACATGAAAAGTTCTTAATCAACCCAGAGGCAAAAAGAATTGCCCGAGAGGAAGATTTTAATGCTTTGGATAACTTTCTATTCGAAGAGATTATTTCGAATTCTTGAATTTTAGCTCTTCAATCCATTTTCGGTGCGGACCTGAAAGGGTTATGTTATTCAAATTCTCCCATTTTATCCATTCCATGTTGTATCGATTGAGATCACATTCTTGAGTAAGGGAAGTTAAGTAAATCGATTCTTCAAACTCAACCTGTCCAATCGTTCTTTTTTTAACGGCGAG
>JAQXBH010000108.1 GCA_029252505.1 Opitutales bacterium | reverse complement strand
ATTGTAATGTCACTTTCGAGGGAAAGTAAGTCTTTTATCTTGTGAGAATATTCAAATCCAAAATCCATCGCGAGTGCGTCCACATTTTCTTGATTTGTTGTGCTGTACTCTTCAAACCGGAAAGCTAAACCGGAACGAAAGGATAATTGATAGGTGCGGTTGTTCATCCACGAATACTTAAGTCCTACTGCACTAGTGGATCGCAGGTCGAGTTCTTCGAGTCGGTCATTCTCGAAGTCAGTTTTTGCATACCATGAAAGTTGTTCAAAA
Organism: Opitutales bacterium; assembly: GCA_029252505.1. Classification (GTDB taxonomy): domain Bacteria; phylum Verrucomicrobiota; class Verrucomicrobiia; order Opitutales; family Seribacteraceae; genus Seribacter. The sequence goes on along the minus strand of JAQXBH010000108.1, from coordinate 18,379 downwards.
AACCGAGAGTCATATTCGATGCCCAATTTGGTTTCATCTACAATAACCTGATCCTTTTTGGTTGAATTATTGTAACTTAAGTACATGTCATACTTACGTATCTTATTCCCGTACACACTGTCAATACGAGCCCCTATGCCAAAGTTTTGGGTGTTTCCCGATGAACCCATGAAATCAAACCCAAGGGAGTTTTTCCAAGACATGACAAGAGCATTTGCTTTATTTTGCATTTCCACCACCAGTGGGTCCTCATTTGAACTTGGCCACAGGTGGCGAATTTCTTCAAAAGTGGTTTTTAGTTGGTTTTCTTGGATGAGAATTTTGGATTCTTCACTCAACAGAATTTTACTCTCAAATGTACGGTTGTCCTCCAGGCGAACTGAGATTTCGTTATCGGTAGAAATCGATTTGATTTCATTGGAAGGAATTTTAATTTTCCCAGCAAATTCAGTTTGAAGAGTCAGATTTCCATCTTCAAGTAATAGCAGTTTTCCTAGTAAGCGGGAACCATCTTTGGTAATAATTTCATCGCCCGACAGGTGAGCATATGAAAAGAGGGCGATGCCCAGTAATTTTAAAAATTGGATCATACAGTGTAATATCTCAACCTGGAGGCCATTTCATTTGCCTGCCTCCAAGCAGGTGGACATGTAGGTGAGGGACGCTTTCTCCACCCTCAGAGCCATTATTAATTACAATCCGAAATCCTCCGGCAAGGTTTTCAGCTTGGGCTATTTTTCGAGCGGTCAGGAGTAAGTGACCCAATGTTTTTTCATCTGTTTCTTCCGTCTGTGAAATTCGGGTAATTTTTCTTTTGGGAATAATTAGAATGTGGGTGGGTGCTTGGGGTTCAATATCCCGAATCGCAATACAAATACTATCTTCATGCAGTATTTCGGAGGGAATCTCCCGATCGATAATTTTTTCAAAAATAGTTTTCATAAACTTCTACTTTGCACTCCATGCACGCAAGGAAGACAGCCAAAAGTATTCAAACGCAGTCTCGTCTTTTAAGTTTACCTCCAAAAGACCAGAAACTTTTTCTGCAAAATAAACAACTTTTACTAATTTCCCTGCCACTTTTTCAAGTGGTAGTCCCGAATTGACTACAAGCGTTCTCGAACGATCAATCAAACCTTTCATCAACTGCGCCCGAATCCCCTTGCGGATAGACGTCTCGATTGCATCTTTTTCTTTATCTTCCACACCCTCGGGCAGGTTTTTTGAGTTTTTTTTCCATTCCTCATCTGCAATTTGCTTTATTATCGTAACCAGCCTTTCCACCAGTCCATAGGCTGCAAAAACGGGGGTTACCCGATCATTTTTTAGTTTTTCGCGGTCTAATAATTGCACTACCCATGCTTCGTATAGGGTCAGCCATTCTTGCCATAAGGGATTTTCGATTTCGTTATTCTCAGAAGGGAGTCTGACTTGCAGGCACCTACTGCGAATGGTGGGGAGTGTGGAGTAGGGGCGAGTCGTGATAAGTCCAATGTAAGTGCCTGGAGGAGGCTCCTCGAGGGTTTTAAGGAATGCATTGGCGGCTTCTTTGCGCATCCGATCGGCTTCATGGATCAGAGCCACCTTACAACCGCCTTGATTCGAACTACGATTCAGTTCTGAAATTAATGATCTCGTATTATCGGCAGTTATTATTCTCATTTTTCCACTCGGTCGTAAGTGAAAGAGATCTGGGTGTTCAAATTGATCTTCATCCATTCCGAGAATCGCACGGGTGAGTAGAATCGCCTGATGCTCAACAATTTGAAGATTATCACCTTGGAAAATCAAGGCATGATGGAGACCGTCTGATTCGAACTCAGTCTTTAACTTCTCAGTTTTTTGATTTGCTGAACTCAGCATTAAGAAATGAGTTTAGTCTTCGTTGAAAAAACGAGAGTGGATTTCGTTCCAAATTAGGATTTCAATTTCTTCAGGCTCACCTTCACCGTCGACGACGAAAAATCGTTCAGGAAGATTACGAGCAAGGTGAAGGTATCCCTCTCTTACTTTTCCATAAAATTCAACATTTTCCTGCTCCATCCGGTCAGGCATGTCAGAAATTCGGTGCTTAATTCTTTCCAAGCCGACTTCGGCAGGAATATCGAGAATAACGGTAAGGTCAGGAACGACATCTCCCACCGCAAATGAATTGATTTGAGTGACCGGATCATCGGCAATTTGTCGTGCTACACCTTGGTATACAGTTGTGGAATCTAAAAAACGGTCGCAGAGAACGATTTTTCCGTCAGTAACTGCCGGTAATATGAGTTCTCGAACCAATTGTGCACGACTGGCAGCAAAGAGGAGGAGTTCAGTTTCAGGAAAGATGTTCTGAGAAGAATCGGCATGCATTAACAAATGTCGAATATCTTCTCCTATGATTGTACCCCCTGGTTCTCTCGTTACCACAACATCTCGATGGTCAATATCTTCCAATCGATCTGCTAATAAGCGAATTTGCGTAGACTTTCCACATCCCTCCGATCCCTCGAAGGATATTAATATTCCGTTTTCGTGACTCATGAAGCTGGTTGGTTATGCTTGTCTTAGTAAATTGATGACTTGCGAGGTGGAGGGGCTTTGTGCCGTCCGAACATAATGGCCGGAGGTACAGGTTGCCAATGCAAGTGAGGTGAGGGGAGAGAATCCACAAAGGCGGGCAGCGGAGAACCCTGCGTTGAAATGATCCCCTGCACCGGTTGTTATCTTAGGGTTCTCGGTAAATGGTCCAGGTGTCCACCATGCACCATCCTTAGTGGCACAGGCTGCAGATTCGATTGGGTGAACTACCACGCAGGCAATTTCGAGCTTTCTACGAATTTCAGTTGCCATGGAGCAAAGGGACTCCTCCTCTTTTCCACCGCTTTGTAATCCAAGGGTATCACAGACTTGGAGAGATTCGTTATAATTCAGTCCAAGTGTTACCTCCGCATGAGCTTGATATCGGGAAATTACTTGAAGAACTTCGCGAATATCATCGGAGGATCTTTTGGCGGGGTCAGTTAGGTCAAAAAAGAAATTACGTGTGTCAATAGGGGGGAGGTTAGGCATGATTCGCTCTACAATTTCAAGTAAAATTGAAGTCATCTTTGGGATCATCGTCCAATTGACGATGGAGACCGATTGTGCTTTTGCGAGCATGTCCGTGAATGCTCCCTCACCTGCGACGCTTATTATTCTCTGAAAGTCAATCTCCTCAAGACTACGGGTGTTTCCCAGCATCAGTTTTCCATCTTTAAACTCGAGTGCAGTGGTAATACCGGGATCAGCTAATGAAATCGCATCCGTTTTGCGTGCAAATTCTTCAAAGACAGGGTCTATAGAAGGGCAGCCCAGCGCCCCGATGTAGCGTACATTGAGACCTAATGAGTCATGCGCATTTGCCATAATTGGTCCATTCCCTCCCAATTTGTCAAATCGGGGAAAAAGTTCAATATTTGCACTTTTCCCCGCCGCTGCAGAAATCCGTTCACCCAAGGCACCCAGAGTATCAATTGCCTCAAAGTTTTCTTCTCGTCCATGGCGCTTATCAACCGGGGTGACAATCTTATCCACAAATCCATCCAAACCGACCACCGAGTTCATTCCGGAGGGGTTGAATGTCTTTTGTTGGAGCTCTTCTAATATCTGATTGGAAACATGCATGTAAAACTTTGATTAAATTTCTTTTAACAAGGGGGCAAACTTAATCGAAGTATATTGATTTTTCCTTCTTCAAATTTAGATTTTAGTTGATCTCATGAAAATCAGAGTAAATATGTTTTTGGTGGTGTTTTATAAAAATTAAAAATGACTGATATGATTTTATTAACTTCTTTAGACTCGGGTGCTTTTGTTTTAGGAAGTGCTGGTTTGATTGATTATTTTATTGATTCCAATAATGCGGGTAAAGTAGTCATTTGCCTTTTGGTGGTTATGAATTGTTACGCTCTCAGCCTAATGTGGAGCAAGCATCAGTTATTTAAGAAGGTAAATACGAAAAATGCACGAGATGAAAAACGCATTAACGACCTGGATAATATCTTTCAATACGATGATGCCCTCTTTTCCGGAGGAGGAAGTCCCTACCTTAAAATTTGTTCCCGTGCAATGGCGGCAGCCCGCAGGACAAATGACAAGGGGTCCATCCGAATGAATTATGTTGAGAATGCGATCAAAAGAGCACTTTCTGAGGTGGGGGAGGAATACGAGGCTAAAATGTACTGGCTCGCCACGATAGTTTCGGGTGCTCCATTTCTCGGGCTCCTTGGTACTGTGTGGGGAGTAATGGATGCATTTGGTACCATGGAGAGTGGGGGAGCAACGATTGAGCACCTTGCCCCAGGAGTTTCGGGGGCACTTCTCACCACGGTTGCAGCCTTGTGTGTGGCAATACCAATTGTATTTGCATATAATGGACTGTTGGGAACGGCTCGTTCATGCATGACCAAGTTGGAGAATTTTTCCAGTAATTTAGCGGATCGAATCGAAATTGAACAGCAGTAATTGAGTCGAATTCATTTGAGATCTAGGATTTAAATTATGGCACGCGATTTTAAAAGGCCTAATAAATTGGCAGTTATATCAGACTTGAATGTAACTCCTTTGATTGATTTGGCTTTTTCACTGCTGATTATTTTTATGATTACAACTCCGGTTATCGAGCAGTATAATCGAATTGATTTACCTTCTCAAAACTCTGACAGTAACCAAAAACCACCGGAGCAGGAGGACAAATTTATCACCATAGATTCTTCCGGTAATTATAACTGGGGGCAAGATTCTGTATCACAAGCTGAATTGGAATTACTCCTTGATCAAGTTGCGCAAGGTGCGGGGGATCAACCCACTATTCATTTACGGGGTGACCGAACACTTCCGTATCAGGAAATAATGGATGTTATCAATATGCTGAAGTCTAGAAATTTGACTAAGCTCAGCTTGGACACAAAAGCAGGGTAGCCATTATTCTTACTTTTTAAACCATGAGTACCAACCAAGAAAACAATTTATTGGCACTAGACAATTTGAAGAAAAATCTTGGTGGAATTGTTCGTGTCGATGATCAATCATTGCATGATGCATCCTTTGATGGTCTTAAAGTTTCTTTTTCTCCACAAGCCGTTATTTGCCCGCAACAGGCTACGCAAGTGGGAGAGGTCCTGCGACTCGCGAATGAATATCGAATTCCAGTAACGACGAAGGGGGCGGGATCTTCTCTGACTGGTGGCGCTACTCCAATCAAAGGGGGGTGGGTATTGGATGTTTCTCAATTAAATAAAATTGAAATTGATGCTGATAATATGAATGCTCGTTGTGGACCAGGAGCAGTAGTGGGAGATATTCAGGAACAATCGGCGAAACTGAATTTATTCTATCCACCCGATCCTTCCTCCAAAAAGTTTTGTACTATTGGGGGCAATATTGCCTGCAATGCCGGTGGATTGAGGTGCGTGAAATACGGAGTGACTAGAGATTATGTATTATCTCTTTCAGGATATTTACCTACTGGTGAGGCGGTTCAATGGGGAAGAGCGACACGAAAGTTTGCCACGGGATATAATATTCGAGATTTATGGATTGGGAGTGAAGGTACACTAGGTGTGGTCACAGAAGCGGTTTTACGATTGGTTGGTAAACCGGTTGCTCAAAAAACTTTTTTGGCCGCCTTTTCAAACGACTCGAGTGCATTGCGTGCACCAATTGAGCTGGCCCGCCTTGGCATTCGTCCTTCAATTCTTGAATTTCTCGATAAGTGGACAGTAGAATGTGTGCAGAGTTTTACTGGTAAGGAGGTGTTTTCTGGCTTATCTCCTCATCCCGTTCTTCTCATCGAATTGGATGGTGATCCATCTTCGATCGAAGCCGAGTCGGTTTATTTGCAAAAGTGGTTAGAAGAGTCTTCAATTTGTTATTTGAGTGCAGATTCAAATGAGGCAGCGGAGGAATTATGGGAAGTTCGAAGACAGGGCTCTCCTGCGATGAAGAAGTTAGCCAATACTAAATTGAATGAGGATGTAGTTGTTCCTCTCAAAGAACAGATTAATTTAGTGGAATGTGTCCATGATTTGAGGAGTGAGTTTAACTTGAAAATTGGAGTTTTTGGGCACTGCGGAGATGGTAATTTACATGTTAACTTTATGTATAACCACGAAGATCAGGACGAATCGAGCCGAGCAGTCGAGGCATTAACCCGACTCATGAGAAAAGTCCATGACTTAGGCGGTGCGATTAGTGGTGAGCATGGGATTGGATTGGCCAAAACTCCCTTTGTTCGTATGCAATTTAATGAAGCGGAGTGGAAAACAATGCAGGCGATCAAAAAAACTTTGGATCCTAATGAAATCCTTAACCCTGGGAAAATTTTTGACATATTTAATCCTTGGGATCAAAAGAAAATTAACACAATCTTACCATGGGAGCATTCCCACGATGAACCTAAACCCGTAGAAACATGAAAGTTACACTTCTCTTTACAATCACTCTCTTTTTTACATCTTTAGGATTTGGACAAACCCTGCATCCATGGACGGATTTGCAGGGGCGTACTTTAGAGGCATCCTTTATGAAGTCGGACGGTGTGACTGTTACGATCAACTGGAATGGAAAGGTAGTCCCCATTCCTCTGGCCACTCTATCGCCTGAATCTCAAGCACTCGCTAAAAAGTTGTCTGCTCCTCGTGTATCAGCCAATCCCTTTGACACTATTAAAGCCCCTCCGAAGCCAAAACAGCTGCATTCATGGACAGACCTGCAGGGCAGAACATTAAAGGCTGTTTTTATAAAGTCTGATTCAAGCTCAGTGACCGTGGAGTGGCAGGGCAAAGTGGTGCCGTTACCAATCGCCAATCTTAATTCTGAATCAAAAGCATTGGCAATAAAACTGGGAGGTGGGGTTCAAAGTAAGTTGACACCCGTTGAGACCCAAAAAGAAGTGGCAGTAGTTATGCCTGCTAGCACTGGCGAACTCTCATTAGATACGGAGCATAATTGGAAAAGTTCAACTGGAAGTTTAATTAAGGCGAAATTTATTTCTATTGAGGGAGATAGCATCAACTTAGCACTTTATGGCGGCAGATCCGAACAATCGATTCCGCTTGCAAGATTGTCGGATGACTCAAGGAAATTAGCCAAAAAGCTACAGGATATGCTTGCTCAGCAAAATAAACTGCAACAACAATTGGCTGGCGAAAGAAAGAAAATGAAAGTTCCAGTACTAGTGGAAGCTGATCTTGGAAAAAGTCATGCATGGAAAAGTTCCGATGGGAATGTAATTGATGCAATTTTTGTAGCTGCCAATGACCAGGGGGTTACATTATTGATGAAAAATAATCCCAATCGTCCTTATGAGTTACCATGGGTAAGGCTCAGCCCTGAGTCCCAGGCACTTGGTGAGGGATTGAAGAGATTGAAAGAGAAATTAATGCCTAAGAATCCAGCTATTTTACCTGCAAAAGCTGGCACTCTATCAAGGTACGGCGAGGGGAAATGGAAAGGGTATAATACTGTACTGGAAAGTGCTGTATATGATGTGGCTTTGCATTCAAGTGGCAATGTTGTCCGGGTATGGTTAAAAAACCAAGGTAAGGAGGGGGATACCGCATTGGGGGAACGAGCGCAAAGAGTTCCTTTAAGTATAAACTTTCGTGCCTATTATTATCTTAATCCCGGGGAGCGAAACAAGCAATGGAGGCATCGGAAAATAGTTTCTTACGAAGATCCTCCCAAGGTGTCTATGGATCGTGAGGAAACGACAATTCGCGGAACTTTGGACAATGGTGCTACTTTTGAATATGTGATGCAAATTAATCATCGCGGGTTAAGTTTTTGGGGAGAAGTGGATGAAAAAAAACCGGGTGAGCATGCCACTATTTTCAGCATTGCCCTTTATTCGCCCAATTTCATACCCGACGTTGCTAATAAATCTATGAAAGAAATTGAGCCTTTAGTAGGGGATGGCAGCCTGTACATTGATCCATTGGAATCAAAACGGGCAAAAATCCCTTTACTAGAAAAATGGACTGATGTACTCGGTAAATTCAGTGGGAATGCATGGAATCCAATCAAATCTGCTGAATTAATGGGTTTTCCCTTTGGATCTCATAAAATCAAAGTTACTCCGACGAGTCTAAGTGGAATGGTTTTTAGATGGGGTAAGGGTTACAGTGGAACTTTTCCATTCCAGGGAATTCACTTGGTGCATAGAACAGAGGATTCCTACGAGGCAGCATCTTCTAAAACTCCAAATGAGTACAAGAAGCGTTTGGAGATTCCAAAGAGCAAGAGGCTCAATGTAAATATTATTAGAGGTCGGGGATAGATTGAAGATATCATTTCTTTTTCTGTTTCTTTTTTCTTTCATTCCCGTTCAGGGAAAAGAAATTGTTCGGGTAGCTAGTTTTAACCTCAGGAATTATTTATCCTGCGATCGAATGGTCGAGGGAAAGTGGCGACCAGATTATCCTAAGCCAGAGATTGAAAAGAAGGCAGCTCGCTTGATGATTCGCTCTGTCAATCCTGATATCTTAGTTCTCCAGGAGATGGGGGATTATCGATACTTAGTAGAATTATGGACGGATTTGAATGTAACCGGTGGTCCTTATTACCCTTATGCATTGTGGAAGCCTAATCAGGAAGAGAAAGAAGTTCGACATCTTGCTTTATTTTCAAAATACCCCCCCGTTTCAACGATCAATCACCTTGAACTGACGTTTCCCTACTTTGAAGGATCAGCTAATTCTGGGCGTGGCTTGCTTGAAGTTAATTTTCGAAAATCAGGAGTATCTTTTTCTTTATTTAACCTTCATTTAAAGAGTATGTGGACGGAAAGAAAAGATGACCCGCAGGCTCGCATTCGCAGAGAAAAAGAAGCTCGAACTATGCGTGACTTTATTAGAAAAAAATATCCTCCCGAGACTAAGCCTAATTATTTAATCGTTGGAGATTTTAATGATCATAAAGACTCCGCCGCCCTTAGGCGTTTTACTACTGTGAGTGATACTATTTTATCGAATGCGATTCCCTGTACTGATTCGAGGGGGCACTTTTGGACCCACTACTTTAAGAAGCAGGACAGTTATTCCCGAATTGATTATATTTTAGCCAGTCCCAACCTCATGAAATACCATCTGCCAGAATCAGGAAGAATTATGGATTTTAAAACGAGTGGAATTGCATCCGATCATCGCTTAATTTACGCGGATTTTCAATTTTAGGTATAATTAGCTTAGTAAAAATGCAGATCGGTGCTAGTGACTCCCTTGCGGCATGGCCCAACAGATTCGGTTTGTATTACATTATAAGCTTTTGTTGATTTCAAAATTTCTGGGTAACGCCAAGAGTCATCGACTATTATAATACCTCCCTTTTTACTTATGAAATGTTGAGATATCTCAAAGCAAATTTCACGTGCTGACCAAGTTGACTCTGCACCAAATTCATCTTCCCCATCAATCACAATGATATCAAATGTGGATGAGAGTGATTTTGCATAGGGAGAATGTTTAAATTTATCTGGAGATTCTAAATTAATTTCTCTTTGTAAAATTGAAGCATTCGTTAGTTTTTTTTCTTTGAGATTAGATTTTACTTGTTCTGTCCATTTCGGATTATTTTCAACACTGATGATACTGTTTACTAATTTTGCGAGAAAAATTGAGGATCCACCTGAGCCCCATTCGAATACATTTTTTTGCTTATTTAAATATAACTTAATTTCATTAATACTTTCAAATGTCCACCAAGGAAGTTCAAGTTCTAGTAGGCTCTTTGATGATAACGAAAACTTCAAATATGGAATGAGGTAAGAGGGATTAAAGGCAAGGTTCTGGCATACTTTAAAAATTCTATTCGTATTTGAAATATACATAATTTTATTTCGAACCTAGCGATCTACTAGATTAATAAGTTCAATTTCATCTATTATTGATATTGTTTTAATTACAGTCCTGCCAAAGGTTTTTCTTTTCAATCATTTCACTTACGCAAGAGGGGAGGCTTTCTTTCCAACCTTCTTCTCGATTGCAAACTAATTTAAAAATATCCCGAGAAAAAAGGTTCATATTTGTCCGATCGCAATTTTCAATTGTAATAAGAAAACCGTTTTCACGTATGTACTTGTATAAATTACGGAGATTGCCTGCGACAAGAAGATTATCAATCGTGAGCAATCCATCCTGTTCTTTGATCATATCTGTTTCCACATTATCACCGATTCCCATCTGCAAACGATAGCGTTCAAAGTTTTTCAACTCGATTGGATAAGCATATATCTTAACATTGTCTTTAAAGAGTTTTCCGAATGCTTCCAGGATACCGCCTTCCAAATTTGAGTAGTAGTCTTCTTTGAAAATATCGGCTAGATTATTGAGCCCTAATACTAGGCCAATGGGCTTTTTAACATACCTTCTTAGATAAGAAGAGAGTTTGAAATATTCTAAATAATTCGAGACAAGTACGCCATATCCGCATGAATTAATCACTTCGATACGAGAGATGAAGTCATCATAATCAATATCCCCCTCATTAAGAAGACTTCGAAGAGTCAATTCCATAAATACTTCCACACTGCCTTCCTCTACATCCTCGCGAGAAACGAATTGAACCTTTGCTTTTTCAAGCATGTCTAAATTAACTTTTGTAAGGGGACGAAAGCTTCCCCGTTCAATTAAGCAGGCTTTTTTGTAAAGATTCTCAGAGGGTTGTACGACATGTCCGGAAGAATTAAACATAATCGCATGAGTTAAGCCTTTCTCGGTAAGTTTGAGGCACAATACTCGATTGTCAACCAAGTCGAAAGAAGGACCATTAAACTCAATCATATCGACCTCAATTCGCTCATTACCCAGGCTGTCGGTCAAACTATCAATGAATGCATCGGGGGCATGATTAAGATGCATGGCACCGTATACCAAGTTGACTCCCAAGATTCCGATTGCTTCTTGTTGGAGTTGGTTGTCAGTATCCAGCATACGGACATGAAGGATGATATCGTGATGGGGTGATTGGGGCGAAATCTGAAATCTTATTCCCATCCAACCATGGCATTCGTTTGTTTTGTTAAAATTCAGTGCAGAAACGGTATTAGAGAAAGCAAAAAAAGTACTTTCCTTACCCCTCGCTTCCGATAAGCGCTCGTCCAAAAGCTCATATTCATGTGCCATCATCTGGACGAGCCTCTTTCGTGAGACATAGCGACCGGCTTCTCCATATATTGCATCACTGAACTTCATGTCATAAGCCGAAATAGTCTTCGCTACGGTACCGGCTGCTCCGCCCGCTTGAAAGAAGTGACGTGCCACCTCTTGTCCGGCACCAATCTCAGCGAATGTACCATACTTGGAAGAATCTAAATTAATGCGGAGCGCTTTTCTATCCGCGGAAAGTTCTTGATCGTTCATACCCATGAATAAATGTGTTCTTTTTTCAATACAGGCAAAGTTTTTCTTCGACCTTCGGCAAAAAGAGGTGTTTTCTTTGCGAAAGTTATATGAAAAGTTTTTTGAAAGACGTATTGAAAAGAATGGCGGTCACTTTAGTGTCGACGATTCTATTTTTGTTAATCTCATTGTTTTTATTTGAGGCTATTTTCTCCTCATTATTGGATAAAGAAAAACCGGACGCAGTGGATGGTTCTTTCTTGGTTCTCGATCTTTCTATGAATTTGACTGACCGCCCCTCTGAGTTGACCCTTGAGGAAATTACTAAAGAAGCGATTACCGACGAGCGGAAACCTCCCAGTTTTCACTTGAAGGAAGTGCTCGATTCAATCGAAAAAGCACAGACTGACCCCAAAATTAGGGGGATTTTTGTGAAGGGAGGTTTTAGACCTGATGCCTATGGTTGTGGCTATTCCGCAGTTCACGAACTGATTCAGGGACTGAAGGATTTTAAGAAAACAGAAAAAACAATTATCGGTTTTTTCTCCGATCCGTCGCAGTTGGATTATTTAGTCTATTCAATTTGTGATGAATTACATATGAACCCAAGTGGAACCTTAATTTTAAACGGATTAGCAAATGAGCAGGTTTTCTTTGGAGAAGCTTTTGAAAAATATGGAATCGGGGTCCAAGTTGTTCGGGTCGGAGAATTCAAAGGTGCAGTTGAGCCCTTTATCTCGACTCAATTCAGTGAAGAAAACCGAATGCAGATTTCTCGTTTACTGGAACTACGCTGGACTCATTATCTTGATACAATTTCCCTACATCGTGGAATTGAAAAAAGGGAATTAGTTTTGGATCTGAATCAAACTTTTCTTTTTCCCCCTCAGCTTTGCAAAGAAAAAGGATTGGTTGATTTTATCACTCCGCATGGGGAAATGTTAGATACATTATTAGATTTGGGAGTGGAGGATAAAGATTCGGGGGAATATACCCATGTCGACCTTATTGATTATGTGGATCGTTCTTCCTCTGCCCTAGAACAAGATCCTTCTCCGGAAATTGTCGAGCCTAAGATCGCCTTGGTTTATATTGAAGGTACTATTGTGGATGGGTGGGGGGACGATGGATCGTCTGTGGGAGGAGATGAAATTGCCCAGCGCATTCGTGAAATTGCAAGAGATGACGATTATAAAGCGATTATACTACGAGTGAATAGTCCGGGTGGAAGTGTCTCCGGTTCGGATGCGATTTTAAGTGAACTTTCTCGTGCCCGGGCAGGCGGATTACCTGTTGTCGTTTCTATGGGAGCAGTTGCGGCCTCAGGAGGTTATTGGGTTGCGATGGACTCGGACAGGATATTTGCACATGAACAGACGATTACTGGTTCGATTGGAGTTTTTGGACTATTACCTAACATCAAAGATCTAATGAAAAAATTCAGTCTTCATTGGGATGTAGTTAAGACCCATCAGTCGGCAGATTTATTGGGAGTTTCTCGGCCGAAATCTCCTGATGAGTTAGGTATTGTTCAACAATATGTGGACCGGATTTATGATCGTTTTATTACTCTGGTAAGCTTAAGTAGGGATATTAATGCCAGTCGAGTTTCTGAGATTGCCCAAGGTCGGGTTTGGATGGGAGTGGATGCACTAGAACTTGGCTTAATTGACGAATTGGGTGGCTTAACAGAAGCGGTTTCTCATGGTGTTGAACTATCTGGAGTTGATGAGTTTGAAATTGTTGAGTTTCCTGCACTTCGAAATCCAATGGATGCGATTACAGAAATTTTCGATGTTCAATCATTTAAGATGAGTGGCACTGCTCAGGTTTCTCCCTTTTTAAGAACCGTAAAAGAAATGAAGGGTTTTATTCAACAAATAGAATGTTTGAACGACCCCAGGCATTCCTACTCAATTCTACCTTGGTATCGAGGTGGGTTTGGTTTTTCACAATAAATCATACCTAATTTTATTAATCTACCTATGAAAAAAGAAGTCACACTAGTCAAAAATTGTATTGCCACTATTATTCCCGCCGGTGATGAAGTTACCCTCGCTGAGGGAGTCACCTACAGCATTGCCCAGTCCCTGGGAGGATCTGTCACTCTACGCGATGCCAATGGTATGTATCGAGTGGGGGAGGGCGAACTTTCCGCACTTGGGGAAGAGATTCAAAAAGAGATTGCTGCGGAGCGTATAGTAGAATCCGGCGAAAAGCCCTTTAGCGTCGAGGTGGTATGGGATGCATTGAGGGGATGTTATGACCCTGAAATTCCGGTTAATATCGTCGATTTAGGCCTAGTTTACGATCTTAAAATAAGCGGTGAGGATGAGGTAAAGAAGGTGGAGGTAAAGATGACTTTAACCGCACAGGGATGTGGCATGGGCCCAGTGATCGCAGAGGATGCAAAAACCAGAATTGAAAGTCTTTCTCAAGTCAATGAAGTCACAGTCGATATCGTATGGGAACCAGCCTGGAACCCAAGAATGATGTCAGAAGAAGGAAAAAAAGTCTTGGGCTTAGAATAAACTTAGCGGACTATTTCTTAATGTCATAGCACAGGATATATTCCTGGTCACGTAGATATAATTTCCCATCAGATATCACAGGGTGTGTCCAAATTCTTCCCTTTGGGTTTCTTTTCTTGGTTTGTGGAGAAATGATAAACTCACCGTGTGTTTTCCATCCTGTAGGACTTGCTTCTATTAGTATCAATCTACCATCTCCTTCTCCTTGGCAGTAAAGTCGGTTATCTGCATACGCGATCGGACCTTTTCCCAGCGCTTTTTTTTCATTCCAGATTAACTCACCAGTCTTAAAATCCTGGCATGCCCAACCCACTCCGTCCGAATAACCATACAGGTGCTCTCCTACTTTAATCACTCCGCCATGATGGTTTTTCATTACTTTATTTTCATAAACATTGGTCGGATAGTTATTACCCAATTTTACTAATTTACAACCCACCCCATATCCGGAGGTAACATAAACATGGCCATTACTAAAAATGGGCGTTGGAATTACTGCCACCTTTCCCGGCCAAGTTGACTTCCATAAAACAGATCCATTTCCAGGATCGATTCCCACTATGTTTTTCATAACAAGCTGAACATATTGTTGTTTTCCTTGGTGCTGTATTGAAATGGGGGAAGAGTACTGAGCACCATCAGTGAAGCTTTTTGTTCTCCAGATAGTTCTTCCTGAATTTGCGTCCAGGGCGGCAAGTGTTCCACTCTTACCTCCCGGCGTACAAATTACTTTCCCTTGGTCGACTAATACAGATTCAGTGTAACCCCATCCGGGGACTTTTCCACCGAGGTCATCAACTAAGCTTTTTTTCCAAAGCAACGTCCCATTTTTAGCCAAAACACATACTAGGTTCCCCTTTGCTCCGAGAGCATAAATTTTACCATCTGAAATGGTGGGGCTCATCCTCGGTCCATCTCCCCATCCATTGGTAAGCAGTTCACCTACATGAACCTCCCATAATTTTCTTCCTGAAGATGAATTATAGGCAAGTAGAATTTCTTTTTTATCGAATGCACCCATTGTGTACAGTGATCCCGCTTGCACAGTGAAACCCGAGTATCCAAGACCGGCATTATTCACGGTCCACAGCTTTTTTGGCCCTCCTTTGGGCCAGTCTTGAAGAAGACCTTTTTCCATGGTCACACCAGTTCGATTTTCTCCACGCCAGGAAGGCCAATCGACCGACCAAAGAGAAAATGAAAAACAGGGAAGTACCAAGAGGCAAAATAATATATATTTCATACTGTAATGTTTTTACTTCATTAAATGAAGGGCAACAATAAATTGTATTCCCGTAATATATTTATAAACAAAGAAGGAGTCATCAAGATGACTCCTTCCCAGTTAAAGTTTGATGGTTTTAGATCACTTCTTTGCTTTGATTTTCCCCACTTTTTTCCAGCGACCAGATTTGGCAGAATCCAATACTGCTTCGCAGATATACTGGGTTTCCAATGCGTCTCTGAAATCCGGGCGATGGGGACGTTTCTTACGGGAACCGTATCCTTCCACGAAATCTGCGAATTGATTAATGAAACTATGCTCGTAGCCAATATTGAGACCAGGAACCCACCATTTATCCATGTAGGGATGCTCACCTCCGTTATCACTAACATGAATGGAGCGCCAACCACGTGTCTTGGGGTCTTCTTTATCATAGTCATAATATTCAAGCCTATGCAGGTCATGAAGATCCCAGGCAAGCGATCCATCGGCACCATTGATTTCCAATGTATATAGCGCTTTATGACCTCTTGCATAGCGGGTCGATTCGAAAATTGCGAGTGATCCGTTTGCAAAACGAGCAAGAAATGCACAGGCGTCATCTATGGTAACTTTTTGCTTTTTACCTGTCTTTGCATGAACGCGTTCCTTTACAAAAGTCTCAGTCATTGCGCTGACCTCAACAATCGGTCCATTCAACCAGATAGCAGTATCGATACAATGGGCAAGCAGGTCGCCAGTGACTCCACTGCCGGCTACCTTCGCATCTAATCTCCAAAGACCTTCTCCTCCTTGGGGAAGATCGGTATTAATGGTCCAATCTTGGAGGAAGTTCGAGCGGTAATGATAAATTTTTCCCAAACGACCTTCTTCGATCATGTTTTTCGCGAGTGAAACGGCTGGTACACGGCGGTAGTTATACCAGACCATATTGGGAACTTTTGCCTTCTCGACTTCACGAACCATTTCCTCACCCTCTTTACAATCAAGGGCGAGTGGTTTTTCACAAAGAATTGCCTTGCCTGCTTTGGCTGCAGCAATTGCAATTTCGTGGTGTACATTATTGGGGGCCGCGATGTCAATTACATCGATGTCATCACGATCAATGAGTTTCCGCCAATCAGTTTCAACTGATTCGTATCCCCATTGGGAGGCAAATGCTTCGGCTCGGTCTTTATTGCGAGCGCAAACCGCGGCAAGTTGAGGTTCATATTTTAAATCGAAGAAATTGGGCACCTTACGAAATGCATTCGAATGGGTTCTTCCCATGAATCCGTAGCCAATTAGTCCAATACGTAATGGTTTTTTTGTAGCCATAATTTTATATATTTAAGTTTAGTAATTTAATTAAAGGGTGGGAGTAACAAAAAAACCATATCCCAAAGGATATGGCTTTTTTTGTAAAGTTAAATGAAAAGAAATTTTACAATTCAACCGGTTTGTAACCGCCTTTATTTTTGAAATACAAAATTAAAGCGATGTAGCATACCAGCATAAAGAACGGGAAAATAGCAACATTAGCTAAAGATCCCTGCTTGCCGCTCTGGATACTCTCCTTTATTTCTTCCTGTTCTTTCTCAGCTAGGCCAGCAACTTTGTCTCCATCGACAGCCGTGTAATCACCAAGAAAGTATGTGCTATCGTTAGATATGGAATCGTAAGTTTCAGCTGAAGTTGCTGCTTCAACTGATGCTTTAATAGAATCTTCGGTCATTTTACCGATCACTGGACCACCTAAGATACCGACAGCAAGCATTCCAATACCCGCAATTGCATTTAGAGTAAGGGCGCCACCTTTGGGGCACTGCTCAGATACAACTCCGAGAGTAGTAGGCCAGAAAAAGGTCTTACCAAATCCATAAAGCGTTGCGAAAACAAAAATCATGGTAAGACTTGTTGCGGAGCTTAAGAGATAAAGTCCTGCAATGGCGAGTACAGCAGATGTAGCTAAAAGACCCAAAGGTCCAAGTTTGGAAACGATAGGCCCAGCGAACCAAAATCTTAAAACCATCATGATCGCGGATGTGTAAATAAGAACCCATAAACCATTGTAACCAGCAGCCTTCATAGGTTCTTCCATTAATCCCGATATCGCTCCATCGGTACCTAACTCAGTTGTAGCCAGGGGAATCATAATTAAGCACATGAAAATAATCAGTGGACGACCCAGGGAACCACAATAGACTCCATAGGCTGCAGCTGAAGCGAGAGTTATAAAATAAACAAAATTTTCTTCCCAGCCAAAAACCATTCCCAATTGCCTGAAAATTAAGTATGCAGATAGTAATGCTCCGAAGTACCCAAACTCAGCAAGCATTTCCTTGTATGATGTCCCTGATTCCACGCGCTCATTAACGGGAAACCTAGCGTTCATCAGCATTACAAGGTAAATAACGGCAGGGATAGCCATTAAGTAAATAAGTATTCTCCAATCTTCTGCAGCTTCTGCACCTAGGTAAATAGTAAGAATACCACCAATAACCAAACCACCTGGCCATCCGGCATGTAGAATATTAAGCCACTTGGTTTTGTCCTTTTTAAACATAGTGGCAACGACTGGATTGATGAATGCCTCAACAGTTCCGTTTCCAAGACCTAGAATAACAGACCCCCAGTATAAACGATCGTAAGCAAGGCTTTGTGCAATTTTCAATTCATCACCTTTAAGTCCCTCGGCCATGACAATGCCATAAGCTTGAAATGCGAGTAAGGCATATAAAGCATAGCAGACGAAACTGAAAATCATTGCGACTCGATAACCAATATTGTCAATAATCAGGCTGAAAACGATAATGCTAATCGCAAAAGGCCATATACCTGCACCAAACAACTCTTGTGCTTGGACTTGGTCCAAGCCGAATGTACTTGGCCAGAAAGACTCTGCATTTACCAAGAATGCTCGGGTAATAAAAGCAAAAGCTGTGGTGATGAGGGCTATAAAGCACCCCCAAAATAATTTCATATCTGGTTGAGAATCTTGACTACTCATGATTTATATGGGCTGTTATGTTAGGCTGTTAATAAAGTAAACTTTGATAAGGATTTGCAAAACTTCCATTTTTTGCAAGCCTCAATCATTCGATTAGGTTTCCGTTTTGTATTGAAAAGTCAGGATTTGTTTGATTTTCCCCAGCTGTCTCGTAGTGCGACTGTTCGATTAAGAATTAATTGTCCTGCACTCATGGAATCTTTATCTTTACAAAAATAGCCAATTCTTTCCAATTGGAAAGGGGTTCCAGTTTCCATTTCAGTAAGGCTCGCTT
>JAQXBH010000103.1 GCA_029252505.1 Opitutales bacterium | reverse complement strand
AGTTTTAGCCATGAAGGAACCTATGCGATTGACTGGACCTTACCCATCGGCACTCCCATTTATGCCGCCCGGGAAGGCCGAGTGCTTCATTTGAAAGAGGATTCCAATGTGGCAGGACTGACCGAGGAATACACTGCATTGGCGAATTTTGTCCTGATCGGACATGAGGACGGGAGCCAGGCAAATTATGCCCACCTAAAACAAAACGGGGCATTGGTGGAAGTAGGTGACTGGGTAAGTCTGGGCCAAGTGATCGGGCTCTCGGGAAATACCGGATTTTCCACCGGTCCCCATCTTCACTTTATTGTCAAACAGCAAAAATCTCCCACAAATTCTACATCGATCCCAACTCAGTTTAGTGATAAGGATGGAAATATCCTCAGTCTTGTTGAGGATGATGAATACTTTGGAAGTGGTGAGTTTAAGGATCCGAGTCTGGCTCCTGCCCTGCGAATCGGGACGCAAAGGGATGGGAAGACAAAATGGCGAACGGGTTCATGGCTCGGTACGATGTTTGATCCGGCGAAGTCGTGGATTTTCCACCTCGGACTGGGATGGGTATATCCGGTTGAATTATCGGACCAGTCAGTCTGGTTATACAATGACAACCTAAAGTGGATATGGACGAAGAAGAGTGCCTATCCGTGGCTCTATTTCCATACCGACGAAGTATGGCGGTATTATCTAAGCGAAAAGGGATTCTACGACGAAAAGCAAAAGGAATGGATTGCACTAACTCCGTAACAATATTGTACGGATTGGACAATTTCTCAATGGTGATCTTATCCACCAACTAACCCGAATGGGATGGGTTGTAGATGGGGCTTGTTATGGAAAATCAGAACTTGGATACATTTTACCCGTATCGAGGGCCGGAAATCGATTTTAGATCGAAATCTTTACGCCTCGCCTAAGGTAGGCAGGAACATCCAAATCTTCTCCCGCATAAATATTTCGGGAGGGTAAGTCGCCAAAAATTCCGCGTTGATTTTCTGCCTCCATAAATTCAAAGGTGTTTTGATCCAAGTCATCCTTTTTCTTATTCCGAGGTTGTGCGGGAACTGTCTTCAACTTCGACCCTTTTTTCTCCTTCGCTAATTTGGAGGAGTGTGCCACTTTACTCTTGGGAAGAACTGCAATTACTTCCTTGGCAGTGGGAGCCACATCGGCAGTGGGTATACCCGCTTCCAAATCTGTGGCCCCTAAGACTGTAATTTGTACACGATTTCCCATATTTTCATCCACATGGGCACCAAATACGATATGTTCACCCGCTTTAAATTCCTCGCGAATTTCAGTGGAGACTTGTTGAAGCGCTGCCATTCCCATACCGGTACCACCCGTTATTAGAATTAAGAGTGCATCGGCTGCTTTTGAAACATCTGGAAGGTGTAACATGGGACATAGAAGAAGCTCGCGAACGGCCTGCCTAATTGCATCCTCTCCATCCCCTTCGCCATATCCAAATAAAGTTCTTCCTGCCCTCCGGTTAAAGGCTTTTCTTAAATGAACGAAATCAACATCGATCATTCCCCTGCGAAAAACGAGAGCACAGATGGCAGAAATTCCCATACTTACATTTCTCCCTGCTTCCGCAAAACATTCCAGGGCAGTAGCATCCGCTCCACCCATTTGTAAAAGTGAATCATTGGGTAAGGGAATCACTGCATTGGCAAATTTACGCAGATCGGCGAGGCATTCCTCGGCCATGGAGTGCCTGCTTTTTTCCCAACTAAAAGGTAACGGAGTAAAGGCAAAGACAAGTGCGCCTGCCTCCCTTGCTAATCGGGCAATCACCGGTGCAGCTCCGCCCCCCGTCCCGCCTCCTAATCCAGCCAGTAAAAAGACCAGATCAACTCCTTCGAGTTTTTTACGAATGACATCTTTTTCCTCCTCCATCGCTTTACGGGCAAGAGTATGCTCGCCCCCGGTTCCCATGCCACGGGTATGCCGACGGCCAAAGGCAAGTTTTTCTCCTGCAATCGAATCAGCAAGTGCCCGACTGTCCACATCCACGGCCAGGTGCTCGACGCTTTGAAAATTATCGAATCGTAAACCATCTACGAGAGAAAGTCCTGCCCCTCCGATTCCAATTATTTTGGCCCGTATGCCCGGGATTTCATTTTCGGGTGAGAAATTGGTTTCTTTGGGAAATAAATTATCTTGGCTCATAGGATATTCGTTCAATGTTAAGTTTCTTATTATTCGGTTTAGCTCTGCACACCAAGTCCCACTATTTTTCGAAATTTACCGAGGAAGCCCGTTTCCACTTCTTCTTTCTTGCGACCCGGTAATCCATGGTCTTCCAATCCATAATGCAAAAGTCCGAGGACGGTTGCGTTTTCCGGTTGTGCAAGTTCTGAATCAATACCAGTTGGAAAACTAGCCCGTCGTGCATTAAAACCTAAAATTTTACTGGCTATCTGCTCCACTCCTGGGAGAAGAGAAGCACCCCCCGTTAATAAAATTCCTCCTTTTAATTCATCTGGATCCAATAATCCTTCCAGTTCTTTACTCAATATTTCAAATAATTCAGCAATACGAACATGAATGACATCGGTAATTGCTTTTCTTGGAATGGAGCGGTCTCCAATTGTTTTGTTGCCAATAATCCATACATCCTCTCCTTCATCCATCGGATCTGAGATTGCTTTTCCGTGTTCGATCTTTAACTTTTCTGCATAGGGTTCCAGTACACGTAATCCCATACTTAAATCTCCTGTCACATGATCCCCTCCCACCGGAATGACTCCGGTACAAGCCACAAAACCCTGTCGGTACAGTGCAAAATCTGTTACCCCGGCCCCCATATCAATCACTAAAGTACCGGCACGTCTTAAATCCGGACCCGCCATCATGGTGGAGGATGCAATCGAAGAAAGAATTAAATCTTTTACCTCTAAACTATAATTACTAATTACATGAAGTGCCTGCTTGATTGCCTGGTCATCTCCATCGATTGACCAGTATCCGAGATCGATCTTTGATCCAAACATTCCCACCGGGTCTTGTACGACACGGCCATCCAATAAAATGGGAGTGCGGACATGGTGAACATAAGTTCGTCCATCATCCGGTTTTCTTCGCTTTGCTTCTTCCGCAGCCCGTTGTAAGTCGGTTACATCCACTCGATTATCCGAAGAAGAAACTGATGCTGAACCCCGGAGCATCTGCCCCTTTAAATGAGAACCAGTTTGTGCAAGATAGACCTCATCGACTGTTGTGCCTGACATCTTTTCCGCGTCCTCCAAGGCGGAGTGAACTGCCGCTGCCGCTTTTCTAAAGTCAACAATCTCTCCCTTTCTCATCCCTTCATTCGGACGAGAAGCCATTCCTACCACATTTAAAGTTCCATTCTCTGCAACCTCACCAATAAGAGCTTTCGCTTTGGAAGTTCCAATTTCTACAGCACCAATAATTTTACTCATTTTGTCATCAGGTTCAATTTTGTTTTCTTAGCGGCCAATATTAGGAGGGGTTCAATTTTGCAAAGACCGAGCGGTCATGGGATAGATCGATTGATTCAATAACGGAAGTCCTTCGAAAATCAGATTCCATTAAAAGATATTTTAAACGACGCAATTGAGCTGCAAAATCCTGCGGTGCAAAACGTAAATTTCGAACTTTCCCCGACTTAATATGTATATGTGCACCCGGATCACTATCATGGGGTCTTTGATAGGAAACAATCTTCCAATTCTGATAAAATCCAGGATATTCTCTACGGGCCAGTTCCAGAAGTGGAGCGACCGCAGAAATGCCGTCCAATTTTGCATAGCCTTCCCCATCTGGGTTTGAAGCAAGAAGAGATGGGTTTATGCTCAAGAAAGGGAGATGGACAAGGCTGGCATTACTGTAACAGGTACCTTGGTAAAGAGAACCATCTGAGGAAACTAACCAAGTTTGTTCCCCCTTTTTTTTGGTACGCAAACAAAGGCGTAAAATTGGCTTTTGTTCTTTTAATTCCACCTTAAGAGTGGAAGGAAATTGCCTGGTCACTCGGGCGAAGGAGACTTGGGGTTCATTTTTTAATTCTTTTTGAATCTTTTCGATATCGAGATCCATAAGGGTTCGATTTCGTAATGGACCAAACCAATTTTGGAACCAGCTCTTGTGTAATACCCCATCGCTCACAAACATTAATTTAGAAACTGGCACACCAGGACCAGTAATATCAAGGGGTCCTGAATGCGGTTGGCTACGCTCCTGAAAAAAATGAACAATAACTCCCATTAAGCACAGAACTACAATCAGAGAAAAAATCTTGGTTAGACCCAGTACTCGTTTTCGAAATGCTGCTTTTGACGCAGGTCTCCTAGAAGATCTAGGGGCTAATTTCTTCCAATTCCCGGAAAGTCCATCTTGGTTTTTATTCTTTTTATTAGTCATGGTAAATTCTATACGCTGAGGAGAACATGTTCATTGTATCGGTCCAACGCAGGAAGTAGAAGTTGATTGGATAGTTGTTCAAAATTATACCCCGAACATGAAGCACTCTTCGGCAGTAAGCTAGTTTCGGTAAGTCCGGGCAATGTGTTAATCTCTAAAAAATAGGCATTCCCGTCTTCGCAAATGAAAAAGTCAACTCGTGCAAAATCTCTGCATCCACAGGCTCGAAACGAATCAAGTGCAAAGGATTTCACCTCATTCTCAATTTCACAATCCAGGACAGCAGGGTAACGGTATTCAGTGGAACCCGAGGAATACTTTCTTTCAAAATCATATACTCCCCCTTTCGGAATAACTTCCACTATGCCCATGGAACAGTCACCCAAAATACCGACCGTAACTTCCCGGCCAAAAATTCGCTTTTCCACCATCCAGTTTCCTGAATCAATTTGGTTGAGAGTATTTCTTAATTCTTCTTCGCCATGCAAAACATACAAGGCAACACTGCTCCCCTGATCAGTGGGCTTAATAATTAAATCCTGACCAAGGGAAGAAAGAACTTCTTGGATATTAACTTCGCTCGGATCATGAAAAAGAAGATCGGGTGCCACTCGTACTCCAGAATTAGCCACCGCTTTTTTGGACTCAAACTTGTCCATACAAAGCCGACTTGAGTAGGAATCACTTCCGGAATAATTAATTCCATTATCTTCCAACATTTTTTGCAAACGCCCATCTTCGCCAAAAGTACCATGAATGGCAGGGAAAACTACACACTGTTCTGGATTGATGCCAGAAGGCAGTTGCTCTTTGTTTAATTCAATGAGTTCAACTTGAAAGTTTTTCTTTAATGCCTCGGACAAAGCCTTTCCCGTCCGGATTGAAATCTCACGCTCTGGTCCAACGCCTCCAGCCAATACAACAATCTTACAATTTTCATTCATAATCAATTCGCTCCTAGGATAAATATTCATTCCACGATTTCCCCATCAAAGTAACTTCAGGTTCAAGAATGAGTCCTTTTGATTCCTTTATTCTCGCACGAACTCGTTGGATTAAAGAAATTACCTCATCTGCAGTTGCGCCTCCTTGATTGAGAATAAAGTTGGCATGTTGATTGGATATTACAGCCCCTCCTTCCCGCTCCCCTTTCAAACCACTTTCTTCAATTAGCAAACCGGCAGAAACTTCTTCCGGGTTACGAAAAATACAGCCTGCACTTGCTTCTCTAGGTTGCGATGAGCGTCTGCGTTTCGCTAATTTCTCAATTGCTTTACGAATTGCTCTGTGATCGGACTTACCTTCTGACTTGAGCTTGGCCCGAAGTGCGATTCCATCAAATGCCTCCCTGCAATATCGATACCCCACATTTAAGTCGGTACCTAGAATTTCCCGAATACTTCCGTCCGGCAACAGGAAAGAAACCCATTCGACAAGGTCAAAAGTTTCCCAACCCATTGCCCCAGCATTCATTCGCAATGCACCTCCTAATGTACCAGGTATTCCTTCTAAAAATTCAAATCCTTTTAATCCATTTAAGCAGGCAAAACTACATATTTCATTTAACCGTGCACCGGCTCCCACCACGAGGGATTCTCCTGCACGAAAAGTAATTTCTTTCCAAAATTTTCCACGCAAGCGAAGGACCAATCCACCGAATCCATCATCTGGTACAATTAAATTGGAGCCCCGCCCCATCATTGCACGCGGGATATTAAAGAGTTTACATGCCTCCACCAGAGAACGCAGATCTTCAGAATGGGCTGGTTCCGCATACCATCGTGCGCTTCCCCCTACTCCAATTGTTGTTTTGTTTGCCAATGGTTCATAAGCACGAAGAACAGTACCTTTAGATAATTTCTTTTCGAGGTAATAAGAAAATGCATCCAATTTGTTACCATTCGCTTTTTCCCAAGCCGAAAATCCATGTGCCCACTTTTCTAGATCTCCTGCACCAACAAAAAGAATTTGATCTTTTTTATTCTCCAAGGGAGTGGGTCCTAATTCGTCGCACAATTGAGTGAAATCGGAAAAAATATTGGTATGTTCTCTTAGACGCGGTGGTAAATAACCGACCAAACTCTCTACAGAACCAGCTGGATCAAATTCTTCAAATGCGGCGTAAGTAGGAAGAAGGTGAAGATCATCAGCTAGGGATAATTCTTCCGCAAATTTTGGTGCTAATGCTTGAGTACGGGAAAATCGATGAGGTTGAAATACAACTTGTAAAGAATGCTGGGGGAGTATTAATCGACGCCGACTAAGAAATGCATTAATTTCTGTGGGGTGATGGGCGTAGTCTTCGACAATTGTCCGGGTCGGACTTTGGTGAAGTATAGATTGTCTGCGTTCGATCCCAGGGAATTGACTAAAGTCAATTGTGGACAAATCAACCTCCAATACTTTTCCTGCTGCCACTACTGCGGCAATGTTGTTTTCTAAAAATGCAGAAGGGTCACTATTTAATTCGAAAGTCGACAACAGGGACTCATTTTCGATTTTTGCCCATTTAGCCAGATCCGAATTAGCGGGCGTAATAATGGAAGAATTGGTCCGGGAAAATAATGAACGAAAGGTCTCTCCCATGGAATCTTTTGAATCATACTGATCGACATGATCCCAATCACAATTCAGTGCCAAGGTAGCGGAGGGTTTGAAATAATCAATCGTTCCATCACTTTCATCCACCTCGGAAATGACCCAACTGTCTTGTACATATCGACCACAGGGAAGTTCGTTATTGGTAAACATTCCACCCACCAGATGAGAAAATTTGAAACCGATCTGATCCAATGCCCAACAGAGCATTCCCGTAGTACTGGTCTTACCGTGACTTCCGACGACAGCCAGAACTTTCTTTTTGCCCGTAAAACGAGCCAAAAACTCGCCTCTTTGATAAACCGGAATACTCTGAGTTATCCAACCTTGAACCAATTTATTATTCAGAGGGATTGCACTGGAGCGTATTACACAATCAGGTTTATTTAAAGGAGTAGGTTCGCTTAGGACAAGGATTCCAACACTTTGTAAGTGAGATCGAAGTGGCTCACGAAAGCGATCATCATAAGCCTCCACTTGAACACCAGCTCCATGCAAATAAAGGGCAAGAGGAGCCATGCCCATTCCACCTGCACCTAAGAGTAGTACTCGTTTGGGGGTTTTCATCCGATCATTCGAAGGATTCCACCTTGAACGGGCTCGCGAAGAGCTTGTTTTTTTAAGCATTGAGAAATATCGTCAGAAATTCGGTTGGCCACATCCCCCGTATCTAATGCAAATAAATTCCGGCGTATGATTGTGCGAAATTCTTCATTGAACATTACCTCCCGAACCTCATCCAAAAGATTTTCTTTCATTTTCGCTTCGGGACAGACAATCGCGGCACCTTTTCTTTCTAAAAATTCTGCATTTAAAAATTGGTGGTTATCGGCGGCAAAAGGATAAGGAATTAAGATGGATGGAATTCGGCAACGGACAATTTCGGCAATTGCACCAGCACCTGCTCGCGAGATTACTAAATCGGCCGCAGACAAAACTGCATTCATTTCGTCAGTAAAGGAAACAAAACGGTTCGTTACCGTTTGACCTCCGATACCCTCCAACTTAACAACACCAGAACTTTCTTTGTTCATTCCAGTCAAACAATAGGTCGAAATTCCTTCCGCAGCGAGTGGTTCTAATTGATCCTTCACCCACCGATTTAAGGACACGGCACCCTGACTTCCCCCCAAGACGACCAATAAACGGTCACCCAAAGAAATCCCGAGTTGTTTTCTTGCCCGTTCTTTAGGAATCCTACGAAATTCCTTGCGCAAAGGATATCCCACATTTCGAATTACATCGGGAGAGATTCCTTCCAAATGCATCCCTTCCGGGAGGTATAAGCGAGAGGATCGTTTTGCCAAAAATCGAACTGCTTTTCCCACCGCCCGATTTGCTTCATGAATAAAGACTGGAATCCCTCTTGCATGTGCGGCCATAGCCGGACCAAAAGAAGAAAATCCTCCAAAGCCAACCATCGCATCGGCTCCTATTTTACCATAAAAACGATAGGATCGCAGAAATGAGAATATAAAGCCGTGGCCAAACCGAGCCATCCCTAAGGGAGATTTAATAAGAGGTGCCCCAGGCATTGCCTCGAAACTAAGCTTTGGGTATTTACGGGACAAGCGAGTATCCACTCCCTTTTGGCTAATAAAAAGCCATGAAGGATAACCGCGTTCCTCCAGATTTTGAGCAAGTGCAATCCCTGGTGTTAAATGTCCACCCGTTCCTCCGCATGCAATGACAATATTTCTCATATCTCTCTTATTTCTCTGGGTTGGTGGAGTTTTGGATTATCCCACTTGCGAAAGACATTAATAATGATGCCTAAGAAAACAAAAGTTACCATCAAGTTGGATCCGCCGTAACTGATAAAGGGTAAAGACATACCCTTGGTTGGCATCGAACCGGTCACTACTCCCATATTTATAATCGCTTGTAAGCAGATAAAAAGAAGGGAACCCATAGCAAGTAAGTAATCGTATAATTTTGGAGCTTGCCTGAGCCGCCATGCAACCAGAACAAAAAGGAAAAGGAAGCATGCCACGATTCCCAATGTGCAAATTAATCCAAGTTCTTCTCCGATCACTGGAAAAATAAAATCGGTATGAGCTTCCGGTAGAAAATGCATCTGTTGACGCCCCATACCTAATCCCACCCCATCCAATCCACCTACTCCAAATGCAAGCATACCCTGCCAAAGCTGATACGCACTATCATTCGCATTTGCCTCCACATCCAAAAAGGAAGTTACCCTCCTAATACGAACAGGGTCGAAGTATACTAACACACAGAATGCAAGAATTGCCAAACCTGCAATGGGAAGTAACCATTTTAAACTCGTTCCGGATTGAAACATCATAGTGGCGGCAACGGCGCCACATAAAAAGCAGGTTCCAAAGTCAGGTTGCTTTAGGATTAGTCCACAAATTACACCGATCAAAAGTGAAGGGAGTAAAAAACCAGAAACAAATGTTTTGATTTCTCTCTGTCGAGATGAAAAATATGCTGCCAAACCAAGAACCAGTCCTATTTTCGCGAATTCAGATGGCTGAATACGTAAAGGACCTAGCCCGATCCAACGCTGGGCTCCATTTACTTTAATACCGATACCAGGTATGAGGGTCAAAATAAGTCCCAAAACACAAAAGCCAAAAATCCACCATGACCTCTTCTTTAACCAATCTAAATTCATGAAAGAAACATACAGACCAATTAAAACGGATAACCCGACCCAAACAATCTGCTTAGTTAAAAGAGAGTGGGCATCGCGCACAACACCAGCACTAAAAAGCATAACTAGACCGAGTGTAGTCAAACCTAACGCAATTGCGATGAGGTAGACCGTGATCCAATTAGTTGGTTTTACAACGCTTCTACTTACAATTGTCTCCGCCACTCTTTTCTTTCCACATTCACCAAATTTACAATGCTACCGTCTACTGTTGTTCAGGCACATCTATTATAGGCTTTTCTTCCACTACACCTTTGAAAAAATCCTCCACCCTAGATTCTTCATTTTCAACCGGAATTACTAAAGCATCTACCTGCGGAAGACTAACTCTATCAAAATCTCCCGCCCCGGACACGACCAAAGCTTGACCCACTCTAATTTTACCGGCGTCGGTTAAACTATTCCATTCCATGATTTGTTTTACTGTTGTTCCGTAAATCGAAGCAATCCGAGTAAGGTTTTCTCCTTTTTGGACTTTATGTATAGTCGTGCCCGGAGGTACAATACTCGTAGATGTGGAAGGGGGTTGTGAAATAGTGGATCCACCGGGTAGTACTAACACCTGACCGGGTCTAATTATCGAATTTTTATCCATGGCATTGGCATTCATCAAATCATTTAAGGAAACCGAATTATTTTTAGCTATTCTCGAGAGGTTATCACCTCCCCTTACCGTATAAGTTGAACTTCCAACAGGAGTTTGTACGGGTGTGGAAACTACTGGAGGGTTAGAGGTGCCAGAACCTTCTGATATCATAATTTCCTGACCAATTTTCAATCTTGAATTTTTAGATAAATTGGGATTCGAAGTTAATATACTCTGTAAAGTAACATTATTTTTCCGGGCAATTCCCCATAGAGTATCTCCTTTAACAATTTTATAAACAGAGACTCCAGTGGGTCGCAGGTCAAAGGAATCGGAAGTACCAGTGTCATCTGAAATGATCGATGGTAGAGGTGCCGGATCAAAACCTTGGTTGACTCCGGGAACGAACAATTCCCCTGTTACTGGTCTGGTTGGCTCGCTCAGTGTAGTAGACGGCTTGTTGACTTCTACCGGCGCGGAAGGCTGGGATAATCCTTGATTAAAAGAACCCACTTCATCAACAACATCGGCTTTCTTTTCCGTCGTTTCGACAGGGTCTTTTTTGCTGCCAGTCTGGCAACCTGGTTGAAACATAACGAGTAGGATAACTCCCACATGTAGTGATAAAACAATTCCAAATATTTTTGTGAGTTTCATAGTATTTATTTCTTACTGGTATACGAAATTAAGCGAGCCTTTCATGGGTAGTCATAGATGTTATATTCTTCAAATCCAAAACGAACTTTTTAAAACAATTTCCTCGGTGCTCGTAATTTTCAAAATCATCAAAACTCGCAAACCCAGGGCTTAATAAAATATTTGTTTTCTGGGTTACTGCAGAAAATGCTTTCCCTACGGCCTCTTCAAGGGAGTTGCACAACACACTTGAAAACCCATCTTTAGAAAAAAGGTTCGAAAGTGGTTTTCCACTTTCTCCGATGAGGAATGCATGTTGAACTAGTGGTCTAATTTTTTTGGCAAACTCAGACATTATACCACCCTTACTACGCCCTCCCCCAATCCAAAATAAATTTCCTTTGAAATTTTTACAGGCCGCTAATGCCGAAGCAAAATTAGTTGCCTTTGAATCATTCCAAAAGGTCGCTTTTCCGACTCTTCCAATTTTTTGTAAACGATGCGGTTCTGGAGTATAACTTCGTACCGCACTATGAAACAATTCATCATTCACGTTTTGTTTCCTGGCAAATGAATAAGCTAATGCCATATTTTCCTGCTGCGGATAGGTAGACAGGAAATGTTCAGAATCAAAATTGATTTGTTCCACCTCAGAGCGATTCACCACATCGCATTGCTGTGGTAGATTATAGTGAATTTTTTTTGCAAAATTACTAACTGTACTACCCACTATTGCCAATCCATCACCGGTTTGTTCAAGTAATTTTGCCTTTGCAAAAAAGTAATTTTCCCTCGTGGAATGATAATCAATGTGGTCCTCATCGAAATTGGTCCATAAGGTTGCTTTAGGTTTAATAAATTCCAAGTCCTCAGACTGAAATGAACTTGTTTCTAAAAATACTGTGGTCTCTTCATCAATACCGTCCGCGACTAACTGACTAAATGGTACCCCTATATTTCCTCCACATACCGCAGGTCTATTAATGGAATTCCACAAATGAGTAAGGAAAGTAGCTAATGTTGTCTTCCCGTTAGTTCCCGTGATAGCTATTATATTTGAATTCGTATAACGAGCTGCAAAATCGATTTCAGTAATCACTTTTTTATCACACTCATCCGCGATTCTCCTCCATTTATGATCTTTTTTAAAACCTGGACTGCAAACTACGATCGAGCATTCACGTGCCTCCTCATAGGTGAAGGCACGCCCTTGCTCATCGTATATCCTGTAATCCCATCCCAATTGCTTTGCTAGGGCAGATGCCCCGTTTCCGCTGATACCCGCGCCTAAAATTGCCACATAGTTTTGCCGCAATTCATCCCGATTTTTCAAAATATCATTCATCTTACCGCAATTTCAGGGTTGCCAAACCGATGAGTGCAAAAAGTAAGGATAGAATCCAAAATCGAATAACTACCTTGGTCTCCTTCCAACCTTTTAATTCGAAATGATGATGAATGGGAGACATCAGAAAAATTCTTTTCCCCCGACTTTTGAAAGATGCTACCTGCAGAATTACTGATCCTGCCTCCATTACGAAAATACCGCCCACAATTATTAATGTAAATGGCTGATGTATCATCAATGCGATTATTCCGACCAATCCTCCGATTGCCAACGAACCGGTGTCTCCCATGAAGATCTCTGCCGGGTGTGCATTGTACCACAAAAAGGCAAGACTTCCCCCCAAAAGGGAAGCACATACTACGGTTAATTCTCCCGTACCCGGAACCCAGCTGATCCGAAGATATTCTGAAATTACAAAATTCCCTGATGCATAGGACATAATGCCATAAGTAAGGGCAACAGTTACAGTACAACCTATTGCCAATCCATCTAGTCCATCTGTTAAATTGATGGC
>JAQXBH010000189.1 GCA_029252505.1 Opitutales bacterium | reverse complement strand
GTCCCCGTATCTCCGGTTAACAGAACTGTAGCTTTGGAAGGACCGACTAATTTAACCTTATCAAGAACTAACTCCAATGCTGGCGACTTACCTAAAATACCCTGAAAACTAAATTTCTTATCCAATCGGTAGTGGAGATCTTTGTTTTCTTTGAGCAATTTTTTAGAATCAATACCTCTTTTAATTAAGAGATCTAATTTTTCTAAATTTACAGGTTTGGTTAGAAAATCAAATGCACCCCGTTTCATTGCCTCAACTGCGACCTCAACCTCACCATAGGCCGTCATCATAATACATACAGGTTGGTTTTTGAGTGCGATCGCATGATCAATCACAGTCATTCCGGAATGATTACCCATTTTTAAATCTGTTAGTACCACCTCTAAAGATTCGGTCTCCATTACATTAAAAGCCTCCTCAGGATTGGATGCTAAAAAAACTTCAAATTTATCCTCCAAGGCCAGCTCCAAACCCTCTCGGGTATGCTGTTCATCATCTACAATAAGTAAATTTGGTTTCATTATTATTTTATATCAGCAGCGGAATTTGATTCCAACAATTTACTACGTTCGGAATTCCTCGGAAATCGTAGGGTAACAATAGTTCCCGCTCCTACCTTACTGTCAATTCCTACATCTCCGCCATGATCCCTCATAATTCGGTGCACAATCATCATTCCTATCCCGTTTCCACTTTTTTTAGTAGTATAATAAGGTTCAAAAACCTTAGATAAATCATCCTTACTTATTCCACTCCCATGATCAATTATTTTTACGAATACAAAACGATCTTCTAGGCCACTTAATATTTTGATTTCTGACTTTGTTGTTATTGCTTCAATTGCATTACCAATAATGTTAAAAAACACTTGTTTTAATTGCTCTGAGTCACCATTTACAAGGGGTTCTCGGACTCCAGCCTCCATAGTTATGTTAATACCTTTAGCACTTAGTTCTTCTTTTTTTAGTCGTACAGTTTCTTCAATTGTTGTTAATAGATTAATCTTCTTAAAATCTGGAGTTTGAGGACGAATAGCTTTAAGAAAATGAGCTATAATTCCATCTAGTCTTTCTACTTCATTAATACAGGTAACAAGTGATTTTTTTGACTTTTCCTGATCCTTCCTTTCTAGATCTAAATTTCTGCGTAATACCTGCAAATGAATATGGATGGAATTGAGAGGGTTCCCCAATTCATGTGCAACTCCAGCTGCGAGATCCATAATGCTGGCAACTCTTTCACTCTCTATTCTTTCTTCAAGGCTTACCTTATCTTCGGTAATATCTGTAATAATAATAGCAATTCCTATTTCTTCTTTTTCTACCTGCTTGGCAAAGACCTCTTCAATTGGAACTGCATATACTCGAATGTAACGAAGTTCCGGATAAGATATCTCCATTTCCCTCACGATTACTTCTGCTTGAGTCCCTTCTTTCCCATGTCCTATTCCAATTGCTCTTGCGATCTCTGGTGCGGCACGGAGTAGTGAAACCTGAGTTGCTTGATTATCCTTTAAGCCAATTATTTTCTTACCCTGGATATTTGCATAGCTTATATCGCCTTTTCCATCCAATACCAAGATTCCGTCCCGAATTACATCAAAGACTATTTCGAGCAACTTCCTTTCTCGGGCAAGTCGCTGAACAAGTATTCCTAGATTTACTTCATCTAAATCATCCAGCCTTCCGAGAACTTTATCTAATGGGCTTTTACCTGCTTTCACTTGATTATTAAATTTAGCATCTTATTAGCTAAGACTTCTTTGGAAGAATATTCAAATTTAACTTTTTTTCCCTCGGATGATAACATCGTAATTTTGTTATAATCTGCATTAAAACCAATTCCCTCTTGAGAAACGTCATTTAAGGCAATCCAGTCTAAGTTCTTTTTTACTAACTTTGTCTTTGCATTCTCTTCGCAATTTTCAGTTTCAGCTGCAAATCCGACAAGCATTTGATTTTCCTTCTTTCGAACACCGAGTTCTTCTAAAATATCTATAGTTGGCACTAGCTTAATTTCATTAGGAAATGTATCTTTTTTCTTTTTCTGCACCCATTGTTCTAGAGGTCGATGATCGCAAACGGCGGCACACATTATAACAATGTCAGCATGCTTCGCGTTTTCAAATATTACCTTCCCCATCTGTTCTGCAGTCTCTACTTCTTTAAGGTTTACCCCCCTTGGTTGTTCAAGGTGGACCGGACCGCTTACCAGAGTAACTGAATAATTTCTTTTTTGTGCATTAGTAGCCAAAGCATATCCCATTTTACCCGAAGATGGATTAGAAATAAACCGAACGGGGTCTATCCATTCTCTTGTTGGTCCAGCGGAAATTAATATATTCAGTTGTTTAGGCATAAGATTATATGAGCGACATATGTGAGATTATAGTTTTTTTTAGAAAGATATAATGAATCAAAATCTACCAAATCATAATAAACCAAAAAAAGAAAGCATGTGGTTAAATCTAGGGTTTAATCTTGTTATTCCAATAGTATTTCTTCGAAAAGGGGGCGATTGGTTTGGTCCTTCATTGGAAAACCTGCTTCAATCTCCGAAGGATGGAACGTTGGTAGGATCAGTTATGCTCTTAATGGCAATTTCTTTTCCTATTGGGTACGGGGTTTGGGATTTTTGCAGAAGAAAGAAATGGAATTTCTTATCAATACTTGGGGCATTAAGTGCGTTTTTGACTGGAGGAATTGGGCTTTTGCCGGGGGCAACAGTTTCAATGTTTGCAATTAAAGAAGCTGCTCTCCCTGGAATTCTCGGATTGCTTACTGTACTAACATTAAAAACAAAGAAGCCATTAGTTAAGCTTTTCCTGTATAATCCTGATGTCATCCAAGTGGATTTAGTAGACAGAGCATTAGAAGAGAGAGGCACTACAAATGACTTCAATCAATTATTAAAGAAATGCACTTGGTTAATTGCCCTTACCTTTATACTGAGCGCTTGCTTGAACTACTTTCTTGCACTCGCAATTGTCGTAACTGAACCTTCAATCGATAAATTAGCATTTAATGATGAGGTCGGTAAGATGATGGGTTGGAGTTTTCCCATAATTAGCCTTCCTTGTATGGTTGTGAGTGCGTACGCCTTTTGGCTATTAATAAAGGGCATTCGTTTACACGCAGGCCTATCTTTGGAAGATGTACTTACGCAAGGGCAAGCCTCAAAGAAGCTAACCGAGTAGTTTCTATCTATCCCCTAAGGGAAGATAAGACCGAAGGGGAGAGCCTTGATAAATTTGGCGGGGGCGATGAATCTTTTTACCCGTCTCAGCAATCTCTTTCCAATGAGCAAGCCATCCAGGGGATCTGCCAATGGCAAAAAGAACAGTAAATGTGTCTGTAGGGAAGCCAAGTGCCTGTAATATAATCCCACTGTAAAAATCCACATTGGGATATAGTTTTCTTTCAACAAAGTAAGAATCCTTTAGTGCTTCCTCTTCCAACCTTCTCGCAATTTCTAATATTGGGCTCGACACTCCAAGTGCTTCGAGAGCGTCATCGCAAGCTGCTTTCAGTATTTTTGCCCTTGGATCGTAATTTCTGTAGACTCGATGACCGAAGCCCATGAGACGTGTTTTACCCTGCTTTGCAGACTCAATAAATCGGCTACCATCATCGCCTGCATCGTGAATTTGGTTAAGCATTTTAATAACGGCCATATTCGCTCCACCATGTAAAGGACCCCACAGGGCAGAAACGCCACCGGCAAGTGAAGCAAATGGATTTGCTCCACCAGATGCTATCATTCTACAAGTTGATGTGGAGCAGTTTTGCTCATGATCTGCATGAAGTAGGAAAATTAAGTCCAAAGCATTTATCACAGAAGTTGGAATATCCTGTGACTCCGAGTCCTTGGCAAACATCATGGTTAAGAAATTCTTACAGTAACTTTCAGCCGGATTGAATACGGGAACTTGCTCATTTAAAAGAAAACGATGTCTAGTCGCAGCAATCGTACGAATAGTTGAAATTATTAGTGCGGCTGATTCATCAAAACTCTCTAGATCCGCTTTACGATCATTTGTACACAAATGAGGATAGGCACCGCCCAATGCATGCAAACCCGCTGCTAATACACCCATGGGGTGTAAGTTCTTGGGCTGTGAATTAATTGCAGTTACCACTTCATCCGGTAATTGCGTAAACTTTGCTATACGCTCGCTAAATAAATTGAGTTCTACAGAAGTTGGCAAATTGCCGTACATTACCAGATAGGAAGTTTCCAAAAAATTAGACCGGGTCGCTAAATCTGCGATATCGTATCCGCGGTAACGAAGGATACCTTGGTCACCGTCAATAAAAGTTACCTTACTTTCACAGGATCCGGTATTGCCGTATCCATCATCAAAAGTAATAAACTTACTTTCTTTGCGAAGTAAGCTAATGTCTATCGCTTTCTCAGATTCAGTGCCTTCAACAATTTTTAAGGGATAGGAATTCTCGCCGATAGTAAGTGTAGCTTCTTTGTCCATTTTGTGTGGGGTATTTAAAAGTGTAGAAATCTTTAAGGAGTAAATTTCGCAACTACCTTTTCAAGGAAATTTCGGTAAATTTGCAAACCTTTTGCCTGACTTTTTTCAGGATGAAATTGAGTAGCCACACAATTTTTATGCACAATTCCACTAATAAAAGGATATCCGTAACTGGAAGTGAAGGAACAAAGGGTGGTATCATTGGAAACCACATGATAACTATGAACGAAATAAAATTGATCTCCATCCTCCAGTCCAATTCGAATTGGATGCTGCCTTACATTTTCCCATTGTACTGAGTTCCAACCCATATGAGGAATCTTTAAATTACCCTCAAAAGAAAACTTTTGCACATATCCAGGGAACAGGGCTAGTCCTGGCAACTCTCCCTCCTCTGACTTTTCAAAAAGCACTTGCAGTCCCAAGCAAACCCCTAGGAATGGTTTCCCCGAGGAGACCCACTCCCGAATCGCGGATGCAAGGCCAGTTTGATTTAAAGCCGTCATGCACTGATCAAAAGTTCCTTGCCCGGGGAAGACGAGGGCATCAATTTCTTCAAGACCTTCGGGAGTTTGTAAAACGCGAACTCTTGCACCCAAATATTCAAATGCCTTTACTACACTTCTCAAGTTTCCAGTCCCATAGTCAACCACACCGACTGTGTGACAATCAATTGTCATGAAAATCTATTAGGAGGACAGGGTGCCCTTAGTAGAGGGAACTCCGCCATTTAATCTCGGTTCTAAAATAGTTGCCTGATCTAAAGCTTTTGCAAAACCCTTGAACATCGCTTCTGCCACATGGTGTGGTTCCTGACCGTGTTCCAAACGAATATGTAAATTACACCCCGCTTCATTAGCAAAGGCCTGAAAAAATTCTTTAAATAATTGAATGTTGAAATCTCGAACCATCGAAATTGAGAGGGGAGCATCGAAAACAAGAAATGCACGATTACTTAAATCAAGTGCGACTGTTACCAATGTTTCGTCCATAGGGAGAACAAAAAAACCATATCGCTTGATTCCCGCTTTTTCTCCCAATGCCAATTTGAATGCTTGGCCTAATGTGATACCCATATCTTCGACAAGATGATGGTAATCGATATCGATATCACCCGTGGCTTTTATTTTTAAATCAAAGAAACCATGTTTTGAAAACAACTGAAGCATATGGTCTAAAAATGGAATACCTGTTGCAATTTCATTCTTCCCTTCTCCATCCAATTTTAATGAAACTTCAATTTGAGTTTCATTTGTATTTCTTGTTAATTCTGCTGTTCGACTAGTTTCCATTTGCTTAACAAATTAATTACAATATCCATTTCTTCGTCTTTGCCAATACTGATTCGTAAAAATGAAGAGGTTAGTTCACTTGAAGGAAAATATCGAACAAACACATTATTGTCGCTCAAAAATCGGTATAGTGCTTGAGCAGTTTCCTTCCCGTGATTCCCTTTTGAATCAACTGGGCGAGTAAATAAAAAATTGGTACCACTTGAATAGGTATTCCATTGCCACTCTAAAAAGGTTTGATAAACAAACTCACGGGTCGAGATAATTTTCCGAGTGATCTTCTCAAAATAACTGCGATCTTGTAAGGCAACTTGAGCAATAAATTGGGCAATTCTATCTACATTATAAACCTCTCTTGCTTTATTAAGTATTGCAATAATTTCTTTACTTGCGACTGCATACCCAACCCTTAACCCGGCAAGGGAATACGATTTTGAAAGGGTTCTAGTTATGATTACATTATCACTCTCGGTTAATAAAGGTAGCGCATTTGTGGGTGCAAAGTCTGCATATGCTTCATCAATCACAAGTATTCCCGGATACTTTTGAAGGATGGTAGAAAATACTAAATTATCATAAACCCTTCCGGTCGGTGCATGTGGACTGGTCAAAAAAAATATATTGGTTTCAGAGTCGCCAATCATTTCAGAATCAATCTCGAAGCGTTCATTTTGAAAGGGATACTTTATTACTTTTGCTCCCTGTAATGAACCCAAAACTTCGTATAAAGAATAACTTGGTTCTAGCATCCCGATCGATTTCGTTCTGTCTGAGAAACAGCGTACGCAAAGATTTAAAATATCATCGGAACCATTACCAACTATAATCTGATCGGGATGAATATTGTGCAAGTTGGCTATTGTTTCTCTTAAATTACTTGCAGACGAGTCTGGATAACGGTGAAGTTCGTTTATTTGCGAAGGAATTAACTCCGATATTTGAGGGGTAGGGGAGTACGGATTTTCATTTGTATTAAGCTTAATTGTTCGTCCAGAAATAACGGGCTGCTTACCCGGGATATAGGGTTTATGCTTACAAATAGAATGGGCGGTAAAGTCTTGAACTGACATTCTTGGAATTTATTAGCCTACAGCCTAATTGAAAAAGATTTTCCATGTCCATCCAACTGTTCCATTTCAGAAAAAACTGTAATTGCCTTCTTTGCCATGACCGCCGACTTCTTATCATACTGAATGAAACTCGAACGCCTTAAAAAATCTTGTAGCCTCAAACCCGAAGAAAACCTGGATGAACGACCAGTTGGAAGCACATGACTTGGGCCAGCAATAAAATCCCCCAAAGTAGTTGCGGTTTCATGACCTAGCAGAAATGCACCCGCCGTTGTTATATGTTCGGTTAAAAAGGCAATATGCTCATCTGCCACTTGCAGTTCTAAATGCTCGGGAGCAATGTAGTTGGCAACTTCTGCAATTCTCTTAAGGCTCGGAAGATAAATCGACATGAAGCCCCTCTCTAATACACCAGTAACCGCTTCCCTATGGGAGAGCTCAAGAAGTTGAACTTTAATTTCAGAAACGATTTTATCAAAGTGGCTCTTTTCCGAAAAAAGTAGAAATACTTTTTCTTTACCAGAACCATGCTCAGCTTGGGATAGCAGAGCTGCTGCTACAAAAGAGGGGTTAGATGAGGAATCTGCGATAATCATTACCTCACTCGGACCCGGTAACAGATCAATTCCAACTAAACCAAAAACTTGTCTCTTCGCTTCATTGACAAATGCATTTCCAGGACCGTAAATTTTATCAACTGAAGGTATTGTTTCCGTACCGTAAGCTAGCGCACCAATCCCTTGCGCTCCCCCTGCTTTATAAATTTCATCGACTCCAAGTAGTTCTAAAGCGGCAAGCATTTGGGGAGCAATTTTACCCTCTGAATCTGGAGGGGTAACCACCACAATCTCTTTTACTTTTGCTACCTTTGCAATCGTGACTGTCATAATAACAGTTGAGATTAACGGAACATTTCCTCCGGGCACATAAATTCCGACTCGATTAATGGGGTAAAATTTTTCGCCTACTTTTGCACCATGATTATTAAATGTACTCCAATTTTCAGGAATACTTCTTGCATGAAACAGTGACACATTTTCGATCGCTTCTAATATACTTTCTCGTTCTAAAACGGTGAGCTGAGACTTCGCCACTTCTAACTCGATTTTTGTTACCTTAATTTCATTCTGACTAAGCTTTGCATGATCATATTTAAAAGTTTTTTCAAGCAAGGCAGTATCACCGCCTAAACGAATTTCATTTAATATTTCCGAAACTGTATCCTTCACAGCTTGATCGCATTGCGAGGCTGAGCAAAACTTTGATAAGCGATCTTCAAGATCGCTTTCATCATTCAAAAAACTAGTAATCATTTAGAGGAACTGTAAGTTCATTCCCACTCTATAGTGCTAGGGGGTTTAGAACTGATATCATATACCACTCGATTCGCACCCTTTACTTCATTGATGATTCGGTTTGAAACTTTTCTTAAAAGTTTATCTGGTAGTTCAGCCCAATCTGCTGTCATTGCATCGCTGCTAGTAACAGCTCGAAGAGAAATGACATTTTCGTATGTTCTCTCATCGCCCATTACTCCGACGCTACGAACGGGAAGAAAAACACAAAATGCCTGCCAAAGTTTATGATACCAACCCGAGCTATGCAGTTCATCAATAAAGATTGCGTCCGCTTCTCGTAACACCCTTAGATTATTTGAGTTAATAGATCCTACTACCCTAACACCTAAACCGGGGCCCGGAAAAGGATGGCGCATAAGAACATTTTCAGTCAAACCGAGGGCACGGCCTAAATTACGAACCTCGTCTTTGAACAACTCCCTTAAGGGCTCTAGTAAGGACAATTTCATTTTCTTTGGCAAGCCACCGACATTGTGGTGACTCTTGATCAAGGATGCAGGGTTACCGGCAATGGGTACACTTTCAATCACATCGGGATATAAGGTACCTTGAGCCAAAAAATCGACATCTCCGAGCTTCTTTACTTCCTTATCAAAGACCTCGATGAAAGTTTTACCTATAATCTTCCTTTTCCTTTCAGGATCAGTAACTCCTTTGAGCTTTTTGAGAAACAAACTACCGGCGAGAGCAACTTTTAGCTTTCCAGGTATATGATTCTGAAAAAGCCTTTTTACTTGGTCTCTCTCATTCAATCTGAGTAATCCATTATCAACAAAAATACAGGTTAGTTGATCTCCTATCGCACGATGAATAAGAGCTGCTGCAACAGATGAATCGACTCCACCGCTGAGACCAAGAATGACTTTTTTTGTTCCAACCTTATTTTTTATTTCTTCGATCGCGCTTTGAGTAAAATCCTTCATATCCCAATCGCCTTTACACTTACAGATTGTAACAAGAAAGTTTAGAATGATTTCATTCCCTTTCTCCGAATGCTCGACTTCAGGATGAAATTGAAGACCGTAAAAACTTCTGCTCGAATCTTCAATTGAAGCGAATTTTGAGTTCTCAGTTTGCGCTAAAGATTTGAAGCCTTTAGGCAGTTTTTCAAGGCAATCACCATGCGAATTCCAAACCGTGAGATGTGCGGGTAAATCCTTAAACAGCAAACCTTTCTTTAATATCTTAAGTTTTCCTCTACCATATTCTCTATGATTACTGTTTTGGATCTTTCCCCCAAGCATGGATCCCATTAACTGAAGACCATAGCATATTCCAAGAATCGGAATTCCTAATTTAAATATCTCGGCTTTTGGTTTAGGTGCACCTTTTTCCAAAACGCTGGCTGGGCCGCCAGATAAAACAAGACCAACAGGATTAAATTTTTTAATATCAGCAATTTTAGCATTAAAAGGAAGTACCTTTGAATAAACATTTGCCTCACGAATTCTTCTCGCAATTACTTGTGTATACTGGGAGCCGAAATCTAGTACTATAATTGTCTGTGGCATAATAAAACCTTAGTTAATCGTAACGAATAAAAAGTAAATCGTTTATGGCGAAATAAATATAAAAAAGGATAAGCATAGCACTAAGCAACACAAACTTAGTTACGAATGAAAAGGAAGTAGAACCAATTTAAAAAAATCCTACGAACCGAAATATGGAATTTTTTATGTTTAGTTTACGGTCTTCTTTTCTTCTTCTTGATCTTCGTCTGTATCATTCAATACTGGAGTATCTGTTGACTGTGGTTCATTTGATTCATCAACCTTATCTGAAGTAGTGACTTCTTTTGAGGCTGAATCCTCTTTTTGCTCCTCATTGTCAGGAGAACTAGAAACATCAGAAGTTTCTTCTTCTTTTACTTCAGGTTTGGCCTTCGATTTCTTTGTTACACGTTTCTTCTTGGGTTTTTTCTTTTGTAATTCCTCTACAAACTCAATGATGGCCATATCTGCGGCATCACCCAAACGTGGAATCGCTAACTTATAAATTCTTGTGTATCCGCCATTTCGTCCTGCGAATTGTTCAACCAATTCGTCAAAAAGCTTCTTAACAGCACTCTTACTTCTCAATCGGGCAATAGCCTGCCTCCGAAAATGAACCTTTTTGGCAGCATCCTCAGATGCATATGCTTTTTTTGCCAAAGTAATCGCTTTTTCAATCGCTGGTCGTAATGCCCGAGCTTTCGCTAGTGTTGTCTTAATTCGCCCATTATCAATGAGCGAACAAGATAAGTTGGCAATCAAGGAAGTTCTATGGGCAGTTTTGACCCCTAGAAGATGATTGTGTTTTCTATGTCTCATCTTGTTAAATTATAATAGGTTATTAATTGGCGATTGTTTCTAATAAACGACTTTCGAATTTCATTCCAAGCGATAAACCTAACTGTTCAAGTTTGGCTTTGATTTCGTTTAGGGACTTCTTTCCAAAATTTCGATACTTAAGCATTTCAGGCTCAGATTTTGTGG
Organism: Opitutales bacterium; assembly: GCA_029252505.1. GTDB lineage: Bacteria > Verrucomicrobiota > Verrucomicrobiia > Opitutales > Seribacteraceae > Seribacter. The sequence goes on along the minus strand of JAQXBH010000189.1, from coordinate 917 downwards.
CGAGTTCACCAACAGTCACAATATTTGCATTGTTGAGACAGTTCGCTGCACGAACTGAAAGTTCGATTTCGTTGACACTCATACCAAGAAGATTTTTTAAACGATTTTGTTCTTCGCTTACTTCCTTGGTATGACTTTCAAATTCAATTTGTTCTTCACTGATTTGATCAAATACATCTAAGTGATGTCGTAGTATTGCTGCGGATTGTTTGAGAGCATCATCAGGCGTAATTCTACCATCAGTATTTACTTCCAAAATAAGTTTGTCGTAGTCCGTCATTTGACCAACACGAGTATTTTGAACATCGTATTTGACGAGTTTAACAGGACTAAAAAGAGCATCAACATTAATCATTCCAATAGGCTGACCTTCAATTTTACTGTCCTCACCAAGGCAAAAACCACGACCAACGGAAACAATCATTTCGGCCAAGATGTGTTTTTTACTATCAGTAGTAAGAATCAACTGTTCGGGGTTAATAATTTCTATACCTTCCATTGGCGATATATCACCCGCAGTAATTTCGCCTTCTTTCTCGATATCAAGAGTTAAGGTAACGGGGTCTGATTTGTGACTTACAATAAGAATCTTTTTAAGATTTAACACAATATCAGTCACATCCTCTACGATGCCATTTACGCTTTGGAACTCGTGTTGAACACCTTCTAATTTAATAGAAGAAATAGCGGCACCTTCAATTGAACTTAGTAATACTCTGCGGAATGCGTTTCCTATGGTGTGACCGTATCCTGATTCAAATGGATCTGCAATGAACTTAGCGTATTTGTCTGTCGCGGTTTCCTCTTCTTTAATGAGACGGTTAGGTAATTCAAACTTTCCAAGTTTTGTTGCCATGATAATTTTGGGGTTAAATATGTAAAAAAATAAGATTAACGACTGTAAAATTCAACTACCA
>JAQXBH010000098.1 GCA_029252505.1 Opitutales bacterium | reverse complement strand
CATTTTGCTACAGCATATTAAAACTACAAAGACCAATAGATATTGGGGTACTGGAAACAGGTACAACCAATAAAAAACCGACAGTTACAATCTCCACTTGTTGGATAAAATTAAATAATCCCCCCCTTATATTCTTAGACCAAAGATCGTATCCGAATTTAGAAAATTACCTTAAATTTAAACAGACAACTAAACGGTTTACGCAAACGAAGAATTAATAAATGAAGTAGGGCTTGCTACAGAATCCTAATTTCCACCTTCTAGGGATTTAAACAATTTGAATAGTGGATTGTTTGTGGTGATAAATAGTGAAATGTCGGAATTTAAAACATCGGTATAAGTTTCTAAGGTTTTAATAAAACCGTAAAACTCGACCGATTCCTTGCTTTTGTTATAAGCGGAGGCATAGATTGCCGATGCATTGGCATCTGCTTCACCGTAAATTTTTTGTACAGCACGGTAAGACTCAGATTCTATTTGTGCTAAGTCTTTTTCTTTTCTACCCATTATTTTAGCGGCCTCTCCTCCCCCTTCTGAGCGAAAGCGATCGGCAATTTGGTTACGCTCACTTACCATTCGTTCATATATTCGACGCCGTACTGTTTCATTGTAGTTAATTCTTTTGAAGCGAACATCGAGCAATTCGATACCAAATCCCTTGAGTTTTATTGCCGCTTTTTCCAAGATTTGCTTCTCTACAAGTTCGCGACCGATGCGGATCGGGTTAAGGGTACCGACTTTACCAATTCCTTGCACTAGAGATTCATCTGTTTTTGCCTTTCGATCTTTGTTGGTGCGCACAATTTCAATCAGTTCATGTCTCGCGACTGCATTTCTAATTTCACTTCCCAAAATATCATCTAAACGAGACAATGCACTACGTTCGTCACGAAGTCGTAAAAAATATTGCATCGGGTCATCGATCCGCCAGCGGGCAAATGTATCAATGATCAAATAAGTTTTGTCTTTTGTTGACATTTCATTGGACGGACCATCCCATGGTAGAAAGCGCTTTTCAATTCGATTAATCTCCTGAATAAAAGGGAGTTTAAAATGCAAACCTGCTTTAGTTTGGGGATCCCCCACTGGTTTTCCGAATTGAGTGATTATGACTTGGTCGGTTTCCTCGACAACATACGTACAAACATATACTGCCCATAATAAAAGAACGATTGGAATAAGAGCTAATTGTAATTTCATTTTTAAAGTTCTCCTTTTGATCCGGCGTCCAATTTAAGAAAAGGTAATACCTGAGAAGCATCTTCATCTAAGATAATCTTCTTACCCATTTGTGGAATAACCTCTTTCATCGTCTCCAAATAAAGCCTCGTTCGTGTAACTTCTGGCGCCTTCATAAATTCCTCAAAGCGATAATTAAAGCGAGCTACATCACCAAGGGCTTCATTCACTCTCTTTAACGCGTAACCTTCCGCTGCCTGTATTTTTTGATCTGCCACTCCGCGGGAACGGGGAATTTCTTTGTTATATACCCCATTTGCTTCGTTGATCATACGCTCTCGCTCCTGCTGGGCTTGATTAACCTCGTTGAAGGAAGCTTGGACAGGAGGGGGCGGGTTTACATTCTGAAGTTGGATTTGATCGATACCAATTCCTAACTCGTACTTCTTCACCAGCTTCTCGAGTCGTTCTCTCGCTTCTTCTTCAATCTCTTGTCGACCAATGGTAATCACTTCATCTACTGTTCGATCTCCAACTACCGTTCGCATGACCGATTCAGAAATATACCGAAGAGTTCCCTCAGGATCCAAGACTTTAAATAAGTACAGGCTAGGGTCGTTAATCCGGTATTGTACAATCCATTCAACTACTGCTGCATTTAAATCACCAGTCATCATACTTTTTTCAATCTCACGAACTCGGCGGTCCGTGGATTGATTAGGATTTGTCCCCCCCGGAGTGCTAAATCCATACTCTTGCTTTAATTGACGACGAACGGGCAAAACGTAAACGCGCTCCACTCCAAAAGGCAACTTGAAGCGAAGCCCAGGTTCTACCGTTTTAGAATATTTCCCAAAACGCAAAACCACTCCCTGAGATTCTGCAGGAACAGTGTAAATTGAGGTGAGCAATCCAGCAAGCACCGCGATGATTACGACGACCCAAATGATAATTCCACTGCGGAAAAAGTCAGGAATTCGAATTTCTGTTGGTTGATTCATATGTTGTTTATAAAATAGGTTTTAGAGTGAAGGGTCAACGAAGGATCCATCGTTTCGCTTTACAAATTCGGTGAACTAATTCGTAATATTATATTTCGACCTAATTGACAAGTCTACTGCTCTCGCTTCATAAGCAAAGCCATTGGATGGTTCCATATTACTCATTCGAATCGTCTTCGTGGAAAAGGGAAGGTCATCAACAATAGGGTCTGAATGTATTTGATGCCGATGAAACGGATAAGTGGATGGAAATGAACGAATTGAATTACCCGATTCAGAATCAACTACCTGAAAATACTTTTTTCCAGCTGTTAGTGTAATCTCCGCACAACGCAGGAGACATAAATCTCCTGCCATTGGTGCAGATCCGCCTTGAAAAGTAACTCTTTGAAGATCATCTCCTAATTTTGTTTCAGAATAATAAGAAGAGTTATAAATACTGCCCGCACCACAACCACAAAAGTAAAATAGAACCAAAAGGGATGTGCATCGAAGAAATAAATTCATCCCACCAACTTATAAGTGAAAGGGATTTGAAACAAATCTACTAAGACGAGGTTTTCTTGGATTCACGCTTGCGCACTGTTGAGTCTAATATTCTCTTGCGTAGTCTAATATTTTTGGGAGTCACTTCCACTAACTCATCCGGTGCGATATACTCAATTGCTCGTTCCAAAGAAAATTTAATCGCAGGTGTCAATGCCTCGGTCTTATCACTCCCTGCTGCACGGTGATTGGTTACATGCTTTGCCTTGGTAGGGTTAACCGGCAAGTCCTCCGTTCTTGGGTTTTCCCCTACGATCATACCTTCGTATACTTCTTCCCCTGCCCCGACAAATAATTTTCCACGAGTTTCAATATTTCGGAGGGCATAAGTATTGGACTCCCCTTTTTCCATCGAAACCAAAGTCCCCGTACGCCGGGTTCGAATATCCCCAGAATCAGGTCGGTATTCCTTAAATAAGTGGGACATAATACCCTCACCACTGGTCAAATTCAAAAGTTCAAACTCGAATCCGATAAGTCCCCTAGTTGGAATTGTTGCCTCGATCGTTGTACGACCCTTATTGGGAGACATCGAATCAACCTGGCCCTTTCGATTGGCTAGGGACTGCATACACCCGCCCACGGCTTCATCCTGTACTTCTAGGTACACCGTTTCGTAAGGTTCGTGAGAACGGCCATCAATAATCTGCTTAATTACTGTTGGTCGACTAACCAAAACCTCAAAACCTTCTCTCCTCATTTCTTCAACCACAACTGCGACCTGCATTGCCCCCCGAGCATTTACTTTAAAATCAGCCGAACCATCCATATCCTCAAGCTTGATTGAAATATTGGTCCTTGCTTCCCGGATCAATCGGTCACGAATCTCTCTCGAAGTTACCCGGTCCCCTTCCCTGCCAGCCATTGGTCCATCGTTCACCGAAAAAGACATCATTAC
>JAQXBH010000090.1 GCA_029252505.1 Opitutales bacterium | reverse complement strand
ACGGGACAGAAAAAAATAAAGCAGGGAGGTGAAGATTCATTTAGTCTGGTACCTGCCTTTAAAGGTAAACCACGAACAAGCCGCTCAACCCTGATCAGTCACTCTATCGGGGGTTCCTTTTCTATGAGACAGGGAGATTGGAAACTCTGCCTATCCGCAGGAAGCGGAGGATGGAGTACACCAAGAGAGAGTGACGCCAACAAGCAAGGTTTACCCCCGGTACAATTGTTTAACCTGAAGCAGGATAAAGCCGAGGAAACAAACCTGCAGGCAAAAAATATAAATAAAGTTAACCAACTTATTAATTTGCTTGATAATGAAGTAAAAAATGGCAGAAGCACCAAGGGGGAAAAAGTTCCCAATGATCGAGACATATCTTACCTTCCCAAAGGATTCACCATTTTAAAATCTAAATAATTTAAAATACAGATAATCATGAAATTTCACTTAGTCACATCTCTTTTGTTATCAGTTCCAGCTTCCCTTTTTTCTGAATCTTGGAAAATTAAAAACCAAGAAGAGTGGAAAAAAAACATCCAATCAAGTAAAGGAGTATTAATTAATGATGGTGTAGTCTCCCCCAAGGAACAAGCTGGGCACTTCAAAACAAAGCTGAAGAAATTCAAAAGTAAAAAGTCTCTTCAATCTCTGATAATCAATCAGTCTCCCGTTTGGCAAAACTGGGAAGAAACGGAGGGGATTGGACCATCCAACCTCAAGGATGCCCCAGTATTTTTAAGTAAGGGGCCAAATAATTACTGGATATTTGGCAGATACAGCCCACCAAGAGCAAAAAAGGGACAAGGCCAAAAATCGTTTACTGTAAAGGATACCAAGCTGGAAGGTTTCGATGTTCCACTGAAGACAACGAGGGACAAAAACCAGTTTAATGCTCCCGGGGGATTACAAAAAGGGCTTGGTGGCTATCACGCTTGGCAAAGCCGAGATATGGTCAACTGGGTTCACCACGGCCCGGTTACTCCAGGGTTTGCCAGGTGGACAACAACTGCTGAGCAAGTCGGAGGGAAGACCTATATTTACTACGACTTCCCCAATGATCAGGATCCTCATCTCTTTATTGATGATGACCTAACCGATGGAAAACCAGGTAAAAATATGGGACTCGCCTTTGCCGACCCATCTGATGGTTCGGATTGTGCAGTAATAAGAGATCTTGATGGAAAATTTCATATCATTTACGAAGACTGGAGCCCCATTCATGCAGGAAATCATTCCTGGGACTCCCCTTTGGCGGGTCATTCGGTAAGTCCAAATGGAATGAATCCATTTAAAATTTTAGAACCAGCAGTCGATCATCGGACAAAACCTACGGGCAAGATGGTCCAGTATAACCATCCACATTGGACCCAGGAAGATCCCAAAAGGTTCCCCACAAGCATTGCGGAATATGAAGTTCATAAACCGGAGCAGAATGCGTACGGAGACTGGGCCGCAATTAGTATTGGTGGACAATACTATTTATTCTGCGATTTCCACCCTGCCCACAAACCAATTCGGACAGCTTGGTTCACCTCCTCGAGTATTGACCAACCCTTTGAATTCTGTGGTGAAATAGGTCGAGGACACCCGGATCCAGACATCGGATTTGCCGAGGGGAAATTCTATCTGATTACCCAAACCCCGAATGATTATGTGAGCCCGGGACCCTGGGTTGAAAAAGTGGAGTCCCGCGTCGGAGTTGATACTAATAACAATGGTAAAGTAGATAAATGGAGTCAATGGTCAGAATTGAAAGAAACTTATGATTATATCGACGGATTTTCCAAACAGATCAAAATGACACCTGCGAGTTTGGACCTTGCCAGTCTGCCTGCTGGTTTTGGGTTTCAAATCGAGGTCAAACTCAGTGATATCACATCCAATTCTTCAAAACCTTTAATTGAAAGTATGGAACTATCCTTCCAAAACTAACCCTCGCACAATACCTCGACCTGCAAACTTCATGAGATTCCAATCACTTTACCTTCATGCCTTTTTCATACTTTTCAGTTTTGGAGTCCTTCGCGGAAAAGAAGTTTTCTTTAATGGAAAAGACCTGTCTGGATGGAGTGCGGAGGATATGTCTTACTGGTCGGTTAATAATGGTGCCATTGTAGGAACCAATGGAGAACAAAAGGTTCCCGGAAATCAGTTTCTTTGGTACGATCAAAAGGTACAGGACTTTAAACTTACTCTACAAGTTCAACAATTTCCCTTTGCTGCTAACGCAGGGATTCAATTTCGCTCCGAACGCCAACCAAATGGGTCAGCAATTGGTTACCAGGCAGATATTGGAAAAGGATGGTGGGGCTCTCTTTACCATGAACATGGGAGAAAAATCCTGGCAAAGAATAAGGATGCGAAAGGTAAAAATCTAAAATCAGAACAATGGAATAAGTATGAAATCCTTGCAGTCGGCCATCGGATATGGATAGCAATCAACGGAAAGATCACTGTGGCACTTCGAGATCCAATCGGTGAGCTTGACGGTCAGGTTTCCTTACAGGTACATGGAGGAATGCCACAAAAAGTGATTTATAAGGAACTTATCTTAGAAAGAAATCCAAAAGTTGAATGGGGGGATATGAATGAAAAAGAGTTAAATAAACTTCTTACGCTCGCCCCAAAGGGGTTTGTGAAACCCGCAAAAAAAAAATAATGTTCTCCTTTCGTTAAGATACGAACATTAGTGGAGTTTAATTAGTATGAAAAATTTTCTAATTATACACACACTTGTAGCTTTAAGCTTATTTTCGAATGCCGAAACAAAAGATAATCCCGGACAGAAACAAAATGTTTCAAGGGGATCTGCTAAAATTGTATTTGGGGAAATCAAGGGAGAAGAGCAAGTAGTGAAAATGTCGGGGAATCGAAAGATTGCCGGCATCTACCCCCACCTCACCACCTACTCGCAAAGCCGTAAAGATGGAAAGTTTTTTAAAGGCGGACATCAGGAATGCGGGATTGGAGGAATCATCCCATGGGCCAGAAAATTATGGATGATCACTTATGCCCCCCATAAGCCTAGAGGTTCTGAGCATAAGCTCTATTCTATAGACAAGAATATGACCATGACTATCCATGCTGAAAGTGTGGGAGGAACACCGGCAGCCCGTATGATTCATGAGGAATCCAAGCAATTGTTTATTGGACACTATGTGATCGATGCCATGGGAAAAGTCCGTGCGATTAGCCCATCCAAGATGCCCGCTAGGGTCACTGCATTCATGCGGCACCTCAAGGATCCGGGAAACTATGTATATCTCTACGATATGGAAAATATGTTCTATGAGGTAAATGTACATACCTTGGAATTTAAAAAACTATTTCATGACCCCATACCCGGATACCATGGTAAGGGTGGATTCACATCACAGGGAAAAGTAGTGGTCAGTAACAACGGTGAGGCGATGAGTGGCCATTTGGATAAACCGGATCTCTGGCAGGTGTCCAAGGACTACACCCAAAAAAGCTCGGAAGATCGCGGGTGTCTGGCCACTTATGATGGTAAAAAATGGGAAGTGATTGAACGCAGACAATACACCGAAGTAATTGGCCCACAAGGCGTGCATCCGACTGCAAAAGGCAAGAACGATCCAGTTTGGGCAATCGGTTGGGATAAGCGATCCCTGCGCTTACAGGTAATGGAAAATGGAAAATTCACCACATTCCTTCTCCCCAAGGGATGCCTCAACAACGATGCCGCTCATGGCTGGTTTACTGAATGGCCAAGAATTCGGGATATTGGACAAGAGGATTTATTGATGGATATGCACGGTATGTTTTTTAAATTTCCTAAGAATTTCACCGTCCAAAATTGTGGAGGACTTGAACCTATTGGCTCACATCTCCGATATATTCCTGATTTTTGCTACTGGAATGGAAAATTGGTACTAGCGACGGATGAAGCGAGCATTCAAGGAAACCCCTTGGTCGGGCAGCCTCAATCCAATCTCTGGTTTGGAGATTTTAAGGATCTTAAGAGTTGGGGCCCACGAAACGCAGCCGGATCGATCTACATGAATGATAATGTGGAGAGTGGCATTCCATCCGACCCGTTTCTCATCAATGGATTTCCTCACAGAATGGTTCATCTAGCTTCAGATCGACCGGTTACATTCTCGCTTGAAGTGGACCGGTTAGGAAACGGGAAATTTGAAGAATATAAAAAAATCAAGACAGGTAGATATACGTCTCATATATTTCCCAAAGATTTTATAGGTCAATGGATTCGGGTTGTTACCAACAAAACCTGCAATGCATCCGTATCCTTTCAGTTCTCAGATGATAGCTATCGCAGTTCGGCTCAAAAAGATAAACTATTTCAATCAATAGCGGATTATGATGAAGCCAATCCTAGCGCTGCCCTACTCTTCCCCAATGCTCATAACCGCCACCTCTCCGTCCTCAGTTCAGATGGAAATGCTTACGATTTTGATCAGGTAACTTTCAAATTCAATCGTTTAAAAAAAGAACCTATTGCCAGCGAATGCATAAGTCCTGAAGCACTCAAGAGATGGGGCCCCAAGGAACTTGAGAGAACCCTACGAGAATTCCTTACTCCAAAAATGGAATACTCAGTTGATGAGGCATCGGTCATTTTAATCAGCAAAGAGAATCGTTCCATTGTGGGGAAAAAAGGAAACCGTACCGTTCTTCGCCTACCCAAAGGTCCTTCGGTTTACGACAAGTCTCTGTCCTTTGGTCATCCGAGAATGCACAGGGAAGTTGAATCGGAACGAATGCTCGCCAATATACATGGAACCTTCTACGAAGTTCCTTTTTGGATTGTGGGACAGGCTCCCCTCTATACCAAAATGCGGCCTGTCAGTACTCACAATAAACAAATCTCTGATTTCACCACCTGGAATGGATTGCTGGTACTAGCAGGACTCAAGTCCAATACTTCCCGATCCTCCCGTATATTCAATTCCCCAGACGGAAAAACATCGCTCTGGTTTGGTGGAATCGATGAACTATGGGATTTTGGTAAGCCAGTGGGAGTAGGTGGTCCATGGAAAAATACACAAGTAAAAGCAAATGAATCTTCGGATCCCTACCTCATGACCGGATATGATCAAAAAACTTTGATCCTAGAATCAAATAAGGATTGTACGATCACAGCCGAAATTGATATCGATCACTGGACAGGATTTCACCCCTACAAAACATTTTCCCTAGAAGCAGGAAAGAAGATAACCTTTAAATTCCCCAATGGATTCGCCGCCCACTGGATTCGATTCAAATCAGATAAGGAAATCAAGGCAACCGCTCAACTTTTTTACAAATGACAAATAAGATAATTCCTCTCTTTTTAACTTTTTTTGCACTGTCCGCATCTGGAAAACAAAATGTCGTGTTCATTTTGGCCGACGACATGAGC
>JAQXBH010000086.1 GCA_029252505.1 Opitutales bacterium | reverse complement strand
GATGATAGGCCTTAAGGGTGAGTTCGGCCATGAGTTTTGCCCAGCCGTAAAGATCATCCGCTTCGTAGGGCGGAGTTACCATGTCTTCATAGAGAAAAACTTCTTTAGAAACATCCATTTGGACAGAAGTTGGGTAGACACAGCCAGAGGATGCAAAAATAATTTTTTCGACTCCGTTTTGATGTGCGTGACGAAAAACTTGTCCGTCTAAAATCATATTAGTTGAGCATTCAACTTGATGAGAATCGATGTAACCACGACCACCATGGTCGGCTGCTAAATGAAAAACGGTCTCTATATCATTAGTTGCTTGATCGCAAAATCCTGGATTTAGGAGGTCGCCTTCAAAAATTTCGCAATCAAGGCTTTTCACATGCGACTTTTCTCCGCTAGAGAAATTGTCTGCAATTCTGACTTTTGCACCGAGTTTAATCAATTGCTCAGTAAGATGAGAACCAATGAATGAAGCTCCACCAGTTACGAGTACTTTATTATTTTTCCAATTCATTATTTTGACTAGTTGTTTGGGGATTAATCAAATATTTCCAGTTAGTTGCTTAGCTAGATTTTGCCCGAGCAATGTGTGACCTTTCGCGTTTAAATGGATACCATCCTTAACTAAGTAATTTTCAGCAAATTTTTTTGAATTTCCCCACCATGAATGAACCTGTGTTTTTGAGGGCGGACGATTGGAAGGAATAAAAAAATTCTTATCTTTGAAAAACGGATGGATTGGAATAAACAACACATGAGAAGTCGGGTAAGTTGAACGGATATTTTCCATGAGTTTATTTTGTGCATTTTTTGTTTCTTCCTCGGTTAGGCCATTCATCAAATCATTGATGCCTGACTGAGCAATAATGTAGTCGGGTCGGAAGTTTTGAGTATTGCTTTCGACAAGGGATATAATTTGAACAGATGATGCACCTTTTGCGCAGATAGTTTCTGTTTCTATCTGAAGAAGTGATTCTAATTTCGTAATGAATCCTCTTGGTCGAGTTCCTTCAGCAGTAATGGAGTCTCCAATGAATAAAACTTCATTTCCTTCAGAATTTTCAGCATCAATTTTATAAAAGTGAATGGAGTATGAATCCCATCTAAGATGGAGGACAGAGCCAATACCGATCCCAACAATTAAAAGGCTAGCACCGAGCATTTGATAATTTAACGATTTTCTTCCAAAGTATAAAAAAATAGCGGACAAAACTAGTGGCAGTATACTAACCATAAATGGATTCTTAGAGAAAAAGATTAAGAACGAATCCCACATTTTTGATTAAGTATTGGAAAGATTCGAATCAACAAAGATCGGTATCTTTTGAGAGGTAGTTCAAATACTACTGCGAATAGAAAGCAAATCCCTAAAACGAGCATAATGCCTGAAAGGTATCCCCATTGGCTGAGTGAATCACTTGCCCATAATGCACCTAGAAAAGCCATAATCGGAAAGTGAACAGCATAGAGCGAGAAAGAGCAGTTTGCACATTTTTTTATGAGTGATGCAAGTAAGCCGTTTGATTTTCTTTCCAAAGAAAACCAAGAACTCATCGAAAAAAGAAAAAGGGCTACTGCTCCGGCAATGGTGTAGTCGTCTAAATATTTAGCCGAATAGAATAAGGGTGGAGTACCTAAGCCTTCATACCCCCAAGGACTCCAATGAAGCCATCGTTCAGACATTGTGGTTATTAAGAAATATCCACTCAATAAAAGAAGAAAAGTCGCGAAGAAAATGTTAATTCGAATGGACTTGCATCCATAATAGGCTAGGCAACCAATTAACCAGCACGGAAAAAGTAGTAATATTTTTGGTCCAGCGATTAAGATCCATAATAGTCCCCCAATTAATTTACTCTTGATGGAGGGAAGTAGCATGACCGATCCGAATATCATGTAGTATAAAAACTCATAGGAGAGAGACCAAAAGGGGCCATTGCTGCCAGGTCGAACGCTGAAAAACCAAGATTCATGCATAAAAAGACCGGAAACTAGAATTTTAGCTTCGAGGTAACTTGATGCAAAAATGTGCTGGTAAGTTTCGGGGTTTATCGATCTGCCCCACAAGTCGAGGGTAACACCAATCACAAGAGCCGGAAGAGCAACGCTCCAGAGTCTGGTTAATCGATCGAACGTATATTGAGAAAAAGTTAATTTCTTTTTTTTATCAATTGACCAGGTAATTACGAATCCAGAGAGAACAAAAAAAATAATAACATAATCCTGACCATTTTTTGGACCAATCCCACCACTGCCAAAAAACCATGGAAAATTAGAATGGCCTAGGAAAACTGCAGTAGCTGCAAAGATGCGAAGAGTATCTAATAAGAGGCTCAGATTGAAGATGAATTCACGGTTTGAAAATCTTGGCCAAGAATAAACCTTCCTAAGATCGCAAGAGTGATGGAAGTTATGATTTCGCCCGAGCTCATCATCGCCTTAATTGTATTGATCGAGAAGCAATCCACCGATTCGACTTCGTCATCGTGCATGGATCGTTTATCAAATTCATTTTGGGAGAAATTAACTGAAAAAATCGACGGGAACATGGGTAAGCGGTTGGGAGAGATCACAAGAGTGTTTTCCGGGACTAGTCTTGAATGATCAGTGATCGATATTCCAGTTTCTTCCCTAAGCTCACGAAGTGCAGCTTCTTCTGGACTTTCATTTTTTTGGACTCCACCTGCGGGGAGTTCCCAAACTGCACCTCCGAGGATTTTTCGAAAAACTTTGGGCATTATTACCGATTTATTCTCAAGAATAGGCAGAACGATAACTTGTTGGGTATGGTATTCAACAACATGATAATCTTCATTTTCCAAAAGGGAAAACCTTTGGTTTTGAAAGACGGTAACGGCTGAATTCCTAAAGGAAGAGTAGGATTTTTCTTCTTTTGTTAATTTCTTCAAACTGAACTGACCGGGACAGGTGACTGGCTCATTGAACTTCTTTCTCTCCAAAGCTTAATCGTTGGTTGGCTAGCACTTGAAGTTTGTTGATCGCAGTTTGCGGGGAATCGACATTGGCAAGAGCGAGGGCGAGCATGGTACCGCCAACATTCCGTCGTCCGTCGAGGGCTGATTTTATGCGACCATCAAAGCTGTAGCCCCCACGGGGAAAAACATTAGGCTGGCCAGGAGGTAGTTTTTTGGGCCAAAAACAGCGAAAGACGAAGAGCTTTCGATAATTTCTAGAAAATTCATAGGCTTCGAAAAGAATTTCCCTGTCATCCACTTTTACTGGAATCAGTATGGGCTCTTGACCAGGAGATGGCGAGATTTGGGTAAGTCCGGTTAAGGGGAGGCAGGACTCGGGAGAGTGAGTTGAGAGAACTGCTGTGCAGGCACCTCCAGAATCCCAGCGCGCTTGAAAGGCTTGCCAGTACTCGGCATTTGGATTGATCACCATTTGACTGTAGTTATTAAATACATTGCGAAATCGGTCCTGCCATTGGATGGAGCTGGCTTCTTCGTAATGGAGTTGGGCGGCAACTTGAAGAGATATATCCTGGTTAGAACTTAGGATATTGGGGTCAAGTAGGTTGATTTTTAGGGTAGGTAGATCGGTGAGGTTTTTTTCGGTTCCTTGGTAATGTGATTCTGCCCAATAAGCCCCACCACCAAGCAGTGCGATCGATAGCAGGCTAAAGATGGGGTTGGGTGCACTTCTCAAGTTGAGCCAGCGGTTGGGCTCGTTCGATAGAGTGGTTAAGAAAAGACCACCTTTGGCCATGCGTGCAAGGAGCAGTATAGCTGTAAAGATGAGCCCGGTTTCAATCCATCCGGCAAGGTCGTGCACGGAGGGAGCAGACCAGCCAGCGAGTGAAAAGAGGGGGTCATCTAGGTAGTGCCCTTTTCCTTTTACCTTTAAAAAAGAAAGCGAGAAGGCACGTCCGAGATTGAAAGCGAGAGCAACAAGAGTACCAGCAAGGGCAAGAACAATACGGTTAATCCAACTGAATCCATAATAGGCACCCAGGAAAAGGGTGACGACAAGGGAGGCTTGCAGTCCGTTAATCCCGCTGCATGCCTGGTC
>JAQXBH010000082.1 GCA_029252505.1 Opitutales bacterium | reverse complement strand
GACCTCTACATTGTGCCGGACCAGTAACGCCAGGTTTTACAAATTGGCGTATTCGATATGCCTTATAATCACGTTCAAATAGAAAGTCATGCTTTGCTAGGTATGGTCGTGGTCCTACGAGGCTCATTTCTCCTTTCAGTACATTTATAAATTGTGGAATTTCATCAATACTGAACCTTCTGATAAAAGCTCCAAAAGCAAATATTCTTTCATCCCCGGGATAGGCTTGCTCCGCTTCATCCCGAGTACCCTTCTCGTCATGGGACATGGAACGAAATTTCCAAATCGTAAAACTCTGTCCGGCAATACCGACTCTATCTTGTTTAAAAAACAAAGGACCGGGAGACTGAATCATTTGAAAAAATTTAATCAAGATCATACAAGGAGGAAGAATAGCAAGAAGAGCAGGAATACAGATCATAAGATCCAAGGATCGTTTAACCATCTTGTTAAATGGACTTTCCAAGGGCTCATTTTGCAAAGAGAAAAATTGTCGACCAGATTCCTCAACAAAAACAAGACGGGAGTCAAAATAACCGGACAAGTTGTTATACACCAAAATTCTGCAACCATATTTGGTACCCAAATCTGAGACTATTCGAATCCAATTATCCATATCGCTATTGGGTAATAAAATTAGTTGATGGATCTTAGTTTCGCTTAGGTATTTTTCTAACTTCTCAAAAGACCCAAACCAAGGCACATTAGATAATTCCGGATCATTTCTGTCGGTGGTGAATGTGCCTTCGAAACTAAATCCTTGCTCGGTATGTTTCTTGATCCATGTTCGAAGAGAATTTAATGAAGTGGAATTACCTATGATTAGACTTTTTCGAGAGATTACTTGAAAACCGATTAATCTTTTGAATAACCCCGGAAGGGCAAAATTAAATGATGCGAGTATCGGCCAACTTGTAGTAATGTAAAAAACAAGAAACAAACGACTTGTTTCGTTGTCTTTGGTCGCAAAGTAAGAGGCAAAAACAAAAAAAGCGATTAGCGCAGTTTGAAAATTCGCCTTATGCAGCGATTCTCGAACACGACCCCAACCGTTTTTCATAAAAAACAATCCGTATTGTTGTAATGACCCAAAAGTGGCCACAGTCAGACCAGCAATAGCAACCAATGCATAATTCCAAGGCAAATTGATCAAAGAATAATCAAGGGAATCCCACAGGTATAATGACATCCAAAACCAAACGAAAAGTGAACTCAACAAAATCAATTTGTGGAGTGTCGCGTATCCTTGGTCTCTATGATTGGGCATATCTAGGGAGTTCAGTTATTACACTCGACTAAAAACACCAAAAGAGCAAGTTCGTTCTACCAAGTTAACCCACGCAATATCCTATAAAATTAGCAACTTGTAGAAGCTTTAAAAAGAGAAAGCTTGTAGTTTTCATTTTTTTTTGAAATAAATGAAAATATAGTTTTGATACCCCACAAAATAAAATCTGCAAACTCTGTTTCCATAAAACAATCTTTGGAAATTGAATCAATTGATTTCTTTGTTCGTTTAATGGGAATCCTAGGTATGCCACGCTCAGTTGGTGAGATTTATGGCTTACTCTATTTTTCTGAAAAACCCTTATCTATGGATAAGATTTCCTCCCGACTCGAAATAAGCATTGGTTCCGCAAGCCAAGGTTTAAGGACTCTAAAATCTCTCAAGGCAGTCCGTTCTACTTATGTCGCCGGTGATCGCCGTGACCATTATCTAGCAGAAACAGAATTCCGCAGGCTCTTCTCTACATTTTTAAAGGATGAAATCATGCCTCACCTGGACAGTGCAAACGATCGAATATCCAGGATGGAAGATTCTTTGTCAGATAATGAAAAGAATGACGATTTCTATCTGATCAGGCTGGAAAAATTAAAAAAGCTAACTAAAACGAGCCGTCGATTGCTTCCCGCTCTTGCCGGACTTCTCAAGTGGTAATGAGTAAAGATAATTTCGAAGATTGGTCGATCGGGTGGTACTGCCTTCGCGCAAAACCACGAATGGAAATGCTCGCAGCACAAACCATCGGCAATCTGACTGATGTCGAGGCATTTCTGCCCAGGACGATCCGTCCCAGAAAAGAAAAAGCTTCCCCTGCAAAACCACTTTTTCCTGGATATTTCTTTGCTCGATTCGATCCTGTAATGCATCTTAGAAATGTTCATTTCGCTCATGGGGTCTCTTACATCGTACGAAGAAATGAAGTTCCAGTACATGTCCCTCCCCAAGTTATGATCGCACTCCGTCTTATTTCTCCGGACGGCATCCTAGAAATTCCTGACCAACCTCATAAGGTAGGGGATAAAGTCAAAGCAATTTCTGGACTTTTCAAGGGAGATGAGGGAACGGTTACCAAGCTTGTTTCTGCTCGAGAAAGAGTAAAGGTCCTTTTTGAAATCCTGGGTCGACAAACCGAGGTTGAAATTGACGAAAGTTTACTAGAATTCCCCAGCGCTCATCCGATGAGTTCTGGTTCTACTTGATAATCACAAAAATAAAGTTAGTCGAAATTGGCTTTGTTTTTTTAGCAAACGGCCAAGGGCGGTAGCGTATCTCAATTTTGTATAAAAGTCTCAGCAAGCAGAATTGCAAAAAAAATGGTGCCTCTGTCGGAAAACTTCAGTTAGAAAAAATGAAGACATATTGGTCTCCATTACATTCTGTTCAAAATACTCTACTTTGAGATTTAAATTCTTCTAATGTTTAACGTTAACCTTAGGTATGTCTTTTTTATTTTTGGCCTTGTTATTTTTGGTTTATTCTTTGCCTCGTCCCAATTCTTCATGCCGAAGATTAAAGAATGGAAGTCAAACCAACTTCTACAACTATCAAAAGTATATCAAGATGAATCAATAAGCAATGAGTCTAACTTGCTGGAAGATGGGGTTCGAAAAGCTCGGATCGCTCACCTTCTCTCCCCTGATAACTTAGCCACGAGAGAAAATTTCATTCAACTCCTTTTTCGATCCAACCCAACTGAAGCACTTCAAAAATGGGCCAGAATTATTTCATTGGAAGGCGGAGATGAGGAAAAAAAGGTAGAGCTTCTTAATCGAAGTATTCAAACTTTAAAAAATGATTTATTACATCCGCAGGAAAGAAAAATTGCAGGTGAAATTGCCATCGTCCAACTCAATGAACTACTGAAAATTAAAGGTTGGCTCGATTCTCCTGATAATTCTCTACTTGCATCAGAATTACTGGCTGAAAGTGGGCACCCGCTTCGTGCCACTGAAATCGCAACTAATTCCCTGACAAACCACCCCACTCATGCAGAAAGTATTTTCCTTCTTACCCGGTTAATTGTTCACTTAAATGATAAAAGAAACCTACCATTTGTTGGAAAAAAACTAGCCCAGTTATCCACTCGACAAACCCAGTTTGGAGTCGAAGCAATTCGACACATGACCCTTCTTCATATTCTAAATCCATTATCGAAAGGCAGTCTGGATAGATGTATCGAATTACTTCAATCAAACCCGAAAGCAGAAGCAATCGATTTCATGCGCATTTATGCTCTTCAGTACGCGATTACGGAGAATGAAGTTGAAAAACAATCGATTATCGAGAAATGCGGTGATCAATTTGATTTCAAACAAGGGAAAGACTTACTTATTTTTTGCAGATGGCTTGGACGACTTGGGGCTTTTTCAGAAATTGTACAATATTTATCCCCATCCAAAGCAAAAGTAGAGGAAGAGTTATTTAAATTAAGAATGAATGCATTGGCACAAATTAACGATATTGAGACGATTCATTTCGAGGTTAACAATGCCCCCATTATTCCGAATCGTTGGCGCCTCGTGATTGAATCAAGAGCTTATGCATTGGAGGGAAATTATAAAGAATCGATTAAAGTACTGGACCGACTTTTACCAGTACTGGGCAACGACCCAAGACTGGTCAGAGCCATGTGCGATTACTTGGAAAGTGCCAATGACCTAAAAGGATTAAGCCACATTCTTAGTAAATTAATTGAACAACCAATTCATCAAAGCTTTGCTCTCCGTAAGTTAATGCAACACCGATCGGCCTCGGCCACACTTGAGGAATTGCTTGGGTGGATGTCAAAACTTTCAAAAATTCATGGCAATGACCCTTTCTTTTCTCAAACTTATCTTTATTTTGAACTTCTCGACCCCTTCCTTCCTATACCCTCTCAGAAATTAACTTCCTTACTCGAAGAAGCAAAGAAGAACCTCGATTTTAAAGAGAATGCCCAAAACAGGATTACCCTAGCACTTGCCCACCTTCGAAACCGGTCACCAGATCAGGCATTAATTGCATTGGGGCCAGTCCACAATTGGAGGTCTTGGAGTGAGAGTCGGCCCGCATGGGCATTTATAACATCTCAGGTCTTTCAATTTAATCATGACTCGGAAAAAGCAATGATTCTGCAACAATCGATTGATTATACCAAAATTGACCGCGCGGAAAAAGAAAGCTTAGCCCAACTCTTTCCTAATTCATTTAACGATTCAAATTAACCAATCTAAATCACTCCTAGTATTTCCAAATTAAATAAACTGAAACAAATAAGATCGATCATTGAATCTTTCTCAATGATTTCAATTTGGTCTTTAATCGTTCTCCAATTATCTACAACATGGAACACCAATGAACAATACGCCCATGGCTTCCTAGTTCCTTTCCTGTGCTTTTATTTATTACTGAAATCCGAACCTTCTATTGGGAACCAAGAAAATAAAAAATCATTACTCCAAGGTAAAACATGGTTTTTGATTGGAATTCCTCTCTTACTATCCCTTGCTCCCTTGTGGACAATACGCGGGGCCAATTCTGATTGGCGTTTACTCAACTTTGTATTGTTCGGAATCGTATTCCTTCTTACCGTGATTCCCTTTTACGATCAGGGGGGATGGAGCAGAATAAAAAATCTCCTATTTCCATTGCTGTTTTTTATAGTAGCGATCCCCTGGCCATTGGCTACCGATTTACAACTCACTCAGTGGTTCCAGGAACGAGTATCTTCAATCATTGTCGATATTCTTCTACTCCTTGA
>JAQXBH010000065.1 GCA_029252505.1 Opitutales bacterium | reverse complement strand
ATACTACTCGTTCTTATCGCGTTTTAGATCCGTTGTACAAAGGGAATGAGTTGCAGTTAGGGCAAGCATTATTGGACGAGATTAAAAATACTTCCAGCCAACAAAAGCTGGGGGAATATAAGGTTGCCTTAGTAGACCACGGAACCCCGGTTCAGGAGGTCAATCAGGTAAGGGAGAATGTGGGCGAAAAACTGAAGGGTTTATTTTCGGAGCAGGTAATTGGTTTTTCTACTTGCAGTATGGAGCGAAGGGAGGGGGATGAATATTCGTTTAATGATCCACTCCTCGAAAATTTACTGATAAAGTGGGCTGAGGGTGGTGCGAATCAAGTTGTCGTTGCTTTATTTTTCCTTTTGTCAGGCAGGCATGCGGGGAAAGAAGGAGATTTGGCAGAAATTTGCTCAAGGGTAAAAAAACAATTCCCGGCAATTACTATTTTACTGACCAATCCCTTGGGAGAACATGAAATAATATTTAAAATCCTTTGCGAGAGGTTACTTACCAGTAAGAAGTGAGTGGGCTGTATTATTAAAGGTCATGATAATGGGGTGAAATAAATCCCTGCGATTAGCAAAAGTGCACCCAGCATTCTTCTTACTAAAATTGGCTTGGTCATTAGGCCCTCCATTAATCCAATATGCTTTCCAAACCAAGATGCGAGCAAGATAGCCCATATACCACGGCAGGCATAAAATACATTTGCTTCTGCGGGAACTTGGTAAAATGCAATCGCCATGGACATGAGTATAGCTTGTACTCCCATTGGGATACAGGATGCAAACATCCAAAAGTCGGCTTTTTTGCGAATTTCAAAAAAATTACCATCGACTAACGGTAAGAGAAAGAAAGACATTCCGCCCACAGTGGTAAACATTATAAAAATCACATGTTCTGGCGTTGATTGTTGGGCTAGATGCGGCACCAAAGAATCAGTTAGACCAAATCCCGCGGCAGTTACTAACCCCAAGCCGATTGCGGTTTTGCAAATCTTCCCACCCTTTTCCGGCCATCCAATTAATGCGACTGCACAAGCCGCGAAAAGAACGGCAATCCAAGTTTCGGACGAGGGCGTGCCTGTTAGGCCAAAGCTCATCACAAATAAAGCCACGAATATTGACTTGGAGCCCATGATGGGCGTGACCATCGAGGCATCTCCTTTTTGAAGAGCAAAGAAACAGGCGAATTGAGACAGGAAAAAAATAAAACCAAGTAATATTCCAGCCTGTAAATCATACCAACCCGGGATGCTTCCCAAAATAAAAGGGTAGGGCAAAAAGAAGGCCGCCATGGTCCAATTTGAAAAGATCAATGACCGAATTGTGCCCGCCCCTAATTCTAAACCTCGCTTACATAGCAAAGCACTGCATGCGTAAAACGCACCGGCAGCAAAAGCAAGGAGGTAGGGTGGGAGATGAGTTGGCAAAAATAGAAAAGTAACAGAGATTAATGACTCTTAATGAAGGCTTGGCTTAGCTCCTCACATTCTTTGGGACTCATTTCTCCTTGAATAATATGCAACCTGTAATGAACGACTAAAGGGTTCGACGGGGTAATTTCTGCCTTAAAGTAAGAGCCAAAGCGACCATAGTCACGTTCGCTGTGAAACGATGGCTTGGGATTGCCCGGGTGATTCAGATAGAGAGTGGTGTAACGATCCTCCCCCACGACCACACTTTGAGCTTCCCAAAGCAGGTTCGTCATTTCTTTATCCTGGGGCCAGTTTTTTGTTTTTCCCTTTGCGTCAATGCCCTCATTCGGTCGAATATAATAAGTTTCTTTACTTGTTTTCGCGGCCACTTCATTAGATGCCCTAAATTGAAAACCGGCGTGTTGGGCGTCACCATCCAGTTGAACTTTTTTCTGATTGGTGCTGAGGTTCGATTGAAAGTCAATTTGGAGGGAACCCTCTTTAATAAAAGAGAATTCTAGAGTTCGATGTTCGGTTGCAAACACGGTACCATCGTCCACTCGCCAAGAAATTTCTGCGGTATGGGAAGCCTTTTGTTTTGTGGCAGTTTTGTTAATGAACTTCTCATGGGTCTGGTACGCTCGTTTGCAGTGCCAAGTATCAACATTTACCGACTTCCCACTCCCATCCATAGCAGAGCATTTTGAGAATCCAAAATAAATTCCCCGGTGGTGAGTGTATTTCCCTCCCGGTCCTTTGGTTAGGAAATCGGTCCCGTTCGATTGAAAAATATGGTGGAATGGCTTGTAGGTTCGCTCCCGATCTTTTGGGTTCATTTTTTCGAACACATAACGGGCAATTTTTTGATCCTCCCATAGAAGGTCAACATGCTGATTCAATGAAGAGCTTTCTATCCAGCTGAATTTTCCTGCGAAACAAAATTGTGGAACAATAATAATAAAAAAGAAAATGGATAAGGATGCTTTTAGGTTCATGGTAGAAGAGAACTTTTCAAACGATAAACTTTCAAGCTCAAAGAAGAGGTCTTGAATATTTTTTATGTATTCCGACTTTACATGCTCGCAGGAGTGACAAGAATTGATTCAAGATTGAACCATGTGCAGTATTTTGACCCGGTTTTTTTTGTTAAGTGGTTGCCTTATGCAATATCAATTACTTTCGGTAGTTGATTTTGAAGAGGAAGTTTGGCCCATCCTTAAGGAAAGATGCGTGGAGTGCCATAAAGCACCATTCGATCAAAATGGAAGAATAAAGGAACCTAAGGCAGGATTGCGCTTGGACGGGGCGGGGCATATCATGGCGGGAAGTGATGAAGGTCCTGTCATTGTAGTGGATCACCCCAGTAAGAGTTCACTTTATCAGCGCGTCATACTTCCTTCATCGGATGATGATATTATGCCGCCCAAGGGAGATCCTCTTACCTTTAGTCAACAGGAACTCATTCGGAAGTGGATTGCACAGGGAGTCGACTTTAGCAAGTGGGTGGGAGCGGAGGATGGAATCCGAATACCCATTGGAGAAGATGGAGGTAAGATGCATAAACTACCTGAGTATCTTGAATTTTATGATCAACTCGCTTCGGGGCTCAAGCCGATCAAGCCAGATCGATTAATACAGTTAGATCGCGACTCATTGTTATTGATTCGTCCCATTGGAATTGGAAGTCCATTACTCGAAGTACGGGTGGTAACGAAGCCCAAAATGATTGATGATCAATTGATTGCACAGTTGATTCCCCTAAAGGAGCACATTAGCCACTTGGACCTGCGGGAAACATTAATCACAGATCAGTCCTGTGCGGTCATTTCAATGTTCAAAAAACTAACTAAGTTGAATGTTCGGGAGACACGGATTGGAGACAGTGGAGTAAAAGAGCTTTTAACCTTGCCCAATTTGCAGAGCTTGAACCTTTCACACACAGATGTGAGCGATGCTGGAATTAATTCGCTTTGCTTGTTTGCGAAACTGACCACTTTACACCTTTGGAAAAGTGAAGTGAGTGCGAAGGGCATCTCTCGATTGAGGGAGAGAAAACCATTTGTGAAAATTAGTTATTAATTTCTATTATTGAGATATTTTCCAAAGGTGATTGTCCGAGCGAATATACAATCCGTCTTTTGCGAGGGCAGGGGTGGATAGTATTGTTTCCTGAAGGTCAATTGTGGCAACGACTTTTCCCTCGTCATGTTCTAGTTTAATGATTTGCCCCAACCCGTCTTCATTGAAGAAGTAAAGATGCGAACGAGTCGCGACAGGAGAACCACTCGCTGGTCCTTTAATTCTCATTCGCCATAAGATTTCCCCATTGTCGATTTTTGCACAAGTGAGGACATTTGCTTTATTGATAACAAGAAATCGATCTCCTGAAATAGCAGGACTACCAGTACCCGGACCTAATTTATTATCCTGCCATACCTGAGTGTGTGAATTCCCTCCAGTTCTTGTTTTAAGGGCAGTCAATCCATTGGAGGGAACTAAAAGTATATCCCCCACTGGAGTGGATGAGGGAATACTGGATGCTCCATCCTGGTAATTCCAGAGTTCCCTGCCAGTGGTCGGGTTTATTAGAGAGATCCCCTTAGTCGATTGAAGAGCTACTTTTTGATCTTTCCCAGTACCCAGTAATACAGGAGATGTCCAATTTGCACCCTTGGGGCGAATGTTTCTCCATAATTCTTCGCCGTTTTTTAAATCGATTCCAGTAGTGAACGAATCGGCGTCATTTTCAACCTGTGCAATAAGGACTCCGGTAGAAATGAGTGGTGAAGAAGACATGCCCAGGCCGTTGGCGGCATTGGGGAAGTCATAGGTTAATCCTCTCAGCCAAAGGAGATCTCCATCTAAATCTAAGCAAAAAATATCGTTTGAGGAAAACTGAGCGACTACTACTTTTTTATCGCTTACCATTGTGGGTGCAGCTACACACGTTTTTTCATGGCAAATCGTACGTCCCGTCGCTTTGAATTTTCTTGCCCAAATTAAATCCCCCTCGTTCTGGGAAAAACAGAGAATGTGTAAGGTCTCCTGCTTGGGCCCGCTTGATGCAGTCAGGAAAATCTTTCCATCCACTAAAATGGGACTGGATAATCCCCGACCGGGTAGTTCTGCTTTCCATGAGTTTTTATTTTCTTCAGAGAATTGGGTAATTGAAGAAACTGAAGTTCCTCCATTTCCTAAGGACCCACGAAATTGTAACCAATCTGCATTTAGCACTAAAGGAGAGAGGAGCGATGTTAAAAAAAGGAACCCGTTTTTCATAACTAAATTATTTGATTGTTAAACCGGTAGAATGGATCGCCGATCCAGTGCGGTCGGTAATGCGGAAGTTAAACTCCCATTGTTTTGTCCAAGACTGGGTTTGTTCATTTTGACAGACTTTTAATAAAATTTCATTCTTACCATCCAGTAATTTTCCTTCGATTATAAACTGATCAATTCGAGTTTTGCCACGATGATATTCATCCCGTGAGAATAGAAGTTCACCGTTTACCCACATTTTCCATGCATTCTTCGAGCCGATACGAAAATGGGCAGACTGTGCGGATTCTGAATGAAATGTAGTTTTGGCATAGGCGCATACTTCCTTCAGTTCGCCATATTGTTTATTAATATCTACGAGACCCAATTCGTCTTGAGTGGAAAACTTTTCCCATTTCACCACCCCGTCCTTATTTTTGTGATGCTCAGACAGGCCTTTTCCATTTTCAGGACCATATTGCAAGGAAAAGCCCATTCTTTCAGAATTATCAAATGGACCAATTAATTGCCAGTCTGTTACTAGCCCCATTAGTTGGATTAAATTTATTTTTTCTCCTGCTGCTTCGAGCTCTCGTGTCGCTTCTTTAATTTGCTCCACCTCCCTCGCTTTCATTAATGCTATTTTGTATAGCTTATTTGCTTTTGGTTTTGTACTGGAATTCTTTGCCTTATTGAGGATCGATTTCACCGCCTTTTGCCTGAGTACTGGTGCGGGATCATCAATGAATGAAGGAATTAATAGATTGGCCTTCGAGGGCAGTTCGGATTCAAGGATTTGAAATGCCATATCCCTTGCGTCTGCCTCGTTCGAGTGGTCCTGCAAGAAAATAATGATTTTTTCAACGGGGAGTTGAGTGGTGTTTTGACTGTATATTTTTTCGATTGCCGCCCGGATCCAATTATCACCTAAGTTATTGGCACGATTCATCGCATCTAATAATTGAGGTATTGCAGATGGAGGGAAATCGGAAACTAGAGGCCACGCTTTCATCGCCTCTCGGTTTCCCTCTCCATGACTTTTAATAGCAACCAAAGATTGAATTAAATTAGTGGAAGTTGGGGAACTATGTACAGGAAGTTTCACCCAAAAGAGGCAGCATGAAATGGAGATTAATTTTATCATTACAACCTACTTTTTAAAAAGTTTACTCTTTCCGCAAAAGAAAAATAGAGGGAGGTTCCCTTTTTGTTTTGCATAGTTGATGAACTTTCAATGAACAGGAAGGATGAAATTGTTCCTACTTCTACTTTTTATCTTCCCCGCCTTGGTTCTTTGGGGTAACTCATTCGATAGCATTTTGCTTTGGCCTGGCGATGCACCGGGAGAAACGAAAGGAGAGGTGCCCCCCGAAAAAGTAATTCCAGCCAAAAATGCTGATGATGTTCTCCGCATTTCAAATGTATCAGAACCCACCATCACATTTTTTCCTGCCGATCCCAAAATTGCCAATCAAAGTGCGGTTCTGGTCTGCCCGGGTGGAGCGTATAATATTTTAGCTTATCAACATGAAGGAACGGATGTTTGCGAATGGTTAAATTCCTTCGGAGTCACTGCTGTTCTTCTCAAATACCGAGTTCCCCGAAGAAAGGGTCGAGGAAAGCATGAAGCACCCTTGCAGGATGCACAGAGGGCGCTAAGGCTCATTCGGAAGGATGCCAAGGAATTTAATATAAACCCAAATAAAGTGGGAATTTTGGGTTTTTCTGCGGGAGGAAATTTAGCAGTTATGGCTTCCACTGAATTTAAAAAGAACACCTATCCATTCATTGACTCTGCGGATGAAATTTCTTGTCGTCCAGATTTCTCGTTATTGATCTATCCTGCTTACCTCGTCGATCGAAAAAAAAGAGATTTATTATATCCTGAAATTAAAGTGACTCCGGAATGTCCGCCTTGTTTCTTTGTACACACCGGAGATGATAATGTACCCGCAGAAGGCAGTGCTCTTCTTTACCTGGCCTTGGAGCGAGCGGGAGTCATTGGAAATGAGTTGCATTTGTATCCCTTCGGAGGACATGGTTATGGTATGAAAAAATCAGGGGAAATAGTGGCCACTTGGCCGAGTCGTGCTCAGGATTGGATGAACACAACGGGGTGGCTTAAAAAATGAATACACCAGACTCCTTTAGTGCTTTACGATACCACGAATACGGCAACCCGGTTGAAGTTTTAAAATTAGAAAAAACTTCTCTGCCTCCCTGTGGTAAAGGCGAGGTAATTATACAACTACAAGCCTCTGCTCTTCATCCTTCTGATATTGGATTAATTAATGGCTCTTATGGCGCACTGCGCGATCTTCCCGCGGTAGGGGGAAGGGAAGGGGTTGGGACTGTATATTCCGTGGGAGAGGGTGTGGACGAGAAGTTGATTGGGCGTCCAGTTTCATGTCCTTTTTCGGTTGGTAGTTGGCAGGAATTTACCAAGGAGAGTGCAGAACAACTCATTTTACTTCCCGCACTTGTGCCATTTGATCAATTAGCACTGTCCCTTTTAAATCCGATGACGGCGTGGCGTTTATTAAATGATTTTGAATACTTGAAACCCGGTGACTTTATAGTTCAAAATGCGGGGAACTCAGCGGTGGGACTTTCAGTTATTCAATTTGCAGCCAAGTTGGGTGTCAGATGTATCAGTTTGGTACGCAGTGAGAGTGCACGGGAAAAGCTTTTATCCTTTAGTAAAACAGAAGTTTTGTTGGATCAAGATGATGCAGTAGAGAAAATATCCTCACTGACAAAAGGCAAAAAATGTGTAATGGCCTTAAATTCAGTTGGGGGAAAAAGTGCTCTTCGACTCGCAAGATGTCTATCTCGAGGTGGAGTTCATGTTACCTTTGGTGCGATGGACGGGGAACCCATTCGATTCCCGACCCGGAATTTAATCTTTGATGATATTCGATTTGTTGGCTTTTGGCTGGACCGTTGGAAGGAAAGCAGGGAATTGAATGATATTCGAAAATCCATCGAAAGTGTATTACAACCTCTTGCCTTGATGGAAATTAGACACCCCGTTGATTCAATTTTTAATTTAAATGAATTCGAACAGGCTTTCTCGCGAAATAATGAAAGTCGCCTTGGGAAGATTTTATTTGCCCGTGATAAAGAGTCTTTTAAGCAGCCTAAGGATTCAACCGACTGATAAGGGAAGGAAGAGAGAAATACTTTCCGGGGCAGGCAGTGTGGCCCTTGTGCAATACTTTGTGGGTCGTTACTTGACTCTTCGGGATGGAGCATCTCTTCATCAGGTATTCACATAATCCTTCCAATATTTTCAATTGTCTTGAGGTGGGTGGCTTTAATTCAAAATTTCCAATCAAACAAATCCCGATACAGGTTTGATTCCAAATTAGTTTTTTTACATGTCCCCCGTCCAATTGCCCCTTCCATCTTCCTCCAATAAAAACCTCACCATCTGTAGCTTTCCGGGAACCGTTTGAAATTACGAAGTGGTACGCGAGGCCATTTTTCATTCCTTTGGCTTTGTGCACTCTGTGCATATTCATGGCATCATCTACCGGGGTTGCGGAATGGTGAATAATGATTTTTTTCCACTTGCCCGATTTAGGTCTGATAGTCCCCAGCGTTTTGAGTAGCGTGCTCGAAAGCAAACCGGTTGCTTTTACAGTCGAACCTTTTACGGGTATTATAATTTTCTGACCGACCTTAATCAAGTTCGGGCTGGCTATTCCATTCCGAGAGGACAATGCACTTAACGAAACTCCAAATCGGGAGGCAATTTTGCTTAGGCTATCTCCTTTTCTTACCACATAAGGAATTTCTGAAGTGGAACCACTGGGGATTTTTAATTTTTTTCCAACAAAAAGAAGGTTTGGATTTGAAATTCCATTGTAAGCCTGGATGGCATTGGCTGAGACACCGTATTTTTGTGCAATTGCACTCAGTGTCTCATTTTTACGAACAACATGGGTGGACTCTGCATGCACAAAAGAATGCCCACCGAAAATCGATACTAAAAAAAATAATAACCTCATCTACCAATTCCTTTTCTTTGAAAAACCACCTACCTTGGCAACAAAGAACTTATTTAGGGACGAAATAATTGATTTATTTTTGCTACAAATTAAAAAATGTATACCATCCTCCAAATGAAACTCCGCACAAAGGCATGGTTAGTATCTCAAGGACTGTTAATCGTGACCGCGATAATAATTCAATTTACTTTTCACCGCGAAATACAGGTGGGGCCTATTTTGGGCACTCCCACTCGTGATTACTGGGATATTATTTTAAAGGAGGAACCTACCATTCCTTCCTCGTATATTGACCAAAATATAAGTGCTGAATTTTATGACGCCCGTTTGGAAATGACCTCCGAACAGGTATTGGCACGAAATTTAGTGGCACAACGCCGGGCAGTACGTCAGGAGAAGGGGATTCGAGTCGCATTAACGGGGGGGGTTATCGTAAATATTTTATATTTCTTCGCCTTTCATTTACTCTATTTTTACTTCAAAAAGTCAGTAGTTCGAAAATAAATTACTAGTCCGAATCAAAAAAAATAATCTTTATTGTTGCTAAGTAGCGATTAACTTTTTGCATTCGAACTACTACATATGAATATTTTGCCCAATTTCTTTTGTTTTCTTTCTCTCCTTGCTTATCTCAGTTGTTCAGTCGTTCATAGCCAAAATAACTATAACTCTGATTACAGTGCTTC
>JAQXBH010000284.1 GCA_029252505.1 Opitutales bacterium | reverse complement strand
GATTTTGCGATTTTGGAAGACCGTAAATTCAAAACCGGACCCGCAGGCAAGATACCTAAAATGGGCCCCCGCCCCGATCATATCAATGATCCCGCTTATAACCGAGATGCAGTTAATCTAGATGGCTTGGTTCTTTTGGGAGACCGTCAGCTCAATTTTCTCTCCGACTGGAGTCAGGATTGGGAAGGTGCCCAAATGAAAGCCGCACTTTCCGCCACCGCGTTCTGCGGCGCGGTTCATATTCATGGAAATCCGAACAGTCGCCTCCTCGCCGACTTAGACAGTAATGCCTGGCCCCAAAAAGGTCGAAACAAAGCATTGCATGAACTACGAAAAGCCATGGCCACCCATCTATGTGGAGATCAGCATCTGGGCGTAGTGGTTCAGCACGGAATTGAATCACACCGTGATGGTCCCTTTGCCTTTACCAGTCCCGCTATCGTCAACACAATCTACGGAAGATGGTGGAAACCGGAAGATGAAAAACCCGGTTCCCGACCCATTCCAAATTCCCCTCTCCCTTGGACCGGGGATTTTGAAGACGGACTGGGTAACAAAATAACTATGCACGCCTATGCCAACCCCGAAGACCGGAGCAACGAACTCAAACGTGCAGATGGATTCGGGGTTGCACGATTTAACAAAAAAGATCGAAGCGTCACCTTTGAATGCTGGCCCAGGTTCTCCAGGGTATCCGATGGTGACCAGGCTCAGTTCGCCGGATGGCCACTTACTTTTAAAATGACTCAGAATGACGGCAGAAAAGTAAAAGGTTGGTTACCTAAGCTTACATTTGCTAAGCCGAATCCAGTGGTCCAGGTAATTGAGGATAAGACTAAGGAGATTCTCTATACTGTCCGCGTTCAAGGTAAAAACTTCCAACCCAAGGTATACTCGACAGGTAAGCACACAATTAAGGCGGGTTTGAATACACCTCAAAAAGTCATTTCAAAAGACCTACTACCTCAAAAAGAACGCAAAAAAGCGGGCGATTTAAAGGCTTCGATTTAAGTTATTTTTTGCCGTGACCGGAATCTAATCTACTTGATTTGGCAGCGAGGAGTTCCTTCTTGTTTCTAGATTTCAAAAAGGCAATGAGATCCCTTAAATCTAATGGAGCCAAGGTCAAGCCCAAGGCGGGCATTGCTGAAATGGGGGGAGAGATACTGGAGATATCTTCTTGTTTGAGTTGAGTTTCTTTTCCGTCAGGGGATATCAGAACCAATGTCGCATTGTCTTCTGACTCTTCTGCGATTCTCCCCACTAAAGTGATTCCCTCTTTGGTGGAAACTGTTGAAAGTCCATAACCCGGAGTAATTTCCGCACTTGGATTAACTAGAGATTCAAGTAATTTATCGGAACTCAGTCGATCTCCCACCAAAGATAATGGAGGCCCCTGCACACCGCCCTCTTTATCAATTTGGTGACATTGCATACAGGCACCCTGATTCCTAAAGACCTTATCTCCACGCAAGCTATCTCCGCCATAAATACTCAGCACGTGAACTCGAGCGGGTTCACCTGCCGCATAAGTAGCGGCAACTTTTTTGGATTCTGCGTGGTCGTTTTTAGAAAGGAACAAATACAAGTCGAGCCATAATTCTGGACGAAGTTCTAATTCTCTTTTTTGCCAAAGTTCAATCATTGCGTCCGGTTTTTTTAAAACAAATCTATCCAAAATTTTTCGTGCGACCAATAGCGTGTCTTTTTTAATCGCCTCATTACATAAATTATCCATCTCTGGAAGGTTCCTGTTCAGGCAGAACTCAAAGGCTGTTGCACGCACCACTTCACTTTTATCGGTAAGTAAAGACTTGAGAAGTTTGTTGTCTTGATCACTCTCTAATTCGGCCAAGCTTCGTAAGTTGGCGACACGAACCTGTGGGTCGAGATTCTCATCTATAATTTGCTTCCTTAGGATATCTTCATCAATAGACAAGCCTGCTTTCTGAGCAAGATTAGTGGCCAGTGAAAGAAGTGAAGGATCATTTTCCTCGAGCAGAAAAGTTCTTAAGTCTTTTCCTATTACCTTGGTGAGATTACTCATCGAAGAAGAAATTGCTGGCATTGGTCGGTAGTGACCGAGGACTGGATCAGTATCTAATTTCATCCCCCACCTCATTAAAGCTCGGAGTGAAAAAGAACGAATTTCCTTGTCAATTTTTGGATTCGAAGAAAACCCGAGTAGTCTTTGTGCCGATTCGTCTGTCCCCATTCTGAAGTTGGCGGCAACAATTCGGTATTGGATATAAAATGAGTATTGAGCGGGCTCTAGTAATGCTAATTTTTTTCCAGCCAAACCGTCCAAAGCAACGGTGTCATATACCGCCCGAATTGCTTCATTCCGAACAAGCTTACTCTCATCCTCTAAAAAAGTCATCAGCCCGTTGTTAGCAGTTCGGCGGAGTAGAATGACCGCGCACAATCGTTGTTCTTCAGATTCTGATCTGGCAAGTGCGATGAGCTGTTCAGGAGATGCAATTCGATCGAGAGCAGAAATAAAAGAATGTCTAAGAACAGGATCAAAATCAGCACCTTTATTTTGCTCAACGGAGTGAAGCAGTGCCGAAACTAAAACCGGATCTGACTTACTACCTATGCGACCAAGGGAAAGTGCTGCGAGAGAGACCACCCGGGGTGACGGATCATTCAACATTCCAATAAGAGAATTCACTAAATTCAGCAAGTTGGAATCTCCAGCCACCCTTGCTGCATTGGCCCGAATTTCAATCTCCTTGCTTTCAAGCATTTTCAAAATAAGGGGTGTCACCGATTCCGAGAACCCGTTTCTTGCCAACTGACCAAGACCCCAAACCGAATGAAGTTTGGCTTGTAAGGAGGATTCTGTATCGGCCAAAATATCGCTAAACTCAACAACCGCAGATTCCCCTTTCTCGACTGTAGCAAATTGAGCAGATTGACGAATTCTCTGATCTGCATGATCAAGGAGATTAGATAATTCCGGTAATGAACGGTGACCAAATCCATCCGACATTAATTGGGCAACTGCATTTCCCGCGCTTTGCAGTTTCTGGTCTTTGGGACGAATAGCTTGAACGGACCCGTTTTTGTTGACCGACCAACCTCCCCCGTAATCGGCAAAATACAAATTTCCGTCATACCCTTGGGCCACATCAGATATTCCAACATTATCAACCAATGTTTTTCCCACTGCCAATTGGAACCCTGCACCATTTTGTTGTAACTTTACAATCCAAACTTTACACCTAGAGGGCGAGCCCTTGTAATCAGTAACCAAAAAGCTGTTTCGCATATCCTTTGGTAAAGCTTCGCCTGTAACCCATGCCACCCCAGATGGACCGTTGCCAAGGTGCGCAACCGGAGAAAATACCCACTGAGGTTGATCTTCAGAAAAAGTGTCAAACATTTCTTCTCCCACCCATACCGACTTACTGATGTGAAAATCTCCCCAATCCAGGTCTTTTACATACTGGTGAGCTGACTGGTGAGACATATCCCATCCTGAATCAGAGTTTTCAAGTACATATACAATTCTTGATTTGTCTCCGATATCACCATTATTATCAAAGGTAAAAAGATTACCATTATTATCAAAAGCAAGTTCTTGTGGATTTCTTAGTCCATGGGCTACAACCTCAAAATTACTTCCGTCCGAATCACACCGGAAAACTGCTCCTCTGCCTGAAGCCGCCTGAATTTCTCCACTTCCATCCACCACATGGTATCCTCGGTCTCCCACACTAAAATACAAACGGCCATCAGGACCTCGAATTATCCCATGTAAGTCGTGTCCAGTGAAAGATATTCTGACTCCGAAACCATTGACTATTTTTTCATTTGTATCGGCAATACCATCGTCATTTGAATCAGTTAATCTCCTGAGTGCTGGGATACAGCTAAAGTACAGAGCATCAGGTTCCGCCAGAATTGAAAATCCAATACCGTCCAGGGTTTCATTAAAATCATCAGAATAAACCGTTCTTTCATCCGCTACTCCGTTTCCGTCGGTATCCTGCAATCGAAGAATACGTTCAGGCACACTGGTGTACCAATCCATAGGAATTTCACTGGAAAAATCTTGGTACAATCGCAGCCGATCCTCCAGTGTTGTGGATTGGAAATCTCTTGCAACCATATACCTTACACCTCTTAAATCTTGCACACCAAATTTAAACCGATTGGCCTCCGCCACAAAAATCCGGCCCTTTGGATCGACATCCAAACTTGCCGGATTTTCCACATGAGGATAACTCACCCATGTGTACCCTTCAAATCCGGCATGTATAATCTTACCACGAAAGGGAGAAGATTTGTTCGATAGTTTTGGAAGTTCTAACGAAGGCATTAAGACAGGCGAAGCCGACAATTGGCTTGTTACAACACAGTAAATTAAGATAAATCGCAGATACATAGAAGTACTGTAATTAAAACATAAACCGCGTGTAAAAATCAACAACAGAACTTGAATATTTGAGGAATGAAAATTTGGGTACAAAATCGTCTGTTGAGATTTATTTCAAAAGGAAATTAAGACAATTTATATTAAATTATAACTTTTAACTTAGAAGACAAGTTTACAGGTTGATAGCAAAATCTATCTCGCGTAAGGTTCAATGAATGAATTGGAAAAAAGAACTAGATTTCTTAATGTAATTCCCAATTAATCTATTTTAACTGCTTAAAGAAATGACCGAAAATCCTTATTTTTCCTACGCACAGGCTTTTGAAAGAATAACAAAAGAAGGCAAAAACCTGCCCCTTGGGGAAATTCCTTCGAGGCAGGAGAAGAAGAAAAACCTAACGAACGAGCCGCCCGTAGTCTTAATTCTATCTCCCCATCCAGATGATGAGTGTATTATTGGTGGGTTCCCCCTTCGTTTAATGCAGGAAACGGGTGTACATGTAGTCAATGTCGCAGTCACACTGGGCAGCAATCCAGAACGTCAGGAGGAAAGACTAAACGAACTTAAAAAAGCCTGCGATTGGATTGGATTTGAACTTCAGGAAACTAAACCCAAGGGCCTTGATAAAATTAACCTCACGAGTCGAAAAGAAAATCCAAGCGAATGGGCGGAATCAGTTAAAACTATTGTTGAAATTATTAAAAAGTGGAAACCTCAGGCTATTTTTTTCCCTCATGCAAATGACTGGAATGTAACTCACATCGGAGTCCATCAATTAACTTTGGATGCACTCTCTTGCCTGCCCACAATAAAAACTATTCTAGTAGAGACTGAATATTGGGGACAAATGAAAAACCCTAATATAATGGTAGAAATTTCGACCGTTCAATTATCAATGCTTCTTTCCGCACTCTCTCATCATCGAGGAGAATTAATTCGTAATCCTTTTCACCTAAGACTCCCGGGATGGATGCAGGATAATGTAAGGCTTGGAGCAGAGCTTGTTGGTGGACAGGGTGCTCACTCCCCCTCTTTTTCTTTTGCCACGCTGTATCGGGTAAATCAATGGAACCAAGGTAAAATGAGTCCGGCTTGGCCCGGTGGTAAATTGCTGGCCAGTGAGGAAAATAGTAAAGAAATTCTCTTTTCGAAATAATCGTAAAGAACTCGTTTTTAAAAAACTGAGAAGGTTATAATCAAAAACTGAACTTGAGGCACTGAAAGAACCGAGCAACTATTTTCTTCTGTACTGAACCGAGCGTAAACTTTTTTGAAACGGATTTCTTAGCAAGGATACTGGGAATTAAGTATAGAAAGAATTTGTTTAAGTACATCACTGGGGCTTTTATCCACCGAAACAGCAATGGCTTCACCCGGTTCCGGTTCCTCAAGAGTTTCCATCTGACTGTGCAGCAAGCTGGCGGGCATAAAATGATTTTCTCTTTTGTACATTCGCTCAGATAGAATCGCTTCTGAAGCATACAAAAAAATGAGCTGAACCTCTTTTCTGGCTGTCCCTAGAATTTGTCTGCCACTTTTTGAAAGTGCTGAACAACTTACCACTATGGTCTCCCCGTTTGACAGATATTGATCCGCCGCTTTCCGAATACCTTGAAACCAAGGAGCACGGTCCGATTCGGTCAAAGAGTTACCATCCGACATCTTTTTCTGATTTGCAGGTGAATGAAAATCGTCTCCTTCTAAAAATTCAGATCCAAGTTCCTTCGACAACATCTGCCCAAGTGTGCTTTTCCCCGAACCGCAAACTCCCATAATAATAAAGATCATAAATCGTACTCGGTCTGTAATTGCGATTAGAACTCCTGAAATTAGGCCTTCGTCATTTAAGGGTTACACCATCGGGAAAACTCGTGAACCTATCAGACAGACAATTAATCCAGTGACCGCCATGATGATTCCCATCACTGTATTTGTTTTCAGCATCTCCGACTCTGTCATTCCGCTCATTTTACTAATGACCCAAAATCCGGAATCATTCATCCAGCTAATCGGCTTGGACCCGCATCCAATTGCAATCGCGATGTAAACAGGATGGTATGACAGGACAGAAGCGGCCGCAATTGGTGCGACCACACCAACTGCAGTAATCATAGCCACTGTGGAGGATCCTTGGGCAGTTCTAACAATCATACAGATCAAAAAACCGACAATCATTAAACCGGACTCGGTAGCAGGTAGTGAATTTTCAATACTCCCTGCAATCCCAGTCTGGCGAAGAACATGCCCAAATGCTCCGCCTGCGCAGGTAATTAAGACAATAACTCCCGCATCCGCGATTGCTACCTGAATTGACTGAGCCACGCTTTCCTTGGTGCTCTCCGACCGTCTGGCTAAAATAATAATCGAAAAGGCGGCCGCTATGGTCAGAGCAATATCCTTGTTTCCGAGTACTCGAATGAGTGGGTCGATCGTGACCATCCACACGGGACGAATCTCCATTTTAGCAGAGATCAAACTAAAGACAGTTCCGCCCGCGAGCAAGAAAAGTGGAATCAGAATTGGCAGAACCGAGCAGAGTAAACCGGGTAACTCTTCTGCCTTACGCTCCGCCATTGCTTTTAATTGAGCCGTGGTCTGATCCGCTGATTCGCGTAGAGGTATAACAATTCGGGTGCTGATGAACCGAGCCCAGATATAGCCCGATGCGGTGGTGAAAACACCTACTATTGTACCACATATAATTGCCAGTCCAATATCGACCCCCAGTTCGTAGGCCACAAATAAAGGACCAGGCGTAGGGGGTACTAATGAGTGTGCCATCGTACCACCGGCAATAATGGTGAGTATGTACAGCAGGTAGTTACGACCGGTTTTAAGGTGCATCGCTTTTCCCAAAGGCATCATCAGATAGAACACGGTTTCAAAAAAGACAGGAATCCCAAGAGTGAATCCACTGGCGATAAAGGCAACCGGGGCATTCTTTTCTCCCAGTAAATTACGTATTCCCAGAACAATTCGTTCCGCAGCACCGCTTCGCATTAGGCATTGTCCGACAATCGCAGCCATCGCAATCATGATTCCGATTTTCAGACAGGTACTTCCAAATCCCGAACCCACACGCTGAGCAATATTTCGCGATGAAATGGAACGGGCCTCATTGATTTGGGTGTGATGAATTATCCGGTCTTTAATTTCAGGTAAAACTGCAGAAGAAATCTCCCCGTAACGAACCCCTTGTTCTTTTTGAAAAACTTTCTCTTTCTCACTGAGCTTTGATTCAGGAAGCAAAGTAAGCACGCCCCTTGAAATTTCCTCCAATTTTCCGTTGGATTCATTTGAACGAAGCAGGAATATTGACCCCGAAATAATCTTCTGGTTTTTGGAAGCCTTCAAGGTTACACGATCGCGAACCACTCCGCTTACCCGGACAGCTTCGGATTGAAGGGAATGATAGTAGACAGCTTCCTTCTCGGTTAAAGCGGCCACAATCAAAGAACCCAAGATCAGGGCGAGAAAGGCATGAAGCCTAAAAATTAAAATACTGCCGACAACAATTACCATGCCGATCAGTAATAAAATAATCGGACTCATGGTTGCAGGATTACTTTCATCAGTCCGGGTTCACCTTGATGGAGCCGCTTAAACCAGGCCGGTCCTTCCTCAAGGGATACAGTTGCACTAATTAAAGGCTCCACCTGTATCACACCGCTGGACATCAACTCAATGCATTGGGGATATTCACCCGCGGAAGCACAAGTCCCGAAGAGCGAAAGTTCGCGGGTGACAACCGATTGCAGGGGAAGTTCAACCTCGGAAGCGAGATTACCGACCAAGACCACCGAACCTCCTTTTCTTACCGCCTTTACCGCGGTCTGCACTGTGGGAGTCGCTCCAACGACCTCAAAGGAGGAGTCAGCCCCCCGCCCCTTTGTTTGGATGAGCACTTCTTTCACCACATCCTGATCCTTCGAATTAATCGTCTCAGTGGCTCCCATATCCCGTGCAAGCTTCAGACGGTCATCCTCTATATCCACCGCGATTATCAACTGACAACCCGCTGCTCGGAGTGCCTGGACCACAAGCAATCCAATCATACCCACACCCACAACAAGACATGTATCTTCCGGAGCAACATTAACCCGTCCCACCGCATGAACCGCAACCGAAACGGCCTCAATCATTGACGCATGTTCAAAAGGAAATCCGGCCGGTAATTGATATAAAATATGAGCTGGTGCGGTTACAAATTCGGCAAATGCTCCGTTTCTACGGTACTCCCCACAGGACACTCCCAATACCATTCGATGATCGCACAGATTGACCTGACCATTTTTACAGTAGTGACACTGCCCGCAATAAACCGTGGAATCAAAGGTGACTCGATCGCCAATTACAAAGCCTGTGACACCGGATCCGCAGGACTCAATTACCCCAGCTGCTTCGTGCCCCATTATCAGAGGCGGAATTCGACGACCGCTGCTCCCATCGTAGCCATGCACATCGCTTCCACAAATCCCACATGCCTTTACCCGAATTAGAACTTCATCCTCACCATACTCCGGTATCGGACTGTCCTGGAT
>JAQXBH010000270.1 GCA_029252505.1 Opitutales bacterium | reverse complement strand
CATTGATGGGCTCGTAAACTTTTTAAAATCCATTATCCTTGATGTAAAAATTGTTCCAGTGTCTCCAATACTCGATCCTGTTCATTTTCTTTTAAATCGGGATACATGGGTATGCTAAGACAACCTTGAAAAAATTTCTCCGCTCCTGGCAACTGAAAACCTTGGTTTTGTTCTTGATAATAAGGATGTTTGTAAACGGGTATGTAATGAACCTGAGTCAGAATGTTTTTACTTTTGAAGTATTTATAAGCTAAATTCCTAAGACATGCGTCCTTAAATCGGATAATATATAAATGCCAAGCATGACCCTGCTCAAAAGGAGGACAGTTGATGTGTTCCTTAAAGGGACTTTGGCTCAGTATCTGATTGTAGCGACTTGCCAACTTCCTCCGTTTTGCAAGGAAATCGTCTAATCTGCTGAGTTGCGAGAGTCCTAATGTTGCCTGTAAATCTGTTAGTCTGTAATTCCATCCCAACGATTCCTGCTCATAATACCAAGGCATTTCATCGGACTCGTTAAAAGGCCTAATGATTCCATGGCTTCGTAAACGAAGTGCTTTCTGGGCAACATGAAGATCATTGGTGAGAACTGCTCCACCTTCACCTGCACAGATATGTTTCACTGGGTGAAAGCTCAAGGTCGAAGCAAGGGCTTGGGTACCACTGCAACTTGAAATTGTTCCCTTTTGATCATCGGGAGTATATGCACCAGGGGAGTGGGATGCATCCTCCACTAGGATGAAATTATTTTCAGACGCCAGCTGTTTACACTGAGCGAGGGGAGCAATCGCACCTGCAAAGGAAACGGGTGCGATTACGTTATACTGTTCCTTCTGCTTGTCTGGTACTCGCTCAAGGCATTCCTGTAACGATTCGATTGAGATCAGCCCTGTGTCCGGTTCCACATCACAAAACTGGACCTCTCCGCCTTGATATCGAAGTGCGTTGGCGGTTGCGGCAAAAGTAATAGCAGGAACAATCCCCAAGCTTTCGGAGTTTACTCCTACTGATGCATAGGCTAAGTGAAGAGCCGCTGTACCACTTGAACATACGACTGCATGCTTTACTCCGAAATACTCTTCCAGTGCATTCTCAAATTCAGCAATTTTTGGCCCTTGAGTTAGAAAGTCAGAAGTCATTGCTTTGCTCATTAACGAAATGTCTTTTTCGTTTATGCTTTGCCTTGAATACGGAATTACATCCATTTCATTAGGTAATCAAAAATGTGCAGCTTTTCCAAGTGCAATCGATCCGGTGACTAGAGACTTGCTCCAATTGAAATTATTGTTAATCAAAAGAAATGAAAACTGTTGGTTCTGTGATTGCTCGTCTTGGAAGCAAGCGACTTACTTATAAAAATCTTTTACCCTACCAAGGAGAACCCCTAGTGGTCCGTGCGATTCGAAAATTACTCGAATCTGACAGTATTGATCAAGTAGTACTGTCGACCGATAGTGAACTGATCGCCAGGACCTGCCTGATGGAGGGAGTTGAGATTCTTTTTCGCCCCGATCAATTAGCAGGGGATTCGGTTCCATCGATTCCGGTTTTTCAACATATTGTTGAGCATTTTCCCTGCGAAATTCACCTCAATTATAATTGCAATTTTCCTGAGTGTGAGCCCTCAGTGATCGACGAAGCTCTTTCCATTGCAGAAGAAAAGGGAGAGTCCCTTTCCAATCCTTTTGCAGTATGGGCTCAAACTAAAGCGTGCCTGGACTCATATGGAGACCCTTTTGCGATCACTGCCACTCAGTTTGATGCCCCTGGAGTACATCCCCTTGATATTCATACAATGGAAGACCTTTTGGAAGTCCACCGAGCCAATCAGAGCACTTTTTCCTGGGATGAATTAAAAAAAGTTAATTTTATCTAAAGTTTTTTCTAGATGGTCGACTATAGATAGAGATTAATCATTTCATGGAACAACTAAATTTTAAACACTTTCGAAGAACCTTATACACCCTAAGCGTTCTTTTCTTCGTCTTTCAAGCATCTGCATTAGATACCAAACGATTTGATGCTCCCCCACCTGCTCGTGGACAATATGTCGCCTTTACCAAACCGATTACACTTCGATATGGAACTTCCACACTTCCCGTGGATCGAAGGAAATTGATTATGCCACCGACTTCACAAGTCGCAGTCACTATTACAGAGAAAGAATCCAATTCTTCTGTCTCTACACAAGCAAACGACTTTCCATTGATTAATTCAGAGGAAAGCAGTAATGATACACCGAATCGTCCCGCAGTGGAACTCTTTGAAAATATGCCTTCGGTCGCACCTCCTGTTTCTCTCCCTTTGACTGACCCATTCCAGGAGGTTGGTTCTATGGGGATCGACAGTACCGATGAATTACTGGAAGTATTCGAAACCTCGACCTTAACGACTCCCCGGTCCAGAATGCAGGCCATTCCATTTGTTCCCCCGTATACGATCGCACCGGATAATATGCGTATTACCAATAAAGCAACTTACCAAAGACGCCAGCGATGAATATGTTCACAAATCCCAGCCTACCTTATTTCTTATTGATTCCTCTCTTTTTTGCCTGGAATTCCACCTTTTCACAGGGTAATTCAGGTGGATCGGAACTTAAATCGATTGAAGAGGTGATTGAAGGCATTGATTCCTTGCTTGGGGATAT
This sequence comes from Opitutales bacterium, assembly GCA_029252505.1. Taxonomy (GTDB): domain Bacteria; phylum Verrucomicrobiota; class Verrucomicrobiia; order Opitutales; family Seribacteraceae; genus Seribacter. The sequence goes on along the minus strand of JAQXBH010000270.1, from coordinate 6,639 downwards.
TAGGGATAATTCTAACCAACCAAGCTCGACTCCTATAATGCCCAATTACCCCAGTGCACAAGAGCCTATTTACAGCACCCCTGCCGTAAACTCCGATAGCGGTTCATTTCGAGTTCAGAATGAACTTATGCCAGATATTTTATTAAATGATAAAACTCAATCCACACCTAATTCTCTGTTTGAAGAACCACTTAATTTGGACGACATTAACCCTCCGGAACAGAAACCACAGTCTTTAACCCCTAACCTTCCTTCTCAAAAGCCTAAATCTCTTCAACCAACCATTTCCCTCAATGCCGTTGATTACCGTAGCGCTTCATTGGAGGAATTACTGCGCGAGGTAGAATTGTTGGACCTGCCTACTATGGAGGCCCCTCTCACCGCTCCGATGCCTTCAATCGCGAATACTCCTGCTCAACCCTTTTCAACCCGGCCACGCGAGGAACTTGGACAGGCTAAAGTAATTGAATCTCCCTTACTCAACAAACAGGAAGAAAAAGGGGATCCGATTATACTAGAGGATTACACTGTATTGGGAGAGACTATAGACTTTGAACTCCGCGAGCGAATTCGCGAAGCAATAATGGAAACACGGAGAGCATCAGGAGGAAGTGATAACCCCTATGTTACCCGATCTGTGTTTAAGGCAACCTCTTACTGCAATCGGGTATTGGGTCGATTAAATGCCCCTCATCACAAGCGTTATCGAAGAGATGTTTTATTGTCCTTAATTAGCATGCACGAGCGAAATCAGGCTTGGGTGGATGCCGCCAAGTCCTATGAGAGATACTTGGAAGAATTTGCATCCGATGATTTGTATCCATTTGAAGGTCACGAGGATGCACCCGGAATTCCTGATTTAAAAGCTGGGCTTGGCTCGGTTGAAAAATGGCTTGAAGGCCGTACCCGTGGAGCACCCACTATCCCGGAAACGCACATTCGTGTGGGGAAGGTGTATCGAGTCCTGGGTGCTCACAGGATGGCATTAAATAAATTTTATGACGCCATTAATGCGACATTAACCCTACCTCAGAATCAAGCTTTCGAATTAGCGGAAAGAAAGAAGGGGAAAGCTTTAGAGAATCGTATGGATTCCGAGTCCAACCAGGCAATGTTCGAAATTGCGGAAACCTTTATGGATTCTGAAGACTACAACAATGCGATCAAGTTTTTCGATCGTTTGTGGAGACTCGAACAACTGGGTGATTCCGATCGCGGAACGGTTCGCTTCAAGCAAGGACTCGCACACTACCGTCGTGCCCGGGAAAACTTGAGAAAAGAAGAAAGAATAAATCGTTTACCAATTGAGAAAAGAGAAGATGTGGAGATTAAATTTGATGAAACACCACGGGCTGACTTTGCCAAGGTAAAAGAATCTCTCCGTGGGTACGGGACACTTTATCCGCAAAGCCCTTATGTTCCAGAAGCACACTACCTTTTAGCTCTTACCTATGAGCAATTGAATCAAGACGAGGAATCTGTTGCCGAATTACTCAAACTTCTCAAGGAAGCGGATTTTAATCCTGAACTTATTATGAGTATGGAAAAATCACGGGCGATGAGAGATCGGGATTACATCGCTCTCAACAAGCTCAAAGGGATATGGAATTTTTGGAAAAAGAAAACGGGTAACTATTTGGCCAACAAATTCTTTGAGGATAATGAATACTTCAACGCCTATCGGATTTATTCTGCCCTTCGTGATGTCGACAACTCACCATCATGGCAGGTTCCAGTTCTTTATCAAATCGCTCTGTGCGAGGAAAAACTTGGAAATTATGTACAAGCTACCGAGACATATTCCTCAATCGAGGAATATGTAAACTCCGTCCAAGAAGCAAGGGAAGGTATGGCTAAGAACAAATACCTCAGCTTTGTGTTTGGAATGGCAAAATGGAGACGCGAGCAACTCGAAGATACTCGGGCAATTAGACAGGCAGTCAATCGGTACGGGATTTATACTGTGCCTAAAAAGCCCGACCCTGCATTATCTGGGCTCTAGAATTAATTGAGTTCTTTTTTCCCTACCATTTTTTATTTGTTATGGATCCTCGAGAGGTAATTAAAACACATCTTATTCTCTGTGAGGACGTATATAGCATACTCCTGGAAGAAAATACCTGGCTGAAGACAGAGAAACAGGCACCCACGATGGATTTACTGGGTCGCAAACAAGTAATCCTGCCCCAATTGGAGGATTCTTTGGCTAATCTTAAAAAGTTAAAACCAGAATATTTTTCTCCCTTTGACGACTCCAAAAAGTTAGTCGGTCAATCGCATGCGAAACTTTTGCAGATATTTTATATTGATCGGGAAAATGAGGAACTACTTCTCAAACTGTCTCAGTCGACAGAGAGACAGGCATTCAACCGATTTACCACCCCTCCGGAAGAAATCGATGATATTCACAAAAGTTTGCCCGGACAAGAAGAAGAGGGGGGAAGTGACGGGGTTGAGGAAGAACCACCTTCTCCACCAACGAGGTAAAATGGCGGAAGGAGAGGGATTCGAACCCCCGGAGCCGTTTCCGGCTCAGCGGTTTTCAAGACCGCCGCATTCGACCACTCTGCCATCCTTCCACGATCGAGTGGTTATTGTTATAAAATAATTTCCTCTTTTGCAATTGCGAAATCGGTTTCGCTCATTTACCGGACACATTTCTGAGTCTTTAGGAAGCAGGTATGGTAGTCTATACCGCTCGAGTTATTAACTTTTAAAAAGTATGATTAGCAGTTACCGAGGCTCCAATGTCCCAGGCCTGGAATTTGGAGGATTTTCCCAAAAGAATTTCTCCGGTGCCATTCGTATTCATGGCGGAGAAATTGCCAAAGGTTTGAAGGCTTAACCATTGCAGGGGTTGCCAAATTCCGCTTATTCCCGCGAAGAATACCATGTCGACCCGTCCGTCCTGACTATTTTTCAGGTATTCCGTTCGGCTTATTCCCAGTCCGGGCATAATGATGAACTGTCCATCCGGTCCAAAGCTCTTCATTAGGTTTAAATTTAATCCCACTTGCAGGTTATCCCCATCATCAGGGAAGATGTCATCGGAGGCGAAGGTAATGACTCGATTGGTACTCGAGTACTTGAGCAATCCATCAAGCATTACAAAAGTACTGTCATTGATACCAAATAGTTTTTGTACAGAAACCGAGGGGGCAACCGCATCAAATAATTTATCTCCGCTAAACTGACTATGTAAAAAGTCGTACTCTACACCAGGGGAAATACGAAAGTCGAGAGGCAGGTAGATATCGAGAGTTCCCTTCACCATCCCGAATCGATAATTAAGTAAATCGCTGATCGAATCTTCATTATAATTGGCCCATTGAAGAAGGAAATCAAGTTTAGGTACCAAGGTGACATACTGCCCAGTTGGGATTGGCTTGCTTGCCAATGATGTACCAATGGTGTTTTCCCATACTGCTGATTCGACCTCATCTTCTTTCGTACGAAGTACATTTGTGGTGAAATAGGGGCGCGTGCTGACAAATAAGCTTAATTCAACCGGTAATGTTTGTTCGGTGGGATCGACCGGGGGGGGCGGCGTATTCTCCACTGGGTCTGCGGATACTGGTTGGGGGGCATTCCAAGACTGGTACGACCGGTTTTTCATCGAACCAAGTGGCTTGGACTGTGGAATTAATTGGTTTGGCATGGCACCAATCCAATTCTGACTAGCCTGAGGGAGTTTTTCCACGATTGGCTGCCTGCCCAGGTTGGAGTGAAATTCTGAAAAGTCCCGTGGAGGGGAAGGAGGGGGGGGAGGAGAGGTTACTTCCTGGATTGATTCCACATTACTATTAACCGCTTCCACCTTGGCTGCTTCCACTACTGGTTGAGCGGGCTTTTTGTTTTTATACTTCCTTCCCTGCATTGAGCCCAGTGGTCGGGCTCCGGGGAGCAGTTCCGATGGAGTAGTACCAATCCATTGGCTTTGGGCAAGCATCGTTCCATAAGAAAGGAAGAAAATAGAACTCAGGATGAAATAGCCCGAGGTTTTCGAGGAATAAAAGTGGGATAAGAAATTCATTGTGGAGAAAGGAGGAGGAATTCCTTAGGGACGGTTAATCTTGCCAATGGTGATGTTATTTCCGAACTGGTCAAATGTTTGCCGGTTATTCATCACATTTCCTCCGGTCGATACATTTTTGATAAAGTTTACCCGGCCCACTTGCTGGGCAGCTGAGATATTAGTTCCAAAATTGGGGTACCTTCCATCAATTGCTCCCTTCAGCGTGTTCAGACGAATGGCAGAATTTACGGGGAAGTTTACATTGCTCAAACGCATCGTGGTGGCTTCCATGAGAATATTGGAAACACCGCGATTGAAGTTTAGTCCATCCACATTCAAGTTGCGTCTTGCCTTAACGGTTGCCAGTAAATTTGCCCCCATGGTGACATTATTTAATTGGACATCTTTAAGCCCACGGACTGCCACTTCATCTGCCACTTCTAAAGTGACCTGATTTAATTCTAAGTCCTCCCGACTTGAAATCAGTAAATCACTGGTGGCCGATTGAAGCGTAATTCCCTGTTTCAGATTCATTTTTCCACCACTCATCACAACGAGCCTGGTATCCGACTGCTCTGGGGTTTCCCATGTAAAGGATTCACTCGCACTAATATCTTCAAGACTGCTTATGATAACGGTCTTCGTGGAACCTGTGAAATAGGAAGACAGAGTATTTGAATTACTGCTAATTATTTGATTTCTTCCTCCCAGTACGGATGAATCTCCAAAGATCAATAAATCATTTTCCAGTTCCTGACGAAGTTGTGCAATTGGTGTGTAAAAAGGATTCGCTAAAACCTCTGCACTTGAGAGCATCGAGGGTAGGGCAGTCGCCCAGTCGTAATCCTGAAGCAGAATATTGGCTACCTCTCCAGTTCGTATCCAATCCTTGGTTAATTCCCCACCAGACAGTTCCATCAGTTCTTCCATTACTCCTACATGGCCTGCCTGTTTGAGTTTATCACTTAGTCCCAAGATCTCAGTATCGGTTGCTAATGGGCTGGTAACTGTGGGCACCTTTGTCTTGGTCGATCCGGATAGATCGTCCTTGGTCAGAGTGCCAGCGAGCAATGCCTCCTCAATTCTTTGGTTTAATCCCGGTACAATTGCAGAATCATCTAATCCCAGAATTTGGGCCCGCGTTTCCGCGGAGTAGAGAAAGAATGCATCCGCCTGAACCACGAAGAATCCCTCCATTGAAAGAAGCCTTTGTACCACCTCTTTTTCTTCCAATATAATAAAGCCCTGTGCTTTTGCAGAGAGCATGTAAAAGCGGTTGGTTTGTTCATCATTCAGTCCAAACTTGGCGAGTTGTCTACTCATGGCACTTACTTTTCCAGTCTTTCTTGCCTGCAGGGCATCGGCATTATTTTCCAAAGCGGCTCCAGATATATCTCCACTGTCCGAGCTGGCGGACGAATCATCGCCGCCCTCGGAACTCTCGCCGTCTCCACTGTCTGAGTCTTCACTGTCTCCTTCTCCCTCTCCCTCTCCATCACCTTCACCAGATTCCTCTTTGGACTGGCTTTCGGCTGTGGCTTCATTCATCGCACCACTTACCACATTGAGGGATACATTGGCAGTCACCTGTGTGGCTACCTGATTGGTGATAGAAATAGTCTGGGCCACGACTGGGTTAATGGGACGTGGCGTGGGCACACCTGTCTGCGATACACTCAATCCATTTCCCTGTCCAACGGGCATTGCCTGTCCACCCCCCGGCGGAGTAAAGGCAACAGTCGATTCCGTTACATCTAATTGGATGCCCGCACCCGGATTACTTTGCATTTGAAATTCCGTTCCCCGAATTCCAGCCACCCCGACTGGCGAGTTAATATCAAAGCTCGAGGCTTTATCCAGTTTTTTTGTCTTGATAATGAGGGAGCCCATATCCAAATCAATTTCCACTGCAGACTGACTGGGTTCATTCTCTAAGTCCTTCAGCTTTTTTCCGCCCGGATCAAAGGGGACCTGTTCAAAGGTGCGCACTTTCATTTTGGTATTCTCAGTCAGGGTCATGAGAGTACCGTTACTCAAAAGAAAAATGATCTTGCCCGGTTGGCCGGTCACCGCGGAATGATCGAGGGGTAAAATATCACCGGCTCCAATTTTCCCGGGCTCAAGTGGCTTTCCCTGTCCGTCCAGAAATTGTACATTCCCCTGCATATCAGCAATAATTAATGCACCGGATTGTTTTTCCTGTCCGCTACTTGGATTGACCAGTCCAATTAATAGAGAACAGGTAATTAGAATTTTTGATAAAGGGGTAAACATTTTTGCAGTCCTCATTTTTGATCTCCTGTGGGTGTACCAGCTTGTTGCCCGGTAAGGTCGGGATTATTTGCCTGCCCGGTATCATCTGGATTATCCTGATTCTGTACGGAGTTGGTGTTCTCCACAATCACCCCGTTTTCAAGAACGATCCATTTTTGGGATGCGTAGGCATAGAATAATCTTTTCTCCCCCACATTTCCGTAAAAATAAAGCCATGATCCCTGATCAATAGAATGGAGGAAAGGAAAGGTTTGTGGATCCGTCCATAACCACTTCAATCCATCCTTCCAAAACCAGACTCCGGAATCCATGCTCGGGCTCGGATAGAGCCAGCCCAGTTTAGAATGCAT
>JAQXBH010000266.1 GCA_029252505.1 Opitutales bacterium | reverse complement strand
CGATGGTTCAGGGTTGCGTAATGAACTGTGGGGGAGCAGGGGTAAGCCGAAGAGTAAACCTCTTTGAGTGCGCTGAAATTGGAAGGTCTACCGTCCTCAGCAAAATCGTGGGGATGGAGTAGCAGCGGATATGCTTCTTCTGCGAGTAGAGCAACTGCTTTCGTTAAAGACGGGTTTTTGCCAAGACTATGGTTATGAATATGCCAAATATCGGGATTTCCTCCCAGTCCGATTTTGGCTGCTTTCTCCAAACGTTCCTTCAGAACAGAGGGGGGGATTGAATTAGTAGGTGAAGAATAATCAAGCCCCTCGACAACCTGGACATTTTCGATTTTATCGCCCGGGTATTCTCGACCCGTTAAGACAACAAATTGGGGCGGATCAAGTTCTTGGGTAAACGAATCGAGTGTGTTTTCAATTACGCGGGTTACCCCTCCGGGTTCCAGGTGGTAATGAACGATTGCAACCCTCACTATAACTTACGGGTTTCTCGAAATAGAAATCAAGAACTAACCGTACGCTCACGGTAGCTATCAATTTCAATCATGGGGGGTCTTTCCTCTTCCACGACCTCCTGGACGAGTTGGTTATAGGAACCGTCTTCCACTTCGAAGCGACGATAAAAGGTTTCCACATCAGGAATACGGTCAATTTTGCCCTGACTGTGTAATCGATTAATAAAGGTTTGAAGAATTCCGAAACTCATTTTACCCAACGCATTTGTGGTTTGATTTCTGTGTACTCTTCGATCGAGGTCAGTTTGGGCAAAAGCACTTAAGCCAAACTTCTCGTATAAATCAAGAAGGTGTGAGGTTTCCACCCCATATCCAATTGGAAACGGAATCATTTCCAGTACCTCTCTCCTTGCTGCGTACTCTCCGGATAATGGTTGTATAATGTTGGTCAGTTCAGGGTAGAATAAAGAAAATAATGGACGAATCAAAATTTCGGTTACCCGACCGCCTCCACTGGACCGGAGACCACTAGAATAATTAAGTGGCCTGTCGTAAAAGGCCTTTACGTATTGTACTTCCGCTTGCTTGATTAACGGTGCGACGAGTCCGTAGACAAACCGAGGATGAATATTGGAGATATCCGCATCCACATAACATATAATGTCCCCTTTCAGTTGATGAATTGCCTTCCAAAGGTTTTCTCCTTTTCCACGCTTGTCTCCGACTTCAGGTAGGATTTCTGAGGCCAAGTAAGTATCTGCTCCATAGCTTTCCGCTACCTCCAGGGTCTTGTCATTTGAGCCCGAATCAATTACGGCAAACTCATCAATTAATGGATATCTTTCCATTAGTTCAGAGCGAAGGATCAAAACTTCTTTCCCTATTGTCTTTTCTTCATTCAGAGTCGGTATGCATAAGGAAATTTTCAGATCTTTTTTTTCCTTTTCCTTCACTAAATCTAAAATATCCCAAAATTCTCCGTGGTGAAAAGTATTGTGATCGAGCCATTTTTGATTATCGCCAGTCATGATTCGCAAATTCCTTTATCGATTGCCTGAAGAAGAGTAACAAGTTGGGCAATCCCGGCTTGTAGGGGGGGAAGTTGAATCGTTTCATTTTCCTCACCAATATTTTCTGCATGGGTTAAGCCCAAAGTAACACCGGCATATCCTGCCTCGATTAGTACATTTAAGTCTCCAGTACTGGGGATGACTTGAGGAGTAATTCCGATTTCATCCATTATTGAACGGGTTGCTTTTACGAGTGGATGAGAAAAAGGAATTCCACAATTCGGTCGTGTGGCGACCACTTCAAGTTTTACAGAGGTCCCATTTTCAAGAGAGCATTGTTCGCAAAGGTCATTTACTTTTTGCTGAAGTTCCGCAATTACTTCATCCGCTTCGCTAGTAATTTCAAAACGCAAACATCCACGGTGGGGTATTTTGTTATAAGTTGACCCACAGGTTAATCCACCAAGCACCATCTTCGTCTTGGGTTCCTTGGGTAGTGGTATTTCCAATAATTGATTAATAATTCGATTTAAGTGTCCCACTGCTCCGGAGGAACCAAAACGATTCCAGTCATAATTGCTGGGCACCTCGAGGCGAATTTCTCCTCGTAAAGTACCCAGTCCTGCATAACTAAGCCTGCCCTGACTTGCTCCCTCCACGCAGATTCCGGCACTTATTGGCCGTTGCTTCGTTTCTAGAAAATATCTTGCTCCTTCCAGGTTTCCACGACCCAAGCTTTTCGTATTCGCTAACAGAATTAGGTCATCCTTTAAAGTGATTCCTAGAATTTTTAGTAGCTTGGGCAATGCCACAACAGTGGCCAGTCCAATCGCATTATCGGCAATTCCGGGTCCTGTAATGGTATCCGGCCCCACATTTAAAACATGTTGAGTTGTCGTATCAAAAACGGAATCTGCATGAGCCATTACTAAGATAGAGGATCGTCCTTCATTGCCGGGCAATACCGCCGATGCATTTCCCTGTTCATCTATTTCCGGATCCTCCAATCCATTTTCCCTAAATCGGTCAACTGTCAGTCGAATTCGATCTTCTTCTTTAAAAGTGGGGGAAGGAACTTCGCCCAATAAAACCGCATCGGTTAGGACAAGTTTCCTTGCTTCGTGAAGCTTTTCGATTTGGGTGGGTAAATCTTGGAGCAAATTACCGAGGTCAAATTCTTTTGAAGTAGTTTCTAACATCATTTGATACACTCGCCATAATGTATTATTAAATATCTTGCCATTACAAAGTGATTTTTTCTTTTTATTGGTTGAATAAATCTTGGAGTTACTACAGATAATTTAATATTGATCGTGGTATTAAAAAGCAAATGACGATCCTAGTCTTATGTCAAAAAATATAGGTTTTATTTCAACTCGTTTTGCAGGGCAGGACGGAGTATCTCTTGAAAGTGCAAAGTGGGCAGAAGTACTTTGGGAGGACGAACATGTCAGCTACTGGTACAGTGGACAAAGCGACCGGGACCCAGATATCAGTTTCGTGGTGCCAGAGGCATATTTTGGTTTTTCTGAAAATAAATGGATCAATGAAAGAATTTGGGGTTCCGGACAAAGAGATCGATTTGTTTCTTCCAGGATTCGCGACCTAGCAGATTATATAAAAAGTACGATTTATCGATTTGTGGAGAGATTTGATATTGATATCGTGATTCCTCAAAATTGTCTGGCAATTCCAATGCACCTTCCACTAGGCATCGCACTCACCGAGTTTCTATCGGAAACGCAAATGCCTGCGATCGCCCATCATCACGATTTTTTCTGGGAGCGTACTCGCTTCTCTGTAAACTCGGTTCCCGAGTACTTGGATATGAGTTTTCCACCCAAGTTTTCCAATATGAGAAATGTGGTCATCAACCAGGAGGCACAGGAGCAGCTTGCTTTGAGGAAAGGTTTATCCTCGCTGGTAATTCCCAATGTATTTGATTTTGATAATCCACCCGACCATATTGACGACTATGCCTCGGATGTTCGTGAAGAACTGGGGTTGGCAGAGGATGATTTTTTTATTCTTCAACCTACTCGCGTGGTACCAAGAAAAGGAATTGAACAGGCGATTAAATTGGTCAGTTTACTAAAAGACCCGCGTTGTAAATTAGTAATTTCTCATGAAGCCGGCGACGAAGGATATGAATATTTGGGAATGCTCGAACAACTCGCAAATGAAGAAGGTGTCGATATGCGAGTGGTCGCAGACCGTGTGGGAGAAGTGAGGCAACGCGATTCGGAAGGTAAGAAAATATATACCTTATGGGATCTTTACCTCCACGCAGATTTTGTCACTTACCCCAGCACTTATGAAGGATTTGGAAATGCACTCCTCGAGGCCATTTACTTCCGGAAACCTGTATTGATTAATCGATACTCTATTTTTGTTCGTGATATTGAACCCAAAGGCTTTCGACTGTTAACAATGGATGGTTTTGTTACTCCAAGCTTGGCAAAACGGGTAAAGCAAATTCTATTTGATGCGGAGCTTCGAGAAGAGATTGTCAATTTTAACTATGAAGTCGCCCGTCACTTTTATTCTTATTCTGTTGTGCGGAGTAATTTACGTGCATTTATCGCCAGCTTAACTGGTTATTAATTTATGAAGAGTTCTGCTACCACATCCTCTGTAAAACATGTATCAAGTGCTAAGTTAAAAACGATCAGAAAGCGATTGGCGACTCTCTATGGAGTGGAAGAAGCGGATTCTTTGCTGGACCGATTTTTTCATATGATCGGGCGTTATGGAGTAGGGGCCAACCGAGCCAACTTGTCGTCCAAAGTAATTTCCCAAAAGGATGCGGTGTTAATTACCTATGCCGATATGGTTTCGGATGAAAAGGCACATCCATTCTCGACCTTAAAAGAATTTTGTACTGCCCGGTTAAAGGGTGCATTTTCCGCCATTCACATTTTACCATTCTATCCATGGACTTCGGATGATGGATTTTCAGTAGTTGATTATCGCGAGGTGGATAAGAGGTATGGAAATTGGGATGATGTTTCTCGATTGTCGGAAGAATTTGAGTTGATGTTTGATTTAGTCCTCAATCACTGTTCCTCGAAAAGTCCTTGGTTCCGTGAATATGTTTCCGGCATTGAACCGGGAAGTAATTACATTCTTGAAGGAGATGAAGAGGCTGATCTTTCCTCGGTTGTTAGGCCCCGTGCCTCTCCATTACTGACTCCTTACCAAACCCGGAAGGGAGAACGACATGTTTGGACCACATTCAGCGCCGACCAAGTTGACCTGGATTGGACCAGTCCGGACCTCCTCTTCGAATTTCTTGATATTATCATGTTTTATACGTCCCTTGGATGCAGAATATTAAGACTGGATGCTGTGGCATTTCTATGGAAGGAGATTGGTACCAATTGCCTCCACCTTCCCAAGACCCATGAAGTAATCAAACTGATTAGAAATTTCATTGAGGTAGTTGCCCCCGAAGTACTTATCCTTACTGAAACCAATGTACCGCATCAGGAAAATATTTCATATTTCGGAAAAGGTGATGAGGCTCATGCAGTCTATCAATTCTCTCTTCCCCCCTTGTTACTTCATGGATTATTACGGGGCACCGCGAAGCATCTGACTAATTGGGCAGCTCATTTAGCTCCGCCTCCCAAGGGATGCCATTTTCTTAATTTTACTGCCAGTCATGATGGAATTGGCGTTCGACCATTAGAGGGAATTTTAGATACGGACGAGATTCTGTCACTCGCGGATGAGGTAAGGGGAAATGGGGGGCATGTATCAATGCGCAAACTCGAGGATGGATCCGAATTTCCTTACGAATTAAATGCCACTTACTACGGTGCACTTTCTCATAAAAATGACCCCGAACTTGGCAGTAAAAGATTTCTTTGTTCCCAGGCGGTTGCATTAGCGATGAAGGGCATTCCCGCAGTTTATTTCCATTCCCTTTGTGCGACACCCAATTATACCGAGGGCGTCAAGGAAACCGGGCACAATCGTACCATTAACCGGAAGAAATGGAAAAGCGAAGAATTGGAAACCCTTTTAGAGGATGAAGAAAGTAACTCAGGAGAAATTTTTGAATGGTACACACGAGTTTTGCGCAGGCGCGCTTCTTGCCCGGCTTTTCATCCTGATGCATCTCAAAAAGTGATCGAACTAGGTGATGAAATTTTTGCTTTTGAAAGAAGGTCATTAGACGGAAGTCAGGTAATTATCTGCCTTTTTAATTTCCTGCCCCATGAAGTGAGGAGTAATCAAAAAGATACCATGTCATCCTATTTATCCAACGGCCCTGTTAAAGATTTGATTAGTGGCGGAGAATTTTCTTTTGATAATGAGTCGTTTGCGCTGCGTCCCTATCAAGCCCTCTGGCTCTGTCAGAATTGAATATTCTTCTAATCGCGGAGAAGGTTCCTTCTCTCGAATTGCCGGTTAATGGCGAGGTCGGAACCCATATTCTTCAGGTGTTTAATGCGAAACTCGGGGATACGATCGATATCGGGGTACGAAATGGACCCCGAGGGAAAGCCACAATCGATAGATTAGATAGTCATGATTTAAAGTTATCGATCAAGTGGAATCAAGATCACACCAGTGACCTGTATCCAGTCGGTTTATTGGTGGGTCTTTCTCGCCCGCAAACATGCAGAAAAATTTTGGAACAAGCCAGTACACTTGGGGTTTCCAGTATTGATTTCTTTATTTCGGACAAATCCGAACCGTCCTATCGGGATAGTAAACTTTGGAAGACAAAGGAATGGGAAGAAAAGATCCAAAAGGGGGTCGAGCAGGCTTTTTGTACTTTTATCCCCAGATGTACAATTTGGTCCAACCTGGCTGAATGTATCGAGTCCCAACCCGGTGATTCTTATCGAATTGCGCTTGATAACTACGAAAGTACAGGCGTCCTTACCTCTTCCCTTGGCAAGAAAGAAAGTACCCATTACCTTTTGGCAGTGGGGGCGGAACGTGGATGGTCGGACGCGGAAAGAAAACAGTTAAGAGCATCTGAGTTCTTGCTTCTTTCTTTAGGAAGTCGAGTCCTGCGCCAAGAAACTGCAGTAGTTGTGGCAATTGGCCAATTGGTAAGTCAATTTTGGAAGAGTTAATTTTCCAATTGAAATAAACGGAATAAGGGAGAGCCTTTTTTACTCTTTCCAATCGTTTTAACCAAATTCCACCCTTCAAATTCGGACTCCTCTTCTGGCGGAGCTTCATGGATAAGGATACCCGTTTTTTTAATAATTTGATTTCTTTTAATTAATTCAAAAATCTGTGATCCAAGCTTAGGAAACAAAGAGTAAGGCGGATCAAGAAAAATAAGATCGAAGGAAGATTGTTCGCTTTTGAGATATTCGATCACATCTCGATGCTCAACTAGTACGAGCCCTTGCTCACATTTTGCACTTTTACACACATTGGTAATGTTTTTTTGTAGGCTATTCACCGCTTTTCTATGCTGCTCCACCAAAACTCCGCTGTTCGCTCCCCGACTAAGTGCCTCCAGTCCATACGATCCCGTTCCCGCAAACAAATCGAGAAAGCGGGTTTCCAAGACACTCGCACCAAGCGAAGAAAATAATCTTTCCCGGTTTGCATCCGTGGCCGGTCTAATTTCTATCCCCTTGGCTACCTGTAGGGGAATTCCTCGGGCTAATCCTCCACATATTCTCATGGAGTGATGGGGTTGAAATGGAAAAAATTGCGAACTTGCATTATTGAACAGAAGAGTGAGGGTGATTGCCAAATGGAAGACTTTGTATTTAAACAAGAAAGATGCCTCGTACAATGAGAACTTTTTTCGAACCTGACTTTACGGAGTCGGAAGACGTTATTTTATTGGATGAGTTCGAAAGTCATCACCTATGCAAGGTACTCCGCTTGCAAAAAGGGGATTCCATCGAGGCACTTGACGGCAAGGGGAATCGATATTTTACCGAGATTCTTGGAGTGGATCGAAAGTGTGTCGAGCTACGAATTTTAGATAAAGAGTTTTCCGCCCCACTACAGCCTGCATTTCGTCTCGCGGTTGCATTGCCGAAGGGAAATAGATGGGAGGATTTGATTCGCCCGCTCACAGAGCTGGGAGTGGCTCAGCTGACCCCCTTAATTACTGATCATTCCGAATCAAAAAATGCGACAAAGAAGCAGGATGTAAAAGTGCAAAAATGGCAAAAAATCGCAATCGATGCCTGTAAACAATCGGGCAACCCCTGGCTTCCGCACTTTGACCTTCCGCAAACATTTTCTTTTTTCCTTAGCACGATTCAAAAAGGAGAGAGAATATTGATAGGAAGTTTATCCCAAACATCCGTCCCCATGAAGAAATTGAAAATCGAGACACCAGATCGGATTTCAGTTTTAATTGGACCAGAGGGTGGGTGGAGTAATAAAGAAGAATTACTGGGTGAAGAAAATGGATTTATCTCATTCAGTCTTGGTTTAAATACACTTCGATTAGAGACTGCTGCAATATGTGGATTGGCAGTTGCACGAGAAAGCTTCATTCTTTAATAATACACAATTATGTCCGAAGAATTTTCTGGAGAACAAAAGTTACGAATCGTACTGGAATCGATTATTAGAAATGTTCCGAAGGGAGAACAGAGTAAGAAGTATGGTGTGTCCGAAGAGGAGTTTCAATCTTGGCACGATCATTTAATTCAAAATGGGGGAAAAATTTTTGATCAATCCAGGCAGTCTAGTTCGAACTCCCGCCATGGGAAAAAGAAGATGGGGCCATTGGCAAAACTTTTTCTTATTATCAGCCTATTTACCAACTTGGGTCTTATTATTTTTGGTATTGTTTATTCATTAAACAATGAAAATAAAAAACAAGAGTTGATTGTGGATGAAATAAATGCAATCGATTCGCCGGTCAATTTAGTTGATCGTTTTCCCGATTCAGTCTCTCCTGCAAAAGAGGAAGCGAAATTGGACGGGAAGGACGAGAGCATTGATACTATGCTTGAAAATGCTCGCGCGAAACCTCTGCCCAGTAAAAGTCAGGACAGCAATATTGAGAACCTTCTTGCTCAACCCAGTAAAATAGCGATTCCTTCTCTCATTCCGCCTGTTGTGGTACCCGAACCTGAGAATGAAGTAACCTTCTTCGGTCAGTCTTACGAAGGCCGTCATGTGGTCTATCTTCTCGATGTGGGGACTTATATGTTGGAAGGAAATGAATCTGTTAAACAATTCAATCAATCAAAAGAAGCTTTAGTTTCCTCCATTATCACCCTATCTCCTAATTCCTATTTCAATTTAGTATTGTATTGGAACCTACGAGAAACTGCTGCCCTGGGAAAAACAATCTTAAAGGCAAGCCAGGAAAACAAGAAATATGCCATTGATTGGATTACTAGTTTGGGGGATAGCCGGGATTCTTTAAAAGTCGACAGGAATCAATACTATCCCAAGGAATTGTTATACGCGAAGCCGATTGCCGGAATTATTGGCCCTTGGTATGGCTTGAGTACGGCAATTAGTTTTGATCCCGATCTCGTTTTTGTATTAGCGGGAAATTTACCGGGTTATGATCGTTCTGAA
Organism: Opitutales bacterium; assembly: GCA_029252505.1. Classification (GTDB taxonomy): domain Bacteria; phylum Verrucomicrobiota; class Verrucomicrobiia; order Opitutales; family Seribacteraceae; genus Seribacter. Next base: position 12 of record JAQXBH010000266.1, on the reverse strand, counting down.
GTTCCCCGTTCC
>JAQXBH010000258.1 GCA_029252505.1 Opitutales bacterium | reverse complement strand
TACATATGAATATTGTTCATAGTAAAGAGATTTAATATACTTATTTCAACAAACCTTCTGGTTTACGGTTCGTAGTAATCACATGGACTTCATGTGCCCGAACTTCAGGATTGAAATATTCCCAAACCACCTTCTTATCCCTGCTGACTTCGAAGAGCTTCGGCATATCTGCTTTTCTTTGACCATAGCTGCAAATCACACTGTTTCCATTGGCTAACCTTTGCCCTCCACATGGATCTGCAAAACGACCTCCGACATCCGAATTATCAATACGCCAGGCAACTTTTCCATTGCGGTCAAACTCAACGGTTTTATTTCCGTTGGTCAGGTTTACCAAAAGATTTCCGCTACTCAAATGAATGGCAGTGAATGGCCAGTTTCTTTCTTTGCGACCACCCAGTTCGGGTAGGTCCGTTTTAACCGTCCGTACGACTGTACCGTCCGGCTTGTATTCCTTAACCGCAAAAGCGAGAAGGTGTGGAACAATATAATTTCCATTTGGTAACTTCCTGGCCATTCGTGTCTGCATATGTGCATTTTGGGTATCGGGTTGTAAAGGAACAACTACTTGGATGGAACCATCTTTACCGACCTCAAGCAACTGTGGCTTTACTCCCCGCTCTACCACTAAAGTATTTCCATTTGTAAGCCTAACCGATGAACCAAGTTCTTTGTTTTCTTTACTTAACTTATAACTCCAAACGACTTCACCTGCCCGGGTAATTTCTTTGGCCATATTCTCCCCGCCTATCGAGACCAATATATTTCCGTTTTCTAGAACAAACCCATCCCGACCATAACCCTTGGTTTGCCATACGATTTGGCTTTGCTCGTTCACCAGAGCGGTCGGTTTGCCGCAGATGAGGAAGGAGTGACGAATTCCGCTCTCGCTGACCTGGTTGCCGAAGACTAAGTTACTCTTTTCATCTTTGGCAGATGCAAGTAGGGCGAATGATAAAAGGAGGCAGCCAGTTTTTATTAATTTCATTTTTATTTTTGATGATTTATTTCTCAGACTAATTGAATTTAAGCTTAGCCCCATTGATTTTTCCTTTAAAGAGTAAATTTGTATTGTATTTTACAACAGTTGACTGTGAATCATTTCCAATTTCGAGGGGGTCCAGAGGGTTATTATTAAAAAGACTGGGGAGTTTTCCCTCCCCGACCACTTGATTATCAATCCGTAAGGTGACTCTACCATCGGGCAAAACAGTTGCATTCAATGAAGCTCGTTTTTTGGGCAGGGGCATGGATGCCCGGATAGTGTGCAAGGCTCCACTTAATCGACAGGAAAAAACTGGTTTTCCTTTTTCAAGATAAAGAGAATATCCAACTCGACTCCCGCCATGAGAAATCAAGACTCCGCTCATTTCTTTTCCACGAGTAACAAAAAGTTTAATCTCTATGGACTTATGGGCGAATTGGGGTGCATACTCATTGGTAAATTGATCCCCTTGTTTAAGAATATAAAATCCTTGGGCATCCATTTTCATCTTTTTTCTAAGATTAGTCGGATTTACCTCTACATGACTGTAGTATGGACTGACCTTAACCCGCTTTGCCCAAACCAGCCAGTCGGCCTCCAATTCTTTCGCTTTTCCAGGGTGAGAACCAATTAGATTGTTGGTTTCACAGCGATCCTCAGCCAGGTTATAAAGTTCCCAAGTCCGATTCTTATAACGGTTGTTCCCACGCACTAATTTCCAATTACCCTTACGGATCGCACTTGATTCAAAATGATCAAAACCGAGAATACGCTCGTCTGTATCTATTGCCCCATTGAAAAAAGGAACCAAGCTCCTGCCCTCGACCGGAACTAATTCTTCGCCTTTAAATTTCTTAGGGTAGTTTCCTTCAGAAACTTCTAAAATGGTAGGCATAAAATCTATAAGGTGAACAGGCGAACGAATCCAGCGATCGGAATCTTTTATCCCTTTTGGCCAATGAGCAAGAAGTGGACTGCAGTTCCCCCCCTCATGGTTAAAGTGCTTGTACATCCTTAAAGGTGTATTGCTCAAGCAGGACCAGGCACTCCCCACTGAGTGATACGTGGCAGGACCCCCCACACCTTGAAGTTCTTTTCCAACATGAAGTTTGGTAGAGCCCTTGCGACTGCTTTGATCGAAACCAAAGGGACCCCATTCGTAGCACGCACCATTATCACTGGTAAAAAGAATCAAGGTATTATCAAGATCCCCACCCTTTTCCAAAAGGGAAAGGATCTTTCCGATTCCCTGATCCACATGGTCGATCATTGCGGCAAAAGTGGCCATTCGATAGACCAAGTCCTCTTGTCGGTTTTCGGGAACATCCTTCCAGTCAGGGTTGGGTTTCCCCGCAAACTGATTAGCAATGTCATCCCGGTCAACGGGAACCTCTGAAAGCTTGGTAAACTTCCACGAGTCAGTGAGTAGTCCCAACTCCTTTTGCTTTTCAAAGCGTTCCTTTCGAAGTTTGTCCCACCCCTTCCGGTAAGTTTCCAAATAGGAGTCTCGAGTTTTGGTAGGTGCCTCCAAGGGAAAATGAGGTGAAGAATGAGCAAGATAGAGAAAGAAGGGCTCCTCTTTTTTTTGAGCCTGATTAATAAATTCAATGGCATAATCATTAAAGACATCGGTAGCGTAATATTCGCGACCGTCATAATTCAATTCCTCTTTCCTACCTTCGGGCAACCTCAAATAATTATCTGCCTTCCACTGACTGGTGCTATGCCCGCGGATATATCCATAGTACTCATCAAAACCACGATCCGTAGGAATTTCCTCGTATCCAACATGCCACTTCCCCACGCCATAGGTCGAGTAACCCACTTCTTTTAAAACCTCGGCCAAGGTCATACATTGCTTGTTCAGTTTCCCAAGGTAAGCAGGACCCAAGCGATCCGTTGAATCACGACCCGTAAAATTCGCGATCCCTGCCTGGTGAGAATAAAGGCCCGTGAGCAGAGATGCACGGGATGGACAGCAACGAGCAGAATTGTAGTTTTGAGTAAATCGTAAACCATTTTTCGCTAAACGATCCAAATGAGGAGTTCTTACTTCTCCACCAAATGACCCAAGATCGGAGTAACCCATATCATCAACCAGCACGACGATTACATTGGGCTTGCCTCCAGATGCAAAGGCGAAACAAAATAAAAAAGATATGAGAAAAGCAATCGAGTACATGGATTATTTTCTCCATGTTGTAAGAGTAAGTAAAATAAATTCGGAATCCATCCTTCTATTTGTTTGAGTAACTTGAAGAATGACCACTCAAAAAAACTCAGAGAATAACAGCCCAGCAATTGGATCTTCATCCATTTTATTATGTATGGCACCCCTGCTCTCTATAACTTTGAGCTATTCGGCGTGGAAATTGGGGGGGTTGGCATCGCCTGCCGCTATCACTCTTGGCATTGCTAGTTGGACAGCACTCTGGTGGATATTCGAAGCTGTCCCCATTCCTGTGGCCTCTCTCCTTCCTCTCTCCCTTCTCCCACTCTTCGGTATACTCGAACCCAAAGTAGTCGGTGAGAAATATGGACATCCATTAGTTCTTCTTTTGCTTGGAGGTTTTCTTCTTTCCAAAGCGATGGAAAAAAGCGGTGCTCACCGGCGTATTGCATTAATGATGGTCAATGCCTGTCCCCCTGGAGAGAAATTTTTAATCCTTGGGTTTATGATCGCAACTGCCTTTCTCAGTATGTGGATATCGAATACCGCCACTACATTGATGATGCTACCCATGGCCTTAGCCGTGATTCAAAATAGCAAAAGCGATGCTCTCAAGATCCCCCTCCTTCTCGGAATTGCATTTGCCGCTAATGTCGGCGGAATTGGAACCCCCATTGGTACTCCCCCCAACCTGGTGATGATCGGAGCCTACAAAGACCTGGGCAACCCCGAACTCTCATTTACCGAGTGGATGAAATTTGGAGTTCCTGTATCTCTTATCATGGTGCTGATTATCTGGCTTTGGCTTAGCCGGGGAGTTAAGGGTAAAGAACGGATCGCACTACCGGATCCGGGAAATTGGCGGATACCGGAAATTCGTACATTACTTATTTTCGGCCTTACTGCCCTTGCATGGATTACCCGTTCCGAACCATTTGGGGGCTGGAAAACCTGGCTCGATCTTCCGCAGGCAAATGACGCCAGCGTTGCTTTCATCGGGGTAATTTTTTTATTCTGTATTCCTAACGGAGAAAAAAAAGGGGAAAGACTACTCGATTGGAAAACTGCAAATCAAATACCCTGGGGTATGCTCGTACTCGTGGGTGCCGGACTCTGTTTAGGCGAAGGATTTAAGCAATCCGGATTAAGCCAATCAATTGCCGGTATTTTTTCAGGAATCGAAAGTCTTCCCGCCCTTGGACTTCTTTTTCTTGTGGCATTACTGGTTACCTTCCTGACAGAAATGACCAGTAACACGGCCACAACAAATGTACTCATGCCTATACTCGGAGCCGCCGCACTCGCCTCTGGCCTTGACCCGAAACTACTCATGATTCCTGCTGCAATGAGTGCCAGTTGTGCATTCATGCTACCCGTAGCTACGATTCCAAATGCGGTAATTTTCGGCACCGGAGAAGTCTCAGTTAAACGAATGGCTCGAGAAGGCCTGGTCCTCAATCTGCTTGGTGCAATTACTGTATCCTTGATTTGCTATCTCCTTTTCGTATAGATAATCAAATCAATTATTCTGTCTTCTTTTCCTGACGGTTTTATTCACCTGGCTATTAATTTATGAAATTGTTCCCCTTCATCTTTTTAATCTTACTCACCAGCACATTTCTAAGTGCCGCAAATCGACCCGAAAAACCAAATGTCGTACTCATCCTTACTGACGACCTCGGTTGGCAGGATGTGAAATGCTATGACATTGACGAGCCATCTCCCATGGAGACGCCGAATATCGATGCACTTGCTCAAAAAGGCGTCAAGTTTTGGCAGGCTTATTCTCCAGCTCCTACTTGTGCACCATCCAGATGTGCCATAATGAGTGGCAATCATCCGGCTCGGGCACAAAAGACACACGTGGTTGGAGGTGCCCCCCCTACCCCTAATCATAAATTCGGGTGGACCATGATGGCTCCTTGGTACAGCGGCAGAATGCCAGCAAATGAAATGACTATTGCTCGGGTATTACAGCAAAATGGATATACTACTGGTCATTCTGGAAAATGGCACATGGCGATTGACCACAAGGCTTTCCCCCAACCAGAAGATCAGGGATTTGATTGGACAAGAAGCAGTCGGGGTGCTCGGTCTGGTATGCAAAGTAGAGTAAACGGCTTTGCGACAACTCGAAAGAATGACCCTTTCCGTCTCGATGAAAATGGCTATCCATTTCATCAGACAAGTGAAGACGCCCTTACTTTCCTTCGTCAAAATAATGCCCAGCCCTTTTTTCTCTATTACGCTACCTGGTTGGTACATACACCGATTCACACGCGTTCTGAGAAACTACTTGAAAAATACTGTAAAAAATTGGGAGTGGAAAAACCCAAAGAAAACAAAGGGTGGACTTTGAAAGGTCAGCAAAATCCTTTTTACTGTGCTATGGTAGAAGAACTTGATTATTATATCGGTAAAGTCATTTCTTATTTGGAAGAGACGGAAGACCCCCGTTGGCCCGGTCATAAATTAAGTGAAAATACATTTATCATTTTCACCTCTGATAACGGCGGGATGGAAGGCCATGCCGCAGAGGTAATAACTGACAATTACCCTTTGGATAAGGGAAAGATCTCAGCAATGGAAGGTGGCACACGAGTACCACTCATAATAACCGGGCCTAAAATTAATCAGGGAGTTGAATCTGATGTTATGGTTAATGGTCTGGATTTCTACCCGACCATTCTTTCTCTTACTGGAACTTCCCGTCCGAAAAACAAAAACCTGGATGGTGCGGATTTGAGTAATTTGCTTCTTACAAATCCAAGAGATACAAACTTGATTAAGGATAAGAACGGGAAAACGCGGGACACAATGGTTTGGCATTTCCCAAATAGTTCCGCCTTTGAAAGCACTATTCGAGTGGGTGGATATAAATTAGTCCGTAATTACGACCACCGGTATCACGAGAAAAACCCTGAGCAAGAAATGTATCAACTCTACCGTACCGTTGGTGGAGAACAGGTTCGAGTGGATATTGAGGAAGCCAATAATCTCGCAGATGATTTCCCGAAACTTACAAAAGAACTTGATCATAAACTATCGGCTAAGCTCAAGGAAATGAAAGCCAGTTTTCCCTATTATAACCCCCACGCAAGGCATATTGGACCCGAAAAACTTAAAGTGCCCAAAAACATCTCACACAACATAGATGGACAGACCATTCATTTCAAATTTCGAGAAAATGGGGCAAAAGTCATTCGGGCTGACTTGATTTATACTCTTAATGGTAATCAACAGTACGAAGAATGGTTCAGAATAATTGCTCCCAAAAAGTCATCTGGTGGTGTCAGTTTTTCACTTCCAAAAGGAACTACTCACTGCATTCTTAACTTGATTGATGAAAATAATTTTCTAGTCAGTCACCCTGAAACTCCTGACTATGCCAGTCTTTCTAAAGCTAAAGAAAAATTCGCCACATTTTCCATTCCTGTTGAATAGGAACTAATATCGCATTTTTTGTTTTTGAATTTGATTCATTGGCCATCCGCGAATCTAATTAGACGCATTCACAATCTTTAATATATATCGAAAATGGCAAAAGTTACTTTTATAACTGAAGACGGAAACGAAGTGGTGGCACAAGATGCAACCGGTAACCTAATGGAAATTGCACGTGATAATGATGTCGAAGGAATTTTGGGAGCTTGCGGTGGTTGCTGTTCCTGCGGAACATGCCATGTTCGCGTACATCCAGATTGGTTGGAAAAAACAGGTCGAGCGACTGAAGCCGAACAGGACTTATTTGATATTGAAGAAGGAACTGATGAGCGAAGCCGACTTAGTTGCCAAGTAGAAATGAGCGATTCACTGGACGGTATTGTGGTCGAAGTTGCACCATTTTAAGCATTAATGAATCGGTGCTTTCCACATCATTTAATTTAAACTATCCCTGAGTAAATGGATAGAAAGTAACGAAACCTAGTTGCTCTTCTTTACGATGCGGTACTCACAAAGCAAGTAATTCATTCATCAAACGAGCAGTATTCTCGACTCCTCCATCACTACCCTCTCTCGTAGCCCAGCCTTTGAATTCAATTTGTTCAAGTTCGTGGCGGACTTTTTTCCAATCCACATCTCCCTGACCGAGTGGACAGAATCCATTCTTGGAGCCCCAGTCCTTAACATCCAGCTTTAAAGTTCTTTTTCCAAGAACACGGATCCACTCATGACTGGGTCCATATTTTTGCATATTTCCAATATCATAGTACGCCTGTACCCAGGGACTATCAATTGCATCGATATAATCCCTAAATTGTTCGGGCTTATAACAAAATCCATTCCATACCGTTTCGATCAAAATATGAATTTTTAATTCTTCAGCTAAAGGTAATAATTTCCTTATCTGCTCACTAGATCGATCCCAAACATGCTGGTGAGTTTCCTGACTTCCCTTTACCCGACCAGGGACCAAAAGTACGGATTTCCCCCCAACCCCGTTTGCTTCCCGCATTGCCTGAGCAAGTCCTTTTCTACTTTCATCTCGAACTTTTGGGTTTGGATCGGACAGTCTAACTTTCCAATGTTTATTATAAACCAGCCCATGCATTGGTAAACTATGCTTTGCACAAGCTTTTTTCATCGCCTCTGTTTGCAAACCAGGACCAGAACCTTCAATCCCATCGAATCCGAGATCTTTAAGTTTCTGCATTTGCTTCTCATTGGGCTTGGTTCCAAACTTGACCGCTTTTTGAATCCTATCCTTGAAAGAATGCGTTTTCGCTGACAGGAACGGTACCATTGCGAGAGAAGTAGTCGTCGTGGTTAGGAATTTTCGTCGGTTCATATATTGATCATGGCAACTTTTTATCTCAACAGTCCAATAAAATATAACTGAGGTTAAAATTTATTTCGGCAACTATTATAAATTTTGGAGTGACTTGTGTTGTTCTCAATCTACTTTTTCGTTTAACCAATTTACTGTTACTATGAGAAAACAAAAAAGATATCACTACTTTATGAAATTCAAATATTTTACACTTTTCATCTTTTCCATTTTTGCTTATCAGGTCGCTTTTAGTGGCACTGAACGTGGGCGGGAAATCTACAGCCAAATTTGTGTTACTTGCCATGGCCCGAATTTGGATGGTGGAATTGGGCCTAATCTGATTGATTCGTACTGGAAAAATGGGGATTCACAAGATGCTGTATATCGAAGTATTGCAAAAGGGATTACCGGCACAGAAATGATTGCCTACGAATTGGTTTATCCTGAAAAGGATCTAAGGTCAGTCACTGAATTCATCTTAGATAAACAAGAAGGCAACCGAGACACTCTTCGATCCAGCTATTCCCGAGATTATTTCCAAGGGAAAAGACTGCACCCTGATCTTTTTGATTCTATTGAATCGATATCCCAAAAGAAATTACCCGAAAACTTTTACTATGTAGAAAGAATGTTTGATGGTGTCCTAAGAGGGCAATCGATCCTCCATATTAAATCACCTGGCAAGTATCGATTTAATATTAGTGGAAAAGGACGAACTTCCATTTGGGTAAATGGAAAGGAAATGCACTACAGCAACGACAGCAAACCAAAGGATACTCACATTAGCAAAGAGTTTGAATTGCCTCCCGGCACCCATGACTTGGAAATTTTGCACGAAGAACCAACCTCTCATTCAATGAGATTTTATGCGAGGCTTCAAAAACTAAATGGTGAACACTGGATGCTGACAGGAAAAAGTTTGGAGGGAAGCGTACCCAAGGTTGTTCGTTCAAGCGAAAAAGCAAAAGTTATTCGAAAATGGATATCTGGATTACCACCCCGCACCTTGCTCTTGCTTCTACCCAATCAAGTAATGCTGGCTTATGATTCTTCTACTGGAAAAATTGTTAAAGGATGGGAATCCGCTTTCTTAAATCAAACACCCTCGCTTGATAGTAGGAGTCAAAAACAATCCGAAGTAAAAGGAAAAGAATTACCGGATATCGCAAAGACAATATTGAAGGGTGAACATTTTAATTTGCTTCACTACGAAACCATTGGGGATACCGTAACGATTGCAAGTCTAGTGGATGGCAAACCGAAAAACTTCAGTATTAGCCCAGAGGGCAAGAATTCCTATAAACTCACTTTCTAATTTAGTTTTTAAAAATAAGTATATGAAAAAAATTTCCATTTTCTTTTTCCTGTTCAGCTTCTCGATTTTAGATGGGCAAATTCCAGCTGGATATAAAATCCAAACTGTTCCCCTACCCCGTGGTTCAGTTTCCGTTCTTGGATTATGTCACAAACCAGACGGCACATTGGCAATTTGCACTTGGGAAGGTGAAGTTTGGGAAAGAAAGGGTGAGATTTGGACCAAGTTTGCCGAAAACTTGATGGAACCAAATGGAATCCATTATGATGAGAAAGAAGAGGCATATTATGTGGGACAAAAACCGGAATTAACCAGACTGATTGACTTTGATAAAGACGGAGTCTGCGATCGTTATGAATGCATAACAGATGCATTTGGAATATCTAGTGAATATCATGAATATCATTTCGGTCCCGTGGTGGATTCGTTGGGTAGAAAATATGCTTCCCTTAATCTGGGTGCACGGGGAGAATTTACTGTTCCAGACGGAAAACCATTTGGAAAAGGAGGAGGTAATATGTCCTACAACGCACCCTGGCGCGGCTGGGTTTACCGGTCAGATCGAAAAGGCCATTTTCAACCTCTTGCCAGTGGCTTTCGTTCTCCCTGTGGAATTGGGATGAGCCCCGATGATGAGCTTTTCATCACAGACAATCAAGGAGACTGGGTAGCGGATTGTGCCCTTTACCATGTACGTGAAGGAAATTTCTACGGGCACCCAGCTTCGCTACCGGCTCGTCCCGACTTCACCAAGGATAAGGTTTTATCTCTCACCGCTCAAGATTTTGAAAAAATTCGTACGCCTCCAGCAGTTTGGTTGGTTCGCGAGGAAATTGCCAATTCGCCGGGTAGTCCAATTTGGGATACCACCAGTGGGAAATTCGGGCCATTTAGTGGACAAATATTTGTGGGTGACCAAAGACAATCCAATTACTTCCGGTGTGGGGTTGAGAAAGTTAATGGCGAATACCAAGGCTGGTGTGTGGATTTCCTTCGCGGATTGGAAAGCGGACCCGTAAAAATGTCTTTCGATTCGCAGGGGCGTCTTTGGTCAGCTCAGGTAGGAAGAGGCTGGTTTAGTAAAGGAGGCAAGCGTACCGCCATACAATATGTTGAGTGGGACAAGAAAACTACACCTTTTGCCATCCACTCCGCAAATTTAACCAAGACTGGATTTGCGGTTCAATTCACCGAGAGAATTGGTAAAAAGATGACCCCAAAGGTTTCAAGTTGGGGATATCATTACTACAGTACCTATGGTTCTCCACCGGTAGATCAACAGGAATTAAAAGTGAGTAATTATCAACTTTCTAAGGATCGGAAAACGGTCACATTTGATGTCCCTTTAAGTGAAAATAAAATCTACGCAATTACATTCTCGGAGCAGAAAAACACTGAAGCCAAGTTGCTGGATTTTGATACCATCTACTATACACTTAACCAAGTACGCCCTCCCAGTGAACCACGCCCCGGGAGAAATGTTGGCTGGACACTAGCCGGATCAAGCTGGAATCGAAACGACAAAAATCGTCCACTGCCTCCTGTAGTCTCTCCCCTGCCACGGGAAAAATGCACCCTGCCCGCTCCCAAGAACGCCACCGTACTGGATTCATCCCAATGGACTAATCCAAACTGGAAATTCGATAAAAAAGGAACTATGGCTCGGAGCAAAGGAAACAATTCCACTAAAAAGGCTTATGGGGATGCACGGATTCACCTGGAATTTCGTTTTGACCCTTCCGACAACCCAGATTGGAAAGGCCAATTATATGGTAATTCTGGAATCTTTCTCATGTCTGGCTACGAAATGCAGGTGGTCAATAGCTTCCAAAACCCGACCTTTGCCGACGGGACATGCGGTTCCATTTATGGCCAGCATCCTCCCCGTGTAAATGCTTCACGTAAACCTGGGGAATGGCAATCGTATGACATTCTTATGAAAGCTCCTGTTTTTTCCTCTCAAGGAAAAGTCGACGAACCTCTCCGGGTCACCGCATTTCATAACGGTATCCTCATCCATAATGATGTCTGGGTATACGGAGAAGTAGGTGGTCCCTACAAGAAACATGACAAAAGGCCACTGATGATTCAGGACCACAAGGGAACCGGTGTTTCTTTCCGTAACCTATGGATCATCGAGGATTTTCCATACGATTCTGCTTTACCGGAGTTTCGTAATATCTTTCCGAACGGATTGGCCTCTTCTATTTAATACCACTCAGTTCCTTGCTTTGGATTGCCCTTAAAGGACGAAACTTTTACTATGGACGGATGAATTCTCTCATTCGTCCCCTCCTACTAAATGCCAATTTTCTCTGCTTTGTGCTTTTTACGGCACTTTATGGAACCTTATCCGTCCAAGCTAAACATCATCAAACCGAGGATACAAAAAATATTCTCTTTATCGCGGGGGATACGAAACACCGACATGGATTCCACGAGTACAAAGCCGGTTCAATTTTACTGGCTAATGCCTTAAATAAAAGCGGCCTTCCTATTAATGCCAAGGTTCACTGGTATGGATGGCCCCAAGATGAATCCATTTTTGAAGGAGTGGATGCCTGCATCATCTATGCCGACGGAGGGGGTGAATTTGGAGGAAAATATGCCTTCCTCGACAAGAAAGTAAAAGCAGGGATGGGCATCATGTTTATGCATTATGGAGTGCATCCCACCAAGGAAGTGGCGGAACAATATTATCATTCATGGATCGGTGGCTTCTACGATGATGATTTCTCCGTCAACCCTTCCTGGATTGCGAATATTACACCCAAAAAAAATCATCCGGTTGGCCGTGGTGTTGGATCACTTACAGCTTATGATGAATTCTATTGGAATTTAAACTTCCCCAATACTAAGGACTGTAAACATTGCTATCCACTCGCCACTGCAATCCCCTCCGAAAAAAATATGATTCGATATGGCAGTTCAAAATTCTGGAATAAGCAGGCCGAGGATAAACTGGGGACTCCTCAGGCATTGCTTTGGTGCTCCGATCCAAAGCAGGGTGCCAGAGGGGCAGGATTTGTGGGCGGACACTATCATCGAAACTGGGCAATTGAAGACTACCGGAAATTAATCCTCAATACCATCGCATGGGTGACCCGGGTCGAGGTTCCAAAAGAAGGGGTCCCCTCCTCCCCTGTGACCAAGGCCATACTCAATCAAAATTTAAACCGACCCGACTTCCCAGAAGAAATTGAACTACCCACCGTCGATTTGTTAACGCAAGAACCAGGGAAAAAACCAATACTTGGACCGGATGGAAGAATGCCTCCACGTGCACCCAAAAAGCCAAAAAAGAAATAACCCTCATTTCTGGATCCCTTATGAAATATCTTTATCCCTCCCTCCTGATTGCGTCCTTAATTACTAGCATTGCCTTCTCGGCAACTCCTAAAAAGTCAGTAATGGCATGGCCCCCAGCAGGCAAAACCAATCATGTCGCAGTCGATAAATTTTCAACGAGTCCGGACTTGGAGGTAACCTTATGGGCTAAGAGTCCACAGTTTTATAATCCCACGAATATGTCAATTGATCCACTGGGAAGAATTTGGATAACCGAGGGGGTAAACTATCGAGAAAAGCTTGGTATTCGCCGAAATGCAGGTGATCGTATTATGGTTCTGATCGATTCTGATAACGATGGCACGGCCGACCAGTCGAAGGTATTTCTCCAGGATCCCTACTTAGAGTCTCCCCTTGGCATATCTGTTTTTGATAACCAAATCATTATTTCTCAACCGCCCGATATTGTAATTTACACCGATGTAAATCGGGACCTCAAATTTGATCCTAAAATCGATAAAAAAGAAATTCTGCTTACTGGTTTTAATGGTCGTCAACATGACCACTCCCTTCATTCTGTAACTTCAGGCCCCGATGGAAAATGGTATTTCAACAGTGGGAATTGTGGTGCGATTTTTACTGATAATTCAGGAAAGACCTTTCGTATGAATTCCAACTATCGAGGGGGTGCCAGTGAGAAATATTTCTACACCCCGACTCATGAACTCAAAGGTGCCAAAAGCGATGATGGCTATGTTTGGAGTTCCGGCTTTAGTATACGAATGAATTCAGACGGTACTGATGCAGAGGTTATTGGACATGGGTACCGTAACAGCTATGAGCAGGTGGTCAATTCCCTGGGCGATATGTATCAAAGTGATAATGATGATTACTCAAGTTGCCGGAATTCCTATGTGTTGGAATTTGGATCAGCCGGATATTATTCCCTGGACGGTCAACACAAGTGGCAGGCAGATAAACGCCCTGGACAGGCCATTCCGCGAGCTCATTGGCGGCAGGATGACCCGGGTACATTCGATGCGGGTGATGTCTACGGCTCCGGAGGTCCAACCGGTGTAACTTTCTATGAGAATGGTGCTTTGGGAGATGATTGGGTTGGTACTTATCTTTCTGGAGAAGCTTCAAGAAATACGGTATTTGGATATAAACCCGAACCCCAGGGAGCGACCTATTCAATGGATCGCTTTAATTTCCTCACCACTCGAAGTTTATCTTCTGATATTAGCGAAGAAGAAAGGGATGAACGGGTGCATTTCCGTCCATCGGATATTTCGATTGGACCGGATGGTGCCGTTTATGTCGCTGATTGGTATGACCCTGGGTCCGGTGGACACGCGACGCGGGATGAATCTTCGTCTGGTGCTATCTACCGAGTTGCTCCCAAAGGATTTCAATCACATACCCCGAAATTAAACCTATCCACAATATCCGGCCAAGTGGACGCCCTTCTTAGCCCCAATCCAAATGTTAGGTTTCTTGGCTTTAAGGAATTGCAAAAGATGGGTGCAAAAGCGTACCCGAAAGTATCTCAATTGCTCAGTCATAAAAATCCTTATCTCGCGGCACGAGCAATTTGGCTGCTTCCTTATCTGGGTGATGATGGAATGAAGCGGGTAAATAAACTCCTGGAATCAAATGACTCACTTTCTCGCCTAGTAGCATATCGCAGCGTACGAAGATCAGGAGGGAAACTAGTACCACAAGCACGAAAGATGGCAAAAGATTCAAGTCCAGGCATTCGAAGAGATGTGGCGTTATCTATGAGGCCATACACCGCCAAGCAGGCTAATCCCGTCTTAGCTGAAGTGGCAAAGCGATATGATGGTACGGACAAAAACTATGTTGAGTCGATTGGACTTGGAGCTGCTGGTAAAGAAGCTGAGGTATGGAAATACCTACGCAATAAACTCGGAATGCAAAATCCAGCGAAATGGGATAAATCGTTTGCCCGTATTACCTGGCGACTTGGCACAAGTGAAGCGCTCCATGACCTAAAGTCCCGTGCAAAAAATGAAACCCTTCCGATCAAAGACAGACTATTTGCCATTGAATCCATCGCCTTTGTGAACCACCCTTTGGCACCTGATGCGCTTTTTGAACTAGGAAAGAATTCGAACGAACCCAAGATCAAGCAAACCATAACCCAATGGATACTAAGACGTAGCTTGACTGCATGGAATCAATTTGAACTTACCGGCAAATTGAAGAGTTCAGGTATTTTTGATCCCGAAAAAATTCAACTGATTCCAATCAGCACGCCCGAGCCCACCCAAAAAACAAAACTTGATGTCAATGCAATTGCCTTGCTTAAGGGAGATGCAGTCCAAGGAAAAACTACCATCATGCGCTGTACTATGTGTCACGAGGTAAACGGCATTGGGGCAAATTATGGACCTCGACTGGAAGGCTGGGCAGCCAAGCAATCCACCACCGCGATCATCCATGCTATCGTCAATCCTTCCCAGGGAATTGCACATGGGTTTCAAGGTACAGAATACATTCTTAAGGACGGCGGTGTCATTCACGGAATCACAGAATCACGAGGTGATCCTGCTATCGTGCTGACACAGGGTGGACTAACCCAAATGATCCCACAGTCGAAAGTAAAAAGCTCAAAGAGAATGAAAAGATCTTTAATGCTCTCCGCCGAACAACTTGCTCTTTCACCCCAGGATGTGGCCGACATTGTAGCCTTTATGAAGGGTTGGGAATAGAAGTTACATTTTATTCAGGCAAATTTTGTTTCTTGTGGAGTGTAAGTTTTGAATGAATTCTAGAGAAAGAGATAAGCACGACCAATTCCTTCAATTATATGTTGAGACTGAAAGCTCATTGCGCGGTTTTGTTCGTTCACTAGTTCCAACCCTAGAGGATGCGAAAGAGGTCATGCAGGGAACTGCTGCCGTACTATGGAGAAAATTTGATAGTTTAGATTCCCCGGATAACTTCAGGCGTTGGGCATTTGGAGTGGCCCGATTTGAAGCACTCTCCTATCGGCGCGATAAAGCAAGGGATCGTCATGTGTTTAGCGAGAAATTAGTCATGCAATTAGCAAAAGAAGCTGAAAGTGAATCAGACCTTAATTTGGAAGAGAAAGCTTTGGAGAAATGTGTTTCCAAATTGCCTGAAAAACATCGAAATTTAATTCAACAGGCTTATTCCAAAGGAACCAAAATTGACAAAATGGCACAAAGTGCCGGACGAACCCCTATGTCGCTTTACAAAGCCTTACACCGCATACGTATTTCCTTAGCAGACTGTATTCGAAAAGACTTAAAACAACAGGAGGGTCTTGCGTGAAATCATCCAAAGAAGATCTCGAACTGGTAAGACTATACTTTGATTCACAGGCAACATCCAAAGATGTTGAATTGTTAGAAGAAAAGATGCTAAGGGACGATCAGCTGAGAACGGATTTTCTCGCTTATGCACGGCTTGATGCCGCACTACCTTATGCTATTACTCTACCAAAGAAGGAAACTTCCCTTATTTCCTATTGGCCCTTTTGGGCATCGATTGCAGCAATTTTAATCTTTCTTTTTGCCTTAAACTTCAAATCAGTAAACTCGCTCAGTGAAAGTCCGCTCAAACAGGCCGTTGCCCATTTTGAAGAACTTGACAATTGTAGGTGGATGAACCCCGACCATGAAATAGCTAGAGGGAGTTCTCTTTTTGTGAATGATCGTATTGAGCTTTCATCAGGAGTCGCTCACATTCATTTTAATACTGGGGCTATCATGAAATTGAGAGGGCCATCAATCGTTGAGGTCAACTCGGCCAACTCGGCTTTTCTTACCCTAGGTAGGGCTGCGGTCATAGCAGATACAAAGGAATCACAAGGTTTTTCAATTAAAACTCCAA
This sequence comes from Opitutales bacterium, assembly GCA_029252505.1. GTDB lineage: Bacteria > Verrucomicrobiota > Verrucomicrobiia > Opitutales > Seribacteraceae > Seribacter. Next base: position 695 of record JAQXBH010000258.1, on the reverse strand, counting down.
GCTCTACCTTCGTTGACCTGGGAACCGCCTTTGCTGCTTGTGTTGGCCCAGACGGATTAAGTCGACTGGATGTGACTCAAGGGAAAGTTAATTTGATTGTGGAGCAAGACCATGAACATCACATCATTCAGGCTGGAGAAGCAATATTTGTGGAACCAGGAGAGCGAAAATATTTAACTAAAATTGAATCAGGAGATGAATCAAAATCATTTATTTTTCCTACAATCCAACCCCCGAGTGACCATGATTATGCAGATACTTCAAGAGGGCTCGCAAGTGTTTCGGTAGGAAAAGGGGAAATCCTCAAACAACCAAACTGGGAAGTAAATCCCATGTCCCTACTCGATGGAAAAGGTCAGACTGAACCGGATTCTCCAAAAGAATCAGTCTTTTTACAAATACAAGACGGGACTTACGGGAATTTACTCATTGATTTGGGTAAAGAAATAGGAATTGATAAGGTAAATTCCTATTCCTGGCATCAACACCAAAGAATAAAAGATCATAAAAATAGAGCCAAACAGGTATTTACGCTATACGGGCTGAAGGATGAAGAACTGCCAGATTTAAATCTGCCAGCCAACGAAACGGGATGGAACAGAATAGTAAGAGTAAATAGTGACCGTTTCTTTGATGTCCAGGAAGACATCGATCGACCCGCACAACAAGCATGCTCTATTTTTGCCTCGAAGGGA